>DWWQ01000056.1 GCA_019119615.1 Candidatus Alistipes stercoravium | reverse complement strand
TGAAGATGTAGTCGAAGCGCTCGCGGACCGAATCGACGATGCGTTTCATGACGTGGTGGGCGTGCTCCATCTTGGGTAGTTCGGTATCGGCGGCCACCAGGTCGATCGACGAAGGCAGTAGCCAGAGGTTCTTGACGTCGGGGCTCGGAAGGATCACCTCCCCGGCGCTCTTCTGTCCCGAAATACACTCGTAAATGCCCTCGAGATTGATGTCGAAGCCCAGACCCGAGGTGGCGTTGGCCTGCGGATCGGCGTCGAGCAGCAACACCTTCTTGCCCAGCAGGGCCAGCGATGCCGCCAGGTTGATGGCCGTCGTGGTTTTGCCCACGCCGCCCTTTTGATTGGCTAATGCGATAACCTTTGCCATAATGTGATTCGATACCGTGTAATAAGCAGGCAAATTTAATGAATTTCTGCGGAAATACGCAATCGTCGTGCAAAATTACCCGTTCGGGACCGCTTCGCGGCTGTTTGTCCCGAGGCGATATCCCCGATGCCGAGGCGCTTGCCCGCCCGGAAGAAAAATAAAATTTGGCGTTGCACGCGCCTTGCACTATCTTTGAGGCGGAAATCTCCGCATTGGAGCCTGTAAGTCAATAATGAGAGATATGGAAGACAAACGATTGGAGGAGCGGGGTGCCATGCCCGAGGTCCCGCACACCGAAGCGCAGCCGCATGCCGATGCGGCCCCTGCCGCGGAGAAGCGGCCCGAATCCCGCCGCCGGTTCCCCACGACGGGTGATCTGTTCGCCATGCTGGGCATCGCCCTCGGTGCCCAGGTGGTTGTCGGCCTGCTGGGCATGCTCTTCTCGCTCTTTGCGGGTTACAGCTGGGATTTCAATACGATGGAGCCGCAGGCGGTCGGCAAGCTGGTCGCCGCGCTCTATTTCGTCTCGATGTCCGTGGCGCTGGGCGGACTGCTCTGGTATCGTCGCGCGCGCGGGGGACGCGGCCGCTGGGCACGGTTCTCCCTGCGGGGGCTCGACCCGGCGATGCTGCTCTGGGCCTTCGTGATGATGTGTGCCGTCGGCGTGGTCCTCGAGCCGCTTTTCGTCCTTCTTCCCGAGTTGCAGATTCAGGTGGGACGCGGCTTTTGGACAATCCTCTCGCTGGTGCTCTTCGCTCCGGTCTTCGAGGAGCTGATCTGCCGCGGTCTGGTGCTCGGGTCGCTGCGAGCCCGTTACGGGGTAACGATCGCCTGGGTCGTCTCGTCGCTCTTCTTCGGCGTGCTGCACGGACAGCCTGTACAGGTCATCAACGGATTCGTCGTGGGACTGGTACTCGGATATGTCTATATCGCCACCGACTCGCTGTGGGCGACGATGATTCTCCACGCCCTGAACAATGCCGTGGCCTACCTGATGCTCGCCACCGGGCATGAAAATACGCTGCTTATCGACCTGATTCCCGGTCGGGCGCTCTATGTGGCGGTGTATGTCGTGGCTTTGGCGGTTTTCGTCATCTCGGGATACATGATGTGGCGGGCGTTGCAGCGCATGAAGGCCGAGGAGAAAAATCGCGCCGGGGCGTAATAATCTCCCGCGCATTGCGTTAAATTACGAGTAAAAGCCCTATCTTTGCCTGTTGGAAAATGAAGTGGAGCGCGAAAATAGCGGTCGTGGCGGGTGCGCTGCTGCTGGCGGGTTGCCGGGAGTTGCCGCGCTATTTCGCCAGCGACGAGATTCTCGCACGCGCCGGCGGCCGGGAGCTGCGGCTGCGTGATGTGCGCGATGCGATTCCGCAGGGGTTGAGTCCCGAGGACAGCACGGCCTACATGAAGATGTATGTCGATCGCTGGGTCCGCAAGCAGCTCAAGCTCGAGGAGGCGGAGGTGCTCTTCTCCACCTCGGCCGACGATATCGACCGCATGGTCGAGGAGTACCGGCAGGTGCTGCTCATCCGCAAGCTGGAGCAGTATTATGTGGACCGTTCGATCGACACGGTCTTCACCGACGAGGAGATCGCGGCCTATTACAACGCCCACAAGGGCGACTACCGCCTCGACCGTCCGATCGTCAAGGGGCGGATCGTGCGCCTGGGCCTCCGCTACCGGCAGGCGGCGAAACTCAAGGCGCTGATGGGCTCGAAGTCCGAGGCGCAGCAGCAGGATTTCCGCGACCTCTGTGCCAAGAACGACTTTACGGTCTACGACTTCAGCGAGCAGTGGGTCGATTTTCCCGAGTTTTTGAGCTATCTGCCCACGCTCCGCAACCAGAACTATGACGCCTTGCTGGCGACGACCTCCGTACAGGAGATGCACGACAGCCAGTCGCAATATTATTTCCAGATCGATGCCGTGCATCGTGAGGGAGAGCCTATCCCGCTCGAACGGTTGCGCCCGAACATCCGCCGCATCCTCTTCAACCAGCGGCAGGGCGAGGTGATCCGCCGCCATGAGGAGGAGCTTTATGAACGGGCGCTGGACGAGGGTGATGTGCGCATCTACGGGGCGGAGGATGCCCCGGAGGAACAAACCGAAACGGAACAGACTGAAAAATGATGAATAAACCGAAGACACGCATGTTTAGAAGAGGTATATTGGCCGTATCGATCCTTCTGGCCGTTGGGGCCTTTGCCCAGAAACGCCAGGTGATGCTCGATCGGGTGGTCGCCGTCGTGGGAGGGTCGTCGATCCTCTATTCCGAGGTGGACGAATACGCGCGTCAGCTCGTCGAGCAGCGCCGGCAGGAGGGCTACACCTCCGACCGCGACCCGATGAACGAGGCGCTCGAGGCGCTCATGACGCAGAAACTGCTCTACAACCAGGCGCAGATCGATTCCGTGGAGATCGACAACATCAGCATCATGTCGAGCGTCGAAGACCAGGTGCAGCAGATGGTGGACCTGGAGGGCTCGATCTCGAAACTCGAGGCCAAGCACCACATGCCGATCTTCACGCTGCGCGAGATTCTCCGTCAGCGTTACGAGGAGCAGGCCTATGCCAGTTCCATGCAGAGCACCGTCGTGGACAAGGTTACGGTGATCCCGGGTGAGGTGGAGCGCTACTACAAGTCGATCCCGAAGGACAGCCTGCCGCTGATTGCCGACCAGTATGTCTATGCGCAGATCACGAAGTTCCCCAAGTCGATGAAGGAGGCCAAGCAGCGTACGCGCGAGCGCCTGCTGGACATGCGCGAGCGGGTCATCACGGGCAAGGCGCGTTTCGAGAATCTCGCCCGCATGTATTCGCAGGACGATGCGGCGATGCGCGGCGGCGAGATGGATCCCACACCGCTCTCGGCCCTCGACGCCTCGTTTGCCAAGGCCCTCGAGAGCATGAAGCCCGGGCAGATCTCCGAGGTGGTGGAGTCGCAGTACGGATTCCACTTGATCCAGTTCCTCGACAAGCGTGGGCAGCTCTACCACTTCCGCCATATCATCCTCCATCCCGTTTTCACGAGCGACGAGTTGTCGGAGACGCTGCAGCAGCTCGACAGCATCGCCGACCTGATCCACAAGGATTCGATCACCTTCGAGAAGGCCGCGCAGCTCTATTCGGACGACGAGTCTTCGAAGATGAACGGCGGTCTGGTCTCGAACCATGAATTGCTCGAACGCTACATGCCCAATGCGAAGATGACCGTTACGAAGTTCCTCAAGGAGGATTTCGGTTACTTCAAGAGCCTTGCGGACTACAATGCGCTGATCCAGCTCAAGCCGGGCGAGGTGTCGGATGCCTTCCTGACCGAAGACATGCTGCACAACCAGATGGCCAAGATCGTCAAGCTCGTGGAGGTGATCCCCACACACGCCGCGTCGCTCAACGAGGACTACCTGCGGCTGGAGGAGATGGCCCTCGCCGACAAGCAGGAGCGGGTCTTCAAGGAGTGGCTCACGAAGAAGATCGACGGCATGTACGTCTACATCGACCCGGAGTTCCGCAACGGCGAGTTCGAAAACAAACACTGGGTCAAGTAAAGCGTGCGCCGGTTCGGAACCATAGCCGTCATTGCGCTGTTCGCCGCCGGGATTCTCGGGGCGCGCAGCGCCATGCAGCCTGCCGACCCGCCGCAGGGCGAGAAGAAGCTCATCGACCTCAAGTCGGATCTCATGGGCCCGGTGGCGCCGGGCGATTCGGTGATTTTTCTGGTGGGCAACTTCGCCGCGCAGCACAACGGCGCGGTCATCACCTGCGACTCGGCGGTCCGCTATTCGGACATGCGGATCGAGTTCTTCGGCAACGTGCTCATCAACAAGAACACCACCTACATCTACGGCGACCGGGCCGAGTATGACGGCGAGCGCAACGAGGCGCGCGTCTATTCCGATATCGTGAAGGTGATCGACGGCGACGCCACGCTCTATACCTACGACTTCATCTTCAACACGAAGAGCAACGTCGGACAGTTCGACCAGGGGGGCGTGCTGACCAACCGGGAGAATCTGCTCGAGGCCGTGCGCGGCTACTACTATGCCGACACGAAGGAGCTCGTAGCGGTCGATCAGGTCGAGATGCGCAACGAGGAGTATGACCTTCGGGGCGATTCGGTCGTCTACAACATGGCCACGGACAACGCCTACTTCTTCGAGCGTACGAACATCTGGAACCGCGACGGCGACTACCTCTATGCCGACCGGGGCTCCTACGAGAAACTCGATACGCTCTATATCGTTACGCGCAACGGCTACCTGCTCACCGAGAAGCAGGAGATGTGGAGCGACAGCATCGACTTCTACCGCATGCGCAACCATGTCATCCTGCGCCGCGACCTGCAGATCGACGATACGGAGCATAAGGTGCTGGCCTTCGGCGACTACGGCGAATATTGGAAGGAGCCGGGCAATGCCTTCCTGACGCGCGATCCTTCGGTCATAAGCTACGATCTCTCGCAGGGCGACTCGCTCTTCATACGGGCCGATTCGATGTTTCTCTATACGATCAACAAGGAGGCCGAACGCCGGGCGGCCGAACGGGCAAAGGCCGATTCGCTGGCCCGCGCAGCAGGACTCCTGCAGCCGGCGGATTCGTTGTCTGCGGATTCGTTGGCGATGCCGGCGGGCCCCGATGCCGCAAAGCCGCAGATAGCTGGAGCCGCCGATTCGTTGCAAAAAAACGGAACACCCTCCTCCGAAAGGGGGGATACGCCCGCCGACGCCCGTGCGGACGGACGTCGCCGGGTGCCGAAGGGACTCGATTCCCTGGCAAGACGCGCCTCGCAGACAATTCCCGATTCGCTTGCCGTGGCTGCGGACTCGTTGCAGCAGTCGGCAGTCAATCCGCTCGATACGCTCGTGGGCGACGCCCGCAAGGCCTATCTGAAGGAGCAGGTCCGCAAGGAGAAGGAGCTTGAGAAGAAGGCCAAGGCCGAGGAGCGCCGAAAACTGCTTGAAGAGATTGCCGCCAGGCGCCAGGAGAAGCGTACGGCCCTGCTGCTTGCACAGAAGGAGCGCGAGGAGAAACGCCTTGCGGCCCAGCGCGTCAAGCTCGAGTCGAAGATGAAGGCCCGCGCAGCCCGTGCGGCCCGCAAGGGAAAACTCATAGCGGTCGATTCTACCCAGTTGCGGGTCCTTGATTCGCTGATCGAACGCAACATGCGGGAGATGGATTCGCTGCTGCTGCAGGTAACCGACTCGCTGATGCAACCGTCGCAGGCCGTGCAGACGGATTCGCTCGGCGGACAGGATACGCTGCCGCCCGACTCGATCTACCGCCTGATGAAGGGGTACCGCAACGTGCGGATCTTCCGTTCGGACATGCAGGCCGTCTGCGACTCGATGACCTCCATCAGCATCGATTCGACGATCCATCTCTATATCAATCCCGTGCTGTGGAACCAGAGCAACCAGATCACGGCCGAGTGGATCGACGTCTATACCGAGCGGCAGCAGCTTGCCCGGGCCGAATGCATGGGCGATCCGATCATGTCCGCGCAGCTCGATACGATGCACTACAACCAGGTTGCGGGCAAGCAGATGACCGCCTGGTTCCGCAACAACGAGGTCTACCGCGACGACGTGAACGGCAACGTGCAGACGATCTATTATATGCAGGACGGCGAGCCGCCGAAGATCACCGACGTGGCCTTTTTCGAAAGCGGAGACTGTTCGTTCTACATCGAGCAGAAGCAGGTGGTGCAGATCACCTACCGCAAGGAACCCGTCTGGCATATCGTGCCGCTGGTCAAGCTGGAGCCTGACCGGGAACTCTTCCTGAAGGGCTTCAAGTGGGAAGGGGAGCGACGCCCGACGCAGCGCGATGTCTTCGACCGGCGGATCCGGCCTTCGGAGCGGGAGGCGAAGTCGCAGTTGCGGCGTCCCGACTTCCCGTTGCGGCAGGCTCTCGAGGAGCGCAAGCAGATGCTTGTGGAGAGCGGCCGCTGGGCCGACCGTACGGATCAGGTCGATGCCGCCACCGTCGAGTGGATGCGGCAGTTGGGCTACGAGGTGGGCCAACCGCGCGAATCGGGCCCCCAGCTCTGACCGGAATCCGCCCGGAGGGGCGGGATTTCCCTCTTATGATTCGACTATGCTGAAAAACGAGGATAGATCTGCGGGGTGTTCCGCAGGACACGACAACGGAGAGGAACTTTTTCCCGTAGTGGACCTTTCGGGTCGTGTTGTCGGCAGCGCTCTGCGCCGGGAGTGCCACGGCGGCTCGATGCTGCTGCACCCTGTCGTGCACCTGCACCTGTTCAACTCGCGGGGTGAACTCTACCTGCAGCGGCGCCCGATGTGGAAGGATATCCAGCCCGGACGCTGGGATACGGCCGTCGGCGGACACGTCTCCTATGGCGAGACGGTCGGCGAGGCGCTGCGGCGCGAAGCCTGCGAAGAGTTGGGCATCACCGGTTTCGAACCCGAATTGCTGACGGTCTACCCCTTCCGCTCGGCGCGGGAGTACGAACTGGTCCATGTGCACCGCACGACCTATGATGGGCCGATCTTCCCGAGCGAAGAACTGGACGGCGGACGTTTCTGGACAATGGCGGAGATCCGCGCCGCAATGGGGCAGGGGGTGCTGACTCCCAATTTCGAGCAGGAGGTCGTGCGGGTCTTTCCGCAGTATTTCACCTGATAAAGGAGTTTCGGCCGCCCCGACGGGGCGGCCGAAACTGTGCATGGAGGGTTCCTGACGGGACCGCCTGTCTTTTTTTCAGAGGCAGAGCATCAGCATGATCTGGATGACGATCACGCGCAGGAACATGCAGACGGGATAGACCGTGGCATAGGATACCGAGGGATTGTCTCCCTCGATCGAGTCGTTGGCGTAGTTGAGGGCCATGGGATTGGCCATGGCTCCGCAGAGCAGTCCTGCCACGGAGCCGAAATCGACCTTCAGCAGCCGCATGGTCGGGATGGCGATCAGAACGACCGGAACGAAGGTCAGCGCGAAACCTACGCCGAGCCAGAGAATCCCTTCGGGGCGCATGACCGTCTCGAAGAAGTGGGCGCCGGCCTCAAGCCCCAGGCAGGCGAGGTACATCGAGAGTCCCAGGGCGCGGAGCATCAGGTTGGCGCTCTGCGTCGTGTAGGTGATCATGTGCATGCGGGGGCCGAACGTGCCGATGATGATGCCCACGATGATCGGGCCTCCGGCCAGACCGAGTTTCACGGGAATCGAGATGCCCGGGATGGCGAAGGGGATGCTTCCGAGCGTCAGGCCGAGGATCAGACCGATGAACACGGCCACAAGGTTCGGCTCGTTGAGGCTCTTCACGGCATTGCCCAGGATCTTTTCGACGTTGCGGATGGCCTGTGCCTCGCCGACGACCGTCAGGCGGTCGCCGAGCTGCAGTCGCAGGTCCGGCGTCGCGAGCAGCTGCACGCCCGAACGGTAGACACGGCTGATGTTGATGCCGTAGTTGTTGCGCAGGCGGAGCGACGAGAGCTTCTTGCCGTTGATCTCGGGGCGCGTTACGAGGATGCGCTGCGAGATGAGCTGTCCGTCCACCGAGTTCCAGTCGATGTTTTCCTTGTTCCAGTCCTTCTTCTCCTGCTCGCCGAAGATCAGCCGCAGGGCGTCGGCTTCGTCGCGGTTGGTGATGACCAGAATGACATCGTCCTTTTGCAGCAGACGGTCCGACGTGGGGATCGAAACCTGACCGTTGCGCCACAGCCGGGAGATGACGAAGTGGTGGTGGCTCTCCGTGGCGACTTCATGCACGCTCTTGCCGAAGACGGCGGGATTGGTCAGGTGGTAGCTGGCGATGAAGATATTTTTCTTGTGAACGGCATCGGGCCCCGGGAGGTCCGAAGGCCGTACGAAGAGCTTGCGCAGTACGACGATGGCGAGGATGACCCCCACGACCCCCAGCGGGTAGGTTACCGCGCAGCTCAGGGCGGCGCCGTTGGCGTCGATTCCGGCCTGCTGCAGGGTTTGCTGGGCGGCTCCGAGGGCCGGGGTGTTGGTCGTGGCGCCGCAGAGGATACCCGACATGTCGGAGATGGGTATCTTGAGCAGATAGCTCAACGCCACGGCGAATCCCGTGCCGAGCAGCACGACGGCAATGGCCGGGGAGACCAGTCGCAGCCCGTCGGCGCGCATCGAGCTGAAGAATCCCGGGCCGACCTGCAGTCCGAGGGCGTAGACGAAGATGATGAGACCGAAATCCTCGGCATAGGTCAGCATCGCGGGGTCGAGCGAAAGCCCGAAGTGCCCGGCGAGGATTCCTACAAAAAAGATGAAGGCCGTGCCGAGCGAGATACCGAAGAAGCGGATCTTGCCCAGCCCAATGCCGATCGTCGAGATGAGCGAGATCACGATGACGGCCTGCAGGGCCGAGTGTTCGACGAGCAGTTCCTTAAGCCATTCCATCTTTTCGGTTGCGGTTCGTGGATAAATCGCTGCAAAAGTAGGTCAAATTTTCCGGATTGCCGCCTCCGGAGGCGAAAACTTCCGCAAAAACGGCTCCGAAATACCCGATCCGGGTTTCGGAGCCGTTCGAACGGTATGTACGGTGCGATCCGGCGGTCAGAGCGTGAGTGGCTTTCCGTGGTAGTAGTCGAGGATCTTCGAGCGGAAGATGAACTCGTACTTGGCCTGTGCGGCTTCGGCCTGCGCCTTCTCCATGGTGGTCTTGGCGTTGTTGAAGTCGTAGACGGTCGAGCGTCCCGCGGCGGCTTTCTCCTGCTCGTAGCGGAAGGCCACCTCGGCCGAGGCGAGGGCCGTATCCGCAGCGCGGTACTTGGCATAGGCGGCGTCGGCGTTGTACCATGCCTGCTCGATCTCCTTGCGCAGGGCGAGTTCGGCGGCCGTGAGAACCAGCTGCTGGTTGCGTACGGCGAGCTGCGCCGAGCGGATGTTGTTGCGCGAGGCCCGGCGGTTGAAGATGGGGATGCCGAGCGAGAGTCCCACATATTCGCGGCTGTTGTGGCGCATCTGGGCCCAGAACTTCGTGTCGTCGGCGCTGTAGACCCCCGTGCCGTATCCTCCCGCGAGCGAGAGCGACGGATAGAGTGCCGAACGGGCGATATCCACGTTGTGTTCCGAACTCCGGAGCCGCAGCTGCTCGGCCTTGATATGCGGACGGTTCTCGGCGGCATAATCGTAGATGGCGTCGGCCGATCCCGAGGCGCGGAAGGACTCCAGCGCGAGGCTGTCGAGCGTCGGGACGACGATATCGAAACCGGCTGCGCTCTGGCGGTTGAGGGCCTGGCTCAGATCGAGCAGCGCCAGCTGCAGGTCGTTGCGGGCCTGCGTGAGGCTCATGCGGTCGTTGGCCAGGAGCGCTTCGCTCTCGTAGATGACCGATTCGGGCTGCTTGCCCTCGGCGGCCAGCGCCCGGCTGTTGGCAACCTGCAGGGTGCTCAACTCGACCTGCCGCTCGGAGATGCCCACCATCTCCTTGGCGTAGAGCACCTGCAGGTAGAGCGTCATGACGTTGATCGCCACATCCTCGCGGATGCGTTCGAGATCCTGCACGGCGGCGGCGAGGTTCAGCTTGCCCGCGGCGATCTGGTGGTTGATGCGCATGCCCTGAAACAGGGGCATCGAGGCCGATACGTTGAGCGACCCCGAGGTCTGGTTGTTGCTTTGGTAGGTGTTGTCGCTCGTCAGGGCGCGGCCGAACGAGGCGTCGCCGCCCACGGAGGCATTCAGGTCGGGCAGCCGGCTGTAACGGGCCGTCGAGAGCTCGATGCTGCTGCTTTCGACCTGCAGGGCGCGCTGCTGCACTTCGGTATTGTTCTGCTGGGCATATTCGATACAGGATTCGAGCGTCCAGGGCGCCTCGGCCGCGGATGTTGCGGCCGGCGTGCCGGCCGACGGATCGGTCTGCTGGGCCTGGAGCGGTACGGCGGCCAGCCAGAGGGCGGCACATGTCGTGGCGATGCGGATTTTCATCTTGCGTAGGGAATTAGGTCGCTGTTACTTCTTGTTGTCGATGCGGGCGCCGCGGATCTTGTCCCCGGCCGTAACGCCCTCGGTGATCTCGACGTTCACGCCGTCCGAAAGGCCGATCTTGACCTCGCGGCGCTCGAAGGTCTGCTCCTCGGCATCCTCGGGGCTGGTAAGCATCTGAACATAGGTTTTGTCGCCCTCGAACTCCACGCACCCTTCGGGCAGGGTCAGCACCCCTTCGCGGCTCTGGATCACGACACTGGCGTTGGCGCTGTATCCCGCCCTCACGAAGACTCCTTCGGGAATCTGCACGGCGGCCTTCACCTCGAAGAGGATCACGCCGTTGCTTTCGGTCGATTTCGGGGCCACATACTCCAGCGTGGCATCCAGTTCGACATCCTGCAGGGCGCCGATCGTCAGCTTCACGGGCATCCCTTCGTGGAGCTTGCCTACGTCCGTCTCATCGACATTGCCCTGGAACTGCATGTTCGACATGTCAGCGACGGTGGCGATCGTCGTGCCGTCGTTGAACGTGTTGGCCTGGATGACCGAATTTCCTACCTTGATCGGCACGTCGAGGATCATGCCGTCGATCGTCGAGCGGATCTGCGTGTTGCTCAACTCCGCAAAACGGCTGGCGATACCCTCCTTGACGATCTCGAGGTTCTCCTTGGCGTTGCGCAGCTCCTCTTCGGCCTTCAGCAGCTCCGTGTGGCTCTGCTCGGCCTCCTCGTCGGCGATGACGCCCTTTTCATGGAGCGATTCCGTGCGCTTGTATTCGCGCTCGGCCTGCTCGAGCGAGATCTCGGCGACCGAGACGCGCGATTCGGCGCTCGAGAGCTGTCCCATCTCCGGAACGACCTTTACCGTGGCGATGACCTCGCCCTGGCGGACCATCTCGCCGGCCTCCTTGTAGACGTCGGAGATGATGCCCGAGATCTGGGGCTTGATCTCCACCTCGTCGCGGGGCTGCACCTTGCCCGTGGCGACCACATACTGCCTCAGGGTGTCCGTTTTGGGCTGTTCGATCGCGTAGACGATCTTCACCGGACGGGTTTTCTGCCACAGGAACACGAAGGTCCCGATGAGCAGTGCGGCAAAGAGCACACCCAGGAAAATTTTCAGCACTTTTTTCATGACTTATGCGGTATTTGTTTGTTTTGCGGTTATTCTTCGCGGATGGCATCCACGGCCTTGATTTTCAGGGCCCTGCTCGCGGGGATGACCCCCGCCAGCAGGCTGCCGGCGATGAGGATCGCGAGCGAGAGCATGCCCGTCTGGAAGGAGATCTGCCACGAGATGTCCGTACCCTCCTGGGCGACGACGACAGCCTGGTAGTAGATCGAGTCGGCGACCGACAGCACACCCACGCCGGCCGTAAGTCCCAGTACGCCGGCGATGAACGTCAGCACGAAACTCTCCGAGAGGATCTGCGAGATGATGGCCCGCGGCGGGGCGCCCAGCGCCCGGCGGATGCCGATCTCCTGCGTGCGCTCCTTGACAAGCACGAGCATGATGTTGCTCACGCCGACAATGCCTGCCAGAAGGGTTCCCAGTCCCACGATCCAGGTCAGCAGCCCGATGCCCCAGAAGAGACTGTTCACCTTGGTGATGAACTCCGCGGTGGTCATCACCCACGCTGCGCGCGGGTCGTCCGGTGAGATGATGTGCCGCGAGAAGACCGGGGTCTTGACCGCCCGTTCGAGAATGCGGGGCGGAACGTCGTTATAGCCTACGGCGGCGAGCATGTGGATCGTGCGGCCCATGCCGAACATCTGCTGCACGAGTGTCGCGGGGAGGATGATCGTGCTCTCCACATCGCTGAAGGTCATCATATTGCTCTGCCGCTTCAGTACGCCGACAACGGTGAACTGCGCTCCCTGCAGCGTGATCGTCTTGCCCGTGGGGTCCTCGCCCCCGGGGAAGAGGTCCTTCCAGATCTGCGTGCCGATGAGGCAGACCTTGCGCTTGCGCTCCATGTCCAGGTCGTTGATATAGCGTCCGTAGACGATCTTCTCGGGGTTGATCTTCTGGTAGTCGGGCATGTGGCCCATGACATAGTACTGGCCCTTGCGGTCGCCGTGGCTGGCGTAGAACTGGTTGGCCCAGACCAGACCTGTGGCGTACTTCACTTCGGGAAGTTTCTTCACGGCCTCGACATCGTCGTTCTCGAGGTTCCACCAGCGCCCCGTGGGCATGCCCTTGTAGGGGACCGACGTGCGGCCGGGGTTCATCAGCACCGTGTTGGTCGAGGTCTCGCCCAGCTGGGCGCGGAACAGACGTCCCAGACCCATGCCGGCACCCAGCAGCACCGTGAGCATGAAGATGCCCCAGAAGACGCCGAGCGCCGTCATGATGCTGCGCTTGCGGTTCCGGCGGATCGTCTGCCAGATTTCGTTCCAGCGGTCTGTGTCGAAGAATCCCATCGTCTCTATTTGTTATAGCGCAAGGCGTCGATCGTTTTCAGTTGGGCGGCGCGGTAGGCCGGGACATATCCGGCGATGAGCCCTGCAATGACGAGCACCACCGTGGCGCTCACCGCCACGCCGAGGTTGAGCGTCGGGTCGAGGAAGATCGTCGGGGCGAAACCCGTCTCCGACGGATCGGCCGGCGTCTGTGTCAGGTAGTAGTTTACCGCCTCCATCACGGCAACACCGAGCACCATGCCCATGTATCCGAAGGCTGCGGTGATCATGACCGATTCGGTGAGGATCAGCCGGATGATCGACCGCGGTTTGGCGCCGAGCGCCTTGCGGATGCCGAACTCGGCCGTGCGTTCCGAAACCGTTACGAGCATGATGTTGCTCACGCCGACGATGCCCGCGAGCAGCGTTCCCAGACCGATGATCCAGACGAAGAGGTTGATGCCTCCGAAGACGATCATCATGTCCTTGACGCGCTCCATCGTGTTGTTGATCCAGACGGCGCTTTCGTCCGTCGGGTCGAAGTTGTGCTCGGCGGCGAGGCGGCGGATGATCCGTTTCTCGAAAGCCTCCATCTCGGCGTCCGTGCGGATATCGCTGACGGTGATGATCGCGTTGTTCACATAGGGTTCGTTGGCTTCATAGACGAGCTGTCCCGTCGTGAGCGGGATGATGCAGACGGCGTTGTTGCGCATGGCGTCGCCCTTCGTAACGCCCACGACCTTGAACGTGAGGCTGTCCACGCGGATGAACTTGCCGAGCGGGTCGGCATCCTTGAAGAGCACGAGGGCCGTCGCTTCGTCGATGAGCGCCGACTTGCGGTAGTCGCGGATGTCCGCCTCGTTGATGAAGCGCCCCCGGGCGAGTTTGATCCCCTCGATCTGGGCCACCTTGGGCAGCGAGCCGCGCAGCGAAGCCTCCATGAAGGCACCGCCGTAGGCGAGCTTCTTCGACGAAAGCCAGGTGTTGGCCGCCACCTCCTCGACCTCGGGAAACTCCTTTTCGAGGATCTCCAGGTCGCGGTTCGTGAGGCGGATGCGGCGGTCGCGGTCGTACCCCTTCCAGGCCTTCGAGGTCCAGCCTCCGTAGAGGGAGATCGAGTTCGTGGCGTAGTCGCCGAAGTTGGACTCCACGCCGTTCTTGAGCCCGTTGCCCGAACCGAGCAGGATGACGAGCATGAAGATGCCCCACGCGACGGAGAATCCCGTGAGGAAGGTGCGCAGCTTGTTTCGCCGCACCGAGGTCCAGATTTCCAGCAGCAGCTCTCTCATCGTCGTCCGAGTCCGGTTTCGGTGATGCTTCCGATGACGCCGTCCTTCAGTCGGATGATCTTGTCGGTCTGGTCGGCGATCGACTGTTCGTGCGTTACGCAGATGATCGTCATGCCCATATCGACGTTCACGCTCCGCAGCAGGTTCATCACCTCCTGTGAGGTCTTGCTGTCGAGGGCTCCCGTGGGCTCGTCGGCGAGGATGATCTGCGGCTTGTTGATCAGTGCCCGGGCGATGGCCACGCGCTGCTTCTGGCCGCCCGACATCTCGTTGGGCATGTGCTCGGCCCAGTCGCGCAGCCCGAGCATGTCGAGGTATTCGAGAGCCAGGGCGTTGCGCTTGCGGCGTGCAACCCCCTGGTAGTAGAGGGGCAGGGCGACATTTTCGACGGCGTTCTTGTAGTTGATCAGGTTGAACGACTGGAAGATGTAGCCGATCATGTTGTTGCGTGCGGCGGCGGCCTGCGTCTCCGTCAGCCCCTTGATGAGGCGTCCGGCGAGGTAGTAGTTGCCGCTGTCGTAGTCGTCGAGGATTCCGAGGATGTTCAGCAGGGTCGATTTGCCCGATCCCGAGGCCCCCATGATCGAGACCAGCTCGCCCTTTTCGACTTCGAGATTGATTCCCTTGAGCACATGCAGCGGCGAACCGTTGTTGTAGGTCTTGTTGATGTTTTCCAGTTTGATCATACGAGCCTGCGTTTTGCCTGTTCCGGGCCTGTGGCAAACCGGATGCAGGCTGCGTTGCAGGAACTTTCCCGCGACCTGCGACAAATTGTAATCCGGCTTCCTCTGCCCGGATACAAAGGTATATAATAAAAAATGAAAAACAATAGTTTTTTATCGAAAATCAATAAATTTTCGGGCGCTTCTCGGAGAGATCGGAACCTTCGGGACGGATTCCGGGTTCTATGGTACTGCCCGACAGCGTTTTATTTGTTCCCGACGAGCAATCTGCGCAGTGCCGCGACATCCCGGACAAAATGGGAGGGGCGGGCGGCTTCCAGTTCTCCCGGGGCGGCATAGCCCCAGCCTGCGGCGATGCTCTCCATGCCGAATCCGGCCGCACCTTCGATGTCGTAGCGCCGGTCGCCGATCATGACGGCCTCGGCGGGGGTGATCCCGAGCGTCTGAAGGGCATGGCCGATGACCTGGCTCTTGGTCGTGCGCGAACCGTCGAGCAGGCTGCCGCAGACGAGCCGGAAACGGTCCGTGAGTCCGAAATGGGCGATGATGCGTTCGGCAAAGGGCTGCGGCTTGGAGGTGGCGATGACGTTCGCGTAACCGGCCGCACAGGTCGCGTCGAGCAGTTCGGGAATCCCTTCGTAGAGTTCGTTTTCGAACATGCCTTTCGGGACGAAGTATTCGCGCGAGACGGCGACGGCCCGTTCGGCCTCTTCGGCACCCATGCCGTAGAACTCCATGAATGAATCGCGCATCGGGGGCCCGACGAAGCAGCGCAGCGCCTCGTCCGCCGGCGGTTCGATGCCGAAATGGCGGAGGGCGTATTGTACGGCGTGTACGATGCCGGGCATCGAGTCGGTCAGCGTGCCGTCAAGGTCGAAGAAGAGGTATCTTTGCATGGGTACGAGGTGTCGGGCCGGAAATCGTGCCGTCCGCGGTTTTCCGCCGGTTGTCCTGCAAAGATACGTTTTTTCGATCGTTCGGAAGACCGTTTCCAGAAAAAAGCAGAGACGGACGGCCCTTTCGGACCATCCGTCTGCTTCGGTTCGTTGTTGTCAGCGGGTCTCTTCCACCCAATGCACGGCTCCCTTGCCGCACAGGGCGACGCAGCGTCCGCACTCGATGCACAGGTCGGGATCGAACTGCGGCAGGGAGAACCCCTCCTGCGTGATGGCCTCCACCGGGCACGAGTCGATCAGCGGACAGCGATGGTTCTGCGGGCACAGCCCGGGATCTGCTACGGGACTCATGGCTGCGGGTTATTTGCCGAGCAGAATACGGTCGATGTGCTCCTTGAGCGCTGCCTTGGGCATGGCGCCTACGGCCATCTGCGGCTTGCCCTCACGCGGAATAAAGAGCAGCGAGGGGATCGAACGGATGCCGAACACCGCGGCCAGCTCCTGCTCCTCGCCCGTATCGACCTTGTAGATGTAGATCTGGTCGCCGTACTCTGCGGCCAACTCCTCGAGCACCGGGGCCAGCGCCTTGCAGGGGCCGCACCAGGTGGCATAGAAGTCAATGAGCGCCGGCTTGTCGCCGAGGTATTTCCACTCCTGCGGATTGGTTTCGTAATCGGCGACCTTCTTCAGAAAGTCCGCCTTCGTGAGATGGATCGTTTTCATGGTATTTTCCTTTTTTGTATTGTTTCGTCGGGTGTTGTCCTTCGGGGTCTGTGCCGCAGCCAACCCTGTTGTGGAGAGCAGCAGCATGGCGGCAAGAAGTATTTTTTTCATCCTTTCAATCATTTTGTCCTTGAACGACGGAACAAAGGTAAAAATTGTTTTCCAATAAAACAAGTTTCTAATGGAAAATATTTTTGCAAATATCTTTTCCGGCGACAGATCGGCCTTTGAGGGTTATTCCATATAGACGGTAATGTTGCCGCTGATCTGTTGCAGCGAGATTTCGCACAGCTTGGTGTTGTACTGTGCCTGCAGGATGCGCTCCTCGGCGTCGAGCAGGCTCTTCTGGGCCTCGCGGACCTCGATGCCCGAGAGCGATCCCAGCCGGTAGCTGTCCATGGCGATAAGGTAGTTCTCGCGGGCGGCGATGAGGTTTTCACGTTCGAGCCGGATCACCTCGAGGTTGTTCTGGTAGGCCTGCCAGAAGTTCGAGAGGTCGGCCAGAAGGGTCTGTTCGAGCTGCTGGCGCGTCAGGCGGGTGTTCTCGATCTGGATGCGGGCGTTGCGCTGTTCGCGGCGCCGGTTTCCGTCGAAGATCGTGAAGCCCAGCTGCAGTCCGGCATTCATCCCGAGCTCGCTGCGCAGGCGCGACGTGCCGCTGCCGTAGCGGTTGTGGGTATATCCGTAACCGGCTGTAAGGTTCAGGTAGGGGTAGTTGCGCGAACGGATGCTCTGCAGGTAGAGTTCCGAGATCGTGTTGTCGCGGTCGGCGATCAGCAGTTCGGCATTGGCCGTGCGGGTTTCATACGAGAGGACATCCCATTGCAGCGCCTCGTCGATGGTGATGACCGTGTCGCGGACCAGGAAGCGGCGGTCCAGATCCTCGTTGGCCAGCAGCTCGTTGATGCGGATGCGCGAGGCGATGACCGCCTCCTGCTGCGACATGTACTGCGAACTGTCGGCGTTGAAGTCCACGCGGGCCTGCAGGACGTCCAGCCCCGCCGAACTGCCCACGACGTGCCACGCCTCGGCGATGCGGAGCCGTTCGCGCGAGAGGGCCATGGCGTAGCGGAAGTTCTCCAGACGCAGCGTCTGCTGGATGAAGTTGTAGTATTCGGCCGTGAACGAGGCGATGAAGTCCTCGATCGTCAGGCGGGTCTGCAGGGCTCCCTTCGCCTTCAGCTCCTGCAGCTTGCGGTAGTCGGCACGGATGCGGAACCCGTCGAAGAGCGTCCAGTTCAGCGCCACCCCGGCGTCGAACGTACCGTCGTAGACCCCCTTGTCGGTCGTTGCCTCGCCCGTGCGCGGGGTCGTGTGGATGCGATTTACGTTGCTGCCGTATCCGGCCGAGAGGTCGATCGTCGGGAGTTTGCCCGCGTTGGCGGCCGTGGCGTTGTTGTCCGAGATGCGCTCCTCGTTGCGGACGATGCGGATATCGTAGTTGCGCTCGAGTCCCAGCCGGAGGCATTCGCGCAGCGAGAGCACCTCGGTCGGGGGTGCCTGCGGGTCGGGAATCGGGATCAGCCGTATGGAGTGTGCCCGGCCGGTCGTGTCGGCCGGCTCGGGGGCGGCTTCCCGGGCGACGGCCGAAAGACCGAGCCCGAGAACCAGCAGAAGGGTAATTATGCGTCGGGTCATAAGGCGTTCTTTTTCGTTCGTTTGCTTCGGTCGGTGGAGACGTAGCTGTAGATGGCCGGCACGATGTAAAGGGTCAGCAGCGTCGAGACCAACATGCCGCCCACGACGGCGATACCCATGGCGATGCGGCCGTTGGCGCCTTCGCCCGTGGCGACCGTCAGGGGCAGCAGGCCGAGGATCGTCGAGGCGCTGGTCATCAGAATCGGGCGCAGGCGCTGCAGCGCGGCGTCGCGGATGGCCTGCATCTTCTCCTCGCCGGCCTCCTGCTTCTGGTTGGCGAACTCGACGATCAGGATACCGTTCTTGGCCACCAGGCCGATGAGCATGATGATGCCGATCTGGCTGAAGATGTTCATCGTCTGATCCGTGCCCCACATGAAGACGAGGGCTCCGGCGATGGCCAGCGGCACGGTGAGCATGATGACCAGCGGGTCCTTGAAACTCTCGAACTGTGCGGCGAGGATCAGGTAGATGAGCACGATGGCCAGCAGGAAGGCGAACATGAGGCTCGAGGAGCTTTCGCGGAATTCCTTCGAGTCGCCGGCCAGCGCCGTGCGGAAGTCGTCGTGGAGCACCTCGGCCGCGATGCGGTCCATTTCGTCGAGGCCCTCTCCGATGGTCTTGCCCTTGGCCAGGCCGCTCGATATGGTGGCCGAGAGGAAGCGGTTGTAGTGGTAGAGCTGCGGCGGCGCCACGGCCTCGACCAACGTGATGAGGTTGTCGAGCTGGATCATCTCGCCGTTCTCGCCGCGGACGTAGATCGACCGCAGGTCGGCGGGCTTGTTGCGCTGCTGGCGGTTGATCTCTGCCAGGATCTCATACTGCTTGCCGTTCATGTAGAAGTAGCCCATGCGCTGGCCGCTCAATCCGTACTGGAGCGTCTCGCCGATATCCTGTGCGCTGACACCCAGCAGGTTTGCCTTGTCGCGGTTGATCGTAACGCGTGCCTCGGGCTTGCTGAACTTCAGGTCCACGTCGGCCATCTGGAAGACGGGGCTCTCGTAGACGCGCTTCATGAACTCCGGGAGCACCTCCTGCAGGCGTTCGATCGAGGTGGCCTGCAGCACATACTGCACGGGCATGTTGCCGCGGCGGCCTCCGAAGGTCGATTGCTGCTGCACGAAGGCGCGGGCCTTGGTCTTCGTCCGCACGGCCGCCGAGAGCTCCTCGGCGATCTCCATCTGGCTGCGCGAGCGCTCCGAGATGTCGCAGAGGGCGATGCGGATGTTTCCCCGGCCGCTCGATACGCGGGCCGTCGTCGCCTCGGCCTCCGGGACGAGCGAATCGACCAGGCGGTTGATCTCCTCGGTGTAGTCGCGGACATATTCGTAGGTGGCGCCCTCCGAGCCGCGGGTGTTGATCGTGATCTGCGAACGGTCCTCGAGCGGGGCCATCTCCGAGGGGATCGTGCTCCACAGCACGCCGATCAGGAGGATCATGATGCCGATGAGCGGCAGGGCGATCCAGCGGCGGCGCAGGAATCCCGTAAGCGTGCGGCTGTAGAAGTTGTTGAGCCCGACGAAGAAGGGTTCGGTCCTGTTGTAGAACCAGCTTTTGCGCTCCTGGCGGACGAGGAGTTTCGTGGCGAGCATCGGCGTTACGGTGAGGGCCGCGAAGGTCGAGATGATGACCGCACCCGAAACCACGAGGCTGAATTCGCGGAAGAGCCGTCCGGTGGTTCCCTCCATGAAGACGATCGGGAAGAAGACGGCGATGAGCGTTACGGAGGTCGAGAGCACGGCGAAGAAGATCTCCTTCGCACCGTCGATACCCGCCTCGAAGGGGGTCATGCCGCGTTCGATGCGGATGTAGATGTTCTCGGTCATGACGATGGCGTCGTCCACCACGAGACCTACCGAGAGCACGACGGCCAGCATCGAGAGGACGTTGATCGAGAATCCCGCCAGATACATCAGGAAGAAGGTGCCGATCAGCGAGACGGGGATGACGATGCAGGGGATGAGCGTTACGCGCCAGTTGCGGAGGAAGAGGAAGATGATGATGATGACCAGCACGAAGGCTTCGTAAACGGTCTGCTTCACCTCGTCGATCGAGGCGCGGATGAAGCGCGTGTTGTCGAATCCGTATCCCGTCAGCACATCGTCCGGCAGGTCCTTGCGCATGGTCTGCATGCGGGCGTAGACCTCATCGGCGATGTCGATGTGGTTGGCGCCCGGCTGCGGGATCACGACGATGCCGACCATCGGCACGCCGTTCATCTTCATGTAGCTGCGCGTATCCTGCGGCCCCAGTTCGGCGCGGCCGATGTCGCTCAGGCGGATGATGCGCCCCGCATCGGCGCGGACCACCAGGTCGTTGAACTCCTGCGTGGTGTGCATGAGGCCCATCGTGCGGATCGTCAGCTCGGTGGTGTTGCCCTCGATGCTGCCCGAGGGAAGTTCGACGTTTTCGCGGTCGAGCGCCTGCTTGATGTCCACGGGCGTGATGCCGTATCCGGCCATCTTCGCGGGGTCGAGCCACAGGCGCATCGAGTAGCGCTTCTCGCCCCAGATCTCAACGGAGCTTACGTCGCTGATGGTCTGCAGCTGCTCCTTGACCGTCAGGTCGGCGATCTCGCTCAACTCGAGCAGCGAGCGCTTGTCGCTCTGGATCGTAACCATGAGGATCGGCGTGGCGTCGGCATCGGCCTTCGACACGGTTGGCGGGTCGCAGTCGCGGGGCAGGTAGCGCTGCGCGCGCGAAACCTTGTCGCGCACGTCGTTGGCCGCCGTTTCGAGATCGACCGAGAGTTCGAACTCGACGGTGATGCGGCTCTGTCCCTGCTGGCTGGTACTCGACATGGAGCGGATGCCCGGGATGCCGTTGATGTTCTGCTCGAGCGGTTCGGTGATCTGGTTTTCGATGACGTCGGCGTTGGCGCCCGGATAGGAACACGTTACCGAGATGATCGGGTTGTCCACGCTCGGATATTCGCGTACGCCGAGGTAGGTGTATCCGATGACGCCGAACAGCACGATGATCAGGGTCAGCACGGTGGCCATGACGGGCCGCCGGATGCTCAATTCGGAGATGTTCATACGGCGGAGGGTTTATTCGACGTTGTCGAGTTTCACGGGTAGGTCGGTGCGCAGCTGGAGCGTTCCCGAGGTGATGATCGTGTCGCCGACGTTGAGCCCTGCGAGAATCTGGATCCGGGATTCGGTGCGCAGGCCCGTACGGACGGTTACCGCCCGGGCCTTGCCGCCCTTGTAGAGGTAGACCTTATCGACGCCCATCTCGGGGACGATAGCCTCGGTGGGGATGGCGATGGCGTCGGGGATGTCGTGCATGCGGATCTTCACGTCGGCGAAGCGCCCCGGAAGGAGTTGCTTGCCCTGCCGGTTGGGGAAGAGCGCGCGCACGGCGAAGGTGCGGGTCTCGATATCGACCTTCGATTCGGTGGCGTAAACTTCGGCGCGGAAGTTCTCCTCGCGCCCCTCGACCGTAAAGGTGAGCCGTGTGCCGGGGTGGATCTGGTTGGCATAACGCTCGGGAACGTAGAAGTCGATCTTCAGGGGCGAGATCTTCGTGAGCTTGGCGACGACGACGTCGGGCGAGGCGTAGGCACCCTCGCTGACGTTGCGCAGGCCGATGACGCCGTCGAACGGCGCGCGCAGCTCCGTAAGGGCGATGTTCGACTTCACGATATCGATATCGGCGTAGAGCATGGCCAGCTCGGTCTGGGCCTGCTCGTAGGCCTCCTGGCTCACGGCGTCCTTTTCGAGCAGGGCGCTCTGGCGGTAGACACGGGCTTCGGCCAGCTCGCGCTGGGCCTCGTAGCGCGACAGCTGGGCCTGCAGCGGCCGGTCGTTCACCTTGGCCAGCAGTTCGCCCTTGCGGACGGCCGTACCCTCCTGGAAGTTGATTTCGACGATCTTTCCCGATGTTTCGAACGAGAGATCGACCTCTTCGTCGGGCAGCAGGTTGCCGATCGTCGTGATGCCGTCGGTCAGCGTCTGGGGACGGATGACGAGTCCGTTTACGTTGAGTATGGATTTCGAGCGCGGAGCGGCGGATTCGACGCCGGCAGTCGGATCCGGCTTGTCATGGTAGAAGTTGTAATAAGCCAGAACTCCGCAGAACAGTACGATGACTGCGGCGGTCGTGATCCATCTCTTCTTTTTGTTCATGGTGTGTATCGAGTGATTGGTTCGGGTATCGACAGCAAATATACGATAAAAACCCCGATCCCCGGCATGAAAAACCGGTCCGTCGGGCAAAAAAATGGGGAGGGAACCCGAAAAAATCCGGATGGCGGCGTGGCGGCGGATTTTTGCAGGACTGTTCCCGGGGTTTTTCGGGTGCGTGTGGAGAATCTCCCCGGCCCGTGTGGAATGTTTCCACGGATTTTTTCGCTATCTTTGCCGCGGGTTATTGTTATAAAGTTGAAAATGATCGTTTTGTGCTCTTGGCATACGGCTGGTCCGCACTTTGTTTCTAATCCCGTGATATGCCTTCGGCGCAGTGGAAACAGCGCCGGAACAGACAATAGGAAACATCATGAATTTCAAGAAGATGAAACCCGATCTGAAGAATCTGGATCTGGGAAAATGGAAAAATGAGGTGGCGGAACGGATGCCGCGCGTGTCGGTAACGATGAACCGCAAGCGTTGGATCATCCTGGTCTGTGTCGTGATCGTTGCTGCCAGCGGATTGTGGTGGTGGCTGCGGCCGCGCCCCGTACCGGTCGTCCTGCCCATCGTGGCCACGCAGCCCGTCGAGGTGGAGGACGTCAGCATCTACGGCGAGTATGTGGGCCGTATCCGCGCCCAGCAGTTCGTCGAGATCCGTGCCCGTGTCGAGGGTTACCTCGAGAAGATGCTCTTCACCGAGGGAACCTATATCGAAAAGGGGCAGACGCTCTTCGTTATCGACCCCAAACTCTACCGGGCCCGGGCCAACAAGGCCAAGGCGCAGCTGAACAAGGCCCAGGCGCAGGCGCTCAAGGCACAGCGCGACCTGGAGCGTATCCGCCCGCTCTACGAGCAGAGCGCCGCGAGCCAGCTCGACCTCGACAACGCCATTGCCTCGTACGAGAGTGCTGCGGCGGATGTCGTGGTTTGCGAGGCGGACCTGACGCAGGCCGAGATGATCTTGAGCTATACGACCGTACAGTCGCCCGTGTCGGGCTATATCTCCGAGCGCAACGTGGATATCGGAACGCTGGTGGGCCCGAGCGGCAAGTCGCTGCTGGCCACCGTCGTCAAGAGCGATACGGTGCGTGTGGACTTCAGCATGACGGCCCTCGACTACCTGCGTTCGAAGGCCCGGAACGTCAATCTGGGACAGAAGGATACCACGCGCAAGTGGAACCCCTACATCACCGTAACGCTGGCCGACGGATCGCAGTATCCCTACCGGGGTCTGGTCGATTTCGCCGATCCGCAGGTCGATCCCCAGACGGGAACCTTCTCCGTGCGGGCCGAGATGGCCAATCCGGACCGGATCCTGCTTCCGGGGCAGTTCACGAAGGTGAAACTGCTGCTCGACGTGCGTGAGGATGCCGTTGTCGTGCCGTCGAAGGCCCTCGTGATCGAGAAGGGCGGCGCCTATATCTATGTCGTGCGTCCCGACAGTGTCGTCGAGAAGCGTTTCGTGGAGACCGGGCCCGAGATTCCCGAGAACAAGATGGTCATCGAACGCGGTCTTTCGTCCGATGAGCGGATCGTCGTCGAAGGTTACCACAAGCTCCAGCACGGCATGAAGGTCGAACCGGTGGCTCCCATCGATGAGGAGGAGTCCGCAACCGAACGGAAGGAGTAGCCCATGAAGAGTGATTTCTTTATCGACAGGCCCGTCTTCTCGACCGTCCTGTCCATCGTGATCGTGATCGTGGGTGCGATCGGCCTGGTGCTGCTTCCCGTCGATCAGTATCCGCAGATCGTGCCTCCGGTGGTGAAGGTCTCGGCGTCGTATCCCGGAGCCGATGCGCAGACCGTAACGCAGGCCGTGGCCACGCCCATCGAGCAGGAGCTCAACGGTACGCCGGGCATGATTTACATGGAGTCGTCGAGTTCCAATTCGGGGGGATTCACCGTAACCGTTACCTTCGACATCTCGACGAATGCCGACCTGGCGGCCGTCGATATCCAGAACCGTATCAAGGAGGCCGAGGCGCGCCTCCCGGCCGAGGTGGTGCAGAACGGTATTTCGGTCGAGAAGCAGGCTTCGAGCAAGCTGATGACCATCACGCTGCTGTCGTCCGATCCGAAATTCGACGAAATCTACCTCTCGAACTACGCCACGCTCAACGTGCTGGACATGCTGCGCCGTATCCCGGGCGTAGGCCGCGTATCGAATGTCGGCAGCCGCTACTACGCCATGCAGATCCGTGTCGAGCCCGACAAGCTCGCCGACCTGGGGCTGACGGTCAAGGACCTGCAGAATGCCCTGAAGGACCAGAACCGCGAATCGGCGGCCGGCGTGCTGGGCCAGGCGCCGATGGAGGGGGTGGACGTAACGATTCCGATCACGGCGCAGGGACGTCTGTCGTCGGTGAGCCAGTTCGAGGAGATCGTCGTGAGGGCCAATCCCGACGGTTCGATCATCCGCCTGCGGGACGTGGCCAACATCTCGCTCGAGGCGCAGTCGTACAGCACCGAGAGCGGTATCAACGGAGGCAATGCCGCCGTGCTCGACGTCTACATGCTGCCCGGTGCGAATGCCGTCGAGGTGGCGACTTCGGTGCGCACGACGATGGACGAAATCAGCCGCAACTTCCCCGAGGGCATCACCTACAACGTGCCCTTCGACATGACGACCTATATTTCCGAGTCGATCCACCATGTCTACCGGACGCTGTTCGAGGCGCTCGTTCTGGTGATCCTCGTCGTCTTCCTCTCGCTGCAGAGCTGGCGGGCGACACTCATCCCGATCGTTGCGGTGCCCATCTCGCTCGTCGGTACGTTCGGCGTGATGCTCGTCTTCGGTTTCTCGCTCAATCTGCTCACGCTGCTCGGACTGATCCTCGCCATCGGTATCGTCGTGGACGATGCCATCGTCGTGGTCGAGAATGTGGACCGCATCATGAACGAGGAGCACCTCTCGCCCTACGAGGCGACGAAAAAGGCGATGCGCGGTCTGGGCAGCGCCCTGATCGCCATGTCGCTCGTGCTGTGTGCGGTGTTCGTCCCCGTGAGCTTCCTTTCGGGCATCACCGGACAGCTCTACCGGCAGTTCACCATCACGATTGCCGTGTCGGTGATCATCTCGACGATCGTGGCGCTGACGTTGAGCCCCGTGATGTGCTCGCTGTTCCTGCGTCCCGAGAGTGCCGGAAAGAAAAACCGCGTCTTCCGCTATATCAACCTCTTCCTCATGCGCGGCAACCTGCTCTACGGCCGTACGATCGTGCGGGCGCTTTCCCGCTCGCGCCGCGTGTTCGCCGCCTTCGGCATCGCCCTGATCGGTATCTGGGTGATGAACCGCCTCGTGCCCCAGAGTTTCATGCCGCAGGAGGACCAGGGTTACTTCACCATCGAGCTGGAGCTTCCCGAGGGGGCTACGATCGAGCGTACGCGCAAGGTTACCGACCGGGCCATGCGTTTCCTGATGAAGGATCCCGACGTGGAATATGTGCTCAACGTAACGGGCTCGAGCCCCCGGGTAGGTACGAACCAGTCGCGCAGCCAGCTTACGGTGATCCTCAAGCCGTGGGAGGAGCGCAAAACGGACGACATTACCCTGATCATGCAGCGTGTCCGCGACGAACTGGAACGCTATCCCGAGAGCAAGGTCTATCTCTCGACGCCTCCGGTGATTCCCGGTCTGGGCCAGTCGGGCGGTTTCGAGATGGTGCTCGAGGCGCGTGCCAACACTTCGTATGAGGATCTGCAGCAGGCGGTCGATACGCTGATGTACTATGCCGAGCGGACCCCCGAGCTGGCGGGCCTTTCGTCGTCGATGCAGGGCGACATCCCGCAGCTCTACTTCGATGTCGATCGCGACAAGGCGCAGCTGCTGGGGGTCTCCATGTCGGATGTCTTCTCGACGATGAAGGCCTTTACGGGATCGATCTATGTCAATGACTTCAACCTCTTCAACCGTATCTACCGTGTTTACGTCCAGGCCGAGGCTCCCTATCGGGCCAACCGCGATAACCTGAATCTCTTTTTCGTCCGCGGGGCCGACGGGGCGATGATTCCCGTGACGGCGCTCGGTACGACCGACTATACGACCGGTCCGGGAACGATCAAGCGTTTCAACATGTTCACCGCGGCGACCATTTCGGGCGAGGCGGCGCACGGGTACAGCTCCGGACAGGCGATGGACGCCCTGGAGCGGATCGTCGCCGAACACCTTCCCGACGGCATCGGCGTCGAGTGGAGCGGCCTGTCGTATCAGGAGAAGCATGTGAGCGGACAGACGGGCCTTGTGCTTGCCCTGGCCTTCCTCTTCGTCTTCCTGTTCCTCGCGGCGCAGTACGAGAGCTGGACGGTGCCCATCGCCGTGATCCTGTCGCTCCCCGTGGCGGGCGTCGGGGCCTATCTGGGTATCTGGCTCTGCGGCCTGGAGAATAACATCTACTTCCAGATCGGTCTGGTGATGCTCGTGGGTCTGGTGGCCAAGAATGCCATCCTGATCGTGGAGTTCGCCAAGGAGGAGGTCGAGAAGGGCCGCGACATCGTCGAGGCGGCCGTTACGGCGGCGCACCTGCGTTTCCGCCCGATCGTCATGACCTCGCTGGCCTTCATTCTGGGCATGCTGCCGCTGGTCTTCGCCTCGGGTCCCGGCTCGGCAAGCCGTCAGGGCATCGGCACGGGTGTCTTCTTCGGCATGCTCGTGGCCATTACGGTGGGTATCGTTTTCGTGCCTTTCTTCTTCGTGTGGATCTATCGCCTCAAAGCCAAACTGAAATCGAAACTGAAACGATGAAACGACTTGCATATACGCTTATGGCCGGTGCCTGGGCCTTTGCGGCCGTCTCCTGTTCGGCCGTCCGGGAGTGCCGGGCTCCGGAGTTGAACCTGCCGGAGACGATCGTGTCCGGCGTGGTGGACTCGACGACCGTCGCCGATATCGGCTGGTGGGAGTTCTACGGCGATGCCGCCCTGTGC
Source organism: Candidatus Alistipes stercoravium (assembly GCA_019119615.1). Classification (GTDB taxonomy): domain Bacteria; phylum Bacteroidota; class Bacteroidia; order Bacteroidales; family Rikenellaceae; genus Alistipes; species Alistipes stercoravium. The sequence continues at coordinate 70,043 of DWWQ01000056.1, read as the reverse complement.
GATATCATCCGCCGGACGCTCGACAACAACAAGGACATGCTTGCCGCCGCGGCCCGCGTGGAGCGGATGCGCCAGCTCTACCGCATCGACAAGGCGAACCGGTTGCCCGATATCTCGGCGCGTGTCTACGGCAACCGTGAGACGAACGAGTATTATGGGGAGGGTTTTGACAACGACCCCGAACTGGGCGCCAAGGTCAGCGCGAGCTGGGAACTGGACCTTTGGGGCAATCTGCGCTGGGCCAAGCGTCAGGGCGGCGCCGAGTACCTTGCCTCGGTCGAAGAGTGGCGTGCCATGCGCATGACCCTTGTCGCGGAGGTCGCAACGGCCTATTTCCGGCTGATGGCGCTCGACAACGAGCTGGCGATCGTCCGTCAGACCCTCGGCACGCGCCGTCAGGATGTACGCCTCGCCAAGTTGCGTTTCGAAGGGGGCCTTACGGCCGAAACGGTTTACCAGCAGGCGCAGGTGGAGTATGCCTCGACGGCGGCGCTCATCCCCGAACTCGAACGGCAGATCAAGGTGATGGAGAACAGCATTTCGCTGCTGATGGCCGGCTATCCGGGCGAGAAGATCCCTCGCAGCGGGCTCTCGCTCAACACCACGATGCCCGAGCAGCTGCCCGTCGGCATCCCTTCCGTTCTGTTGCAGCGGCGTCCCGACGTGCGGGCCTCCGAGCAGCAGCTGCGTGCGGCCATGGCGAGTGTGGGCATGGCTTATGCCGACCGGTTCCCGCGTCTGACCTTTACGCTCACGGGCGGTGTGGAGAACGGGGTGCTGCCGCACATTTTCGAGTCGCCGTTCACCTATGTGCTGGGATCGGTTGCGGCCCCCGTGTTGGGCTTCGGCCGCAAGCAGGCCAAATACCGCGCGGCACTGGCGGCCTATGACGAGGCGCGCCTCAAGTATGAAAAAAAGGTGCTGGAGGTCTTCAAGGAGACCGATGACGCCGTGGTAACCTACCACAACGTCCGACAGTCGGCCGAACGCAAGGAGAACCTCCGGGATGCGGCCCGCAAATATGTCGAACTGGCCAATATCCAGTATCGGGGCGGTAATATCAACTACATCGACGTGCTGGATGCCCAGCGTCGTTATTTCGATGCGCAGATCGGCCTGAACAATGCCGTGCGCGACGAGCATCTGGCCCTTGTACGTCTCTACAAGGCATTGGGCGGCGGTTGGACGCTGCCCGATACGGCGGAATCCTCCGAAGAGTAGGGTATATGTTCGTTTCCGGGCCGAAAGGCGCCGCCGGAGATACCGGCGGCGCCTTTTTGTTCGGTTTACATACGGGTTTAAACAAATTCCCGATTTCGCCCCGAAAACCGCCCGCGTCAGGATACAAAAAAAAGGTCGCCGCACGAATGGCCAACCTTCCTAAAAGCAAGAAGGAGAGCCTTTTGGACTCCCCTTCCTTGTGACGCCGACAGGACTCAAACCTGTAACCTTCTGATCCGTAGTCAGATGCTCTATTCAATTAAGCTACGGCGCCGAATTGCGAGTGCAAATATACGGCAGGAATCCGAAATACGCAAATAATTTTTCGGAAAAAATGACCCGAATGATGCGTCTGTTTTATAACCGATTGATACACGCCGGATTATGTCGTGTCATTATTTGACCTCCCGGTCGGGATGTTTCTTCAGAAACTGCTCCCAGCTCTGCGATCCGCCTTTCGAGGCGGCCTTCTTGCCGCCGCCGAGCCCCTTTACGCGCTCTTCACCCAGCGCGGCGTTCAGCGGACTGCCCGTGGTGAAGTAATGGCACAGGGCCACGGCCATGCCGTCCGTGGCGTCGAGACGTCTCGGCGGCCGATCCACCGTGAGGATCCGGCAGACGATCGAGGCGACCTGTTCCTTGGCGGCCGAACCGCGTCCGGTGATGGCCTGCTTGATGCGCATCGGCGCGTATTCCGAGACCGGCAGCCCGCGGCTCAGGGCCGCGGCCATGGCCACGCCCTGGGCGCGTCCCAGTTTGAGCATCGACTGCACGTTCTCGCCGAAGAAGGGCGATTCGAGGGCCACTTCGCGCGGGCGGTATTCGTCGATCAGCGCCCCGACCCGTTCGAAGATGTAGCGCAGCTTGGCGTAGGGATCCGTGAGGCGGTGCAGGTCGATGTCGCCCAGCACGACCGAGCGCAGCGTGCGCCCCTCGACCTCCAGCACGCCGTAACCCATGTAGTTGGTGCCGGGGTCGATGCCCATGATGCGGTATCGGTTCGGTGTTTCCATGTTTTCTTCGGATCTTGAAAAAGCGCCCCTCCGGACGGCATGCCGGCTCCGAAGGGGCGCTTTGGGGCGGGTGTCGGGGAATCAGTCGAGCAATTCGGCCATCTTCTCGCAGAGTTCTTCGCCGCGCAGGTTCTTGGCAACGATCTTGCCCTCGTGGTCAATGAGCAGATTCGAGGGGATGGACCTGATGGCATACTCCCTGGCAGCCTGGTTGTCGAACTCCTCGAACGAGCATACCTGAATCCACTTCATGTCGTTTTTCCGGATTGCCGCGAGCCATTTGTCGCGATTGCTGTCCAGCGAGACGCCGTAAATCTCGAAACCCTTTTCATGGAAGGCGTCGTAGGCCTTTTTCAGGTGAGGCACTTCGCCCATGCAGGGTCCGCACCACGAAGCCCAGAAATCGAGCAGGACGTACTTGTTCGCGGGATTCTCCACAACGGAACGCAGCGAGATCTCTTTCCCGTCGGCATCGGGTTGCGAAATGTCGATGTAAGGCTGCCCGACGGCGGTGCGGATCTGAAGCTCGGCCCGTTCCTTCAACCGGACCATTTGTTCGGTCTGCTGCATCTCGGGCGTGAAAAGGGAGATTTCGTCAAGCAGCTCCTGTTCGGAAAGATCGTAGGTGGAGGCTTGCGAAAGCATCTGAACACCGAAGAAGTTGTCGCGGTTCTCCTGCACCATGCGTCTTACAAGCCCGAGCATCTCCTGCTGGGCGATCTCCACGCGACGCTCTTCGCTTGTCGCGGGGTTGCGGAACTCCTCGACCAGTGCTTCCTGCATCTCTGCATAATGTTTGAAAGCGTCGTTGGAGGGAGTTCCCGTAGCGAAAAAGCGGCCTTCGTCGGTCGAGTCGGGGACGATGACGATCTGTCCCGGTTCGAGGATGACAATCGCATGCAAGGCTCCCGATCCGTCGGGAGCATCGTACAACATGACGATCCGCGGCCTGTCGGCGGAGCCCCGGAACCGATAGGCGCCGTTGTCCGTCCGCGTGGAGTCGCAGATCGAATCACCTTCACAGAGGTAGAGGGTGCGGTCGTCGCCGACGACCGTGCCCTCCACCGTATAGCGGTTCCTGCCGGCACAACTGCACAGCAGCGCCGCGGCGACGAGGATCAGGAATCTTCGCATGGGTATCCGTTTCTTTGGGTTATTTCAGCAGTTCGGTCAGCTTCTCGACGAGCTCCTCGCCGCGCAGGTTCTTGGCGACGATCTTGCCCTCGTGGTCGATAAGCAGGTTCGAGGGGATGGCCTGGATGGCGTAGTCCTTTGCGGCCTGGTTGTCGAAGGCGCCGAGCGAGCTGACGTGGATCCATGCCATGCCGTTGTCCTTCACGGCTGCGAGCCACTTGTCGCGGTCGCGGTCGAACGAGACACCGTAGATTTCGAAGCCCTTTTTGTGGAAGGTGTCGTAGGCCTCCTTCAGATAGGGAACCTCACCCATGCAGGGGCCGCACCACGAAGCCCAGAAGTCGAGCAGGACGTATTTGTTCGCGGGGTTCTCCACGACGGACTTCAGCGAGATCTCCTTGCCGTCGGCATCGGGCTGCACGACGTCGATGTAGGGCTGGCCGACGTCGGTCTTGAGCTTCTGCTCGGCGCTCTTCTTGAGGTCGGTGAGCACCTTGCTCTGCTGCAGCTCGGGCGTGAAGCGGGCGATTTCGTCGAGCAGCTCCTGTCCTGAAAGCTCGTAGGCGCGCTGGCCGGCGAGCATCACGGCGCCGAAGTAGTTGCCGATGTTGGCCTCATAGGTCGAGTCCATCAGCGCCTCGTACTCCGCTTCGATGGCGGCGCCCCGCTCCTCCGTGGTTTCGGGGTTCCGGGCCTCCATGATCAGGGCCATCGATGCGGCCGAAAGGGCTGTGTTGGCATCGTTGGCCGGGGTTCCGGTAACTTTCTTACGGCTGGGGTTCTCCTCATTGTCGCTCACGAGGATCGTACCCGGCTCGATGAAGAGCTGCGACACGAAGGTTACCGGCATGTCGCGGCCGTCGCTCAGGGTGTAGATCGCCGGGGCCGTTGCCGTGCCGCTGAAGCGGAACGAGCCGTTGGTTACGGCCGTGGAGTCGATGAGGTTGTCGTCTTCGTCGAAGAGGTAGACCATGCCGTCGAGCCCCTCGATGTTGCCCTGGATCGTGTAGGCGTTCTTGTCGGCGCAGCCGCACAGTACGGCGGCGGCCGCTGCGAGAGTCAGAATCTTTTTCATCTTGCTATTGTTTTTGTTGTTTGAGTTCGCGCATCTCCTTTTCCAGCTCGCGGAGCTGTTTCTCCACCTCGGGCAGCCGCTTGAAGACGGCCGAGGCGCGATGGTACTGCATGCCGGGCAGCGCCGGATAGCCCAGCCGCACCTCGTCGTCGGGCACGTTCTTGTCGATACCGCTCTTCGAGCCGACCTTCACGCGGTCGCCGATCGTTACATGGTCGGCGACGCCCACCTGTCCGCCCAGGAAGCAGTTGGCGCCGACCTTCGAGGTGCCGGCGATGCCGGTCTGTGCCGAAGAGACGGTGTTGCATCCGACCTGTACGTTGTGGCCGATCTGAATGAGGTTGTCGAGTTTCACGCCCCGGCGGATGATCGTCGAATCGGTCTTGGCGCGGTCGATGCAGGTGTTGGCGCCGATCTCCACGTCGTCTTCGATCAGGACGTTGCCCAGCTGGGGAATCTTGTCGAAGCCTCCGGCGGCGTTGGGCATGAATCCGAAACCGTCGGCACCGATCACCGCTCCCGCGTGGAGGATGCAGCGGTTGCCGACGACGCAGCCTTCGTAAATCTTGACCCCGGGATAGAGGATCGTGTCGTCGCCCACGGTCGAGCCCTTGCCGATGAAGACCTGCGGATAGATCTGGCAGTTGCGGCCGATGCGTACGCCCTCCTCGATGACGGTGAAGTCGCCGACGTAGCACCCTTCGCCCACCGAGGCCTTTTCGTCGATCGAAGCCCGGGTGCTGATACCCGTGCGGCGGGGTTTGGCGGCGTTGTACATCTCCAGCAGCTTCAGCACGCAGGCTCCGGCGTCGGCGACACGGATCAATGTCGCCGTAAGGGGCTGCGCGGGGGTGAAGTCCGCATTGACCAGAACGATCGACGCTCCGGTGGTGTAGAGGAAGGGTTCGTATTTGGGATTCGTCAGGTAGGCCAGCGAACCGGCCTTGCCCCCCTCGATCGAGGAGACGGTATGTACCTTGGCGTTCTTGTCTCCGACGACCTCGCCGCCCAGAAATCCGGCGATCATTTCGGCAGTGAATTCCATCATATGCGTTAGAGATAATTGTTTATGTCGATACCTTCGGGCAGGAACTCCTCGACGTTACGTCCGAACGAGAGCACCTCGCGGACGGTCGAGGAGGAGATGTCGGCCACGGGGGCCGGCGTAAAGAGCATGACGGTCGTGATGTCGGGATAGATGCGGTGGTTCGTGGCCTCCATCGTGCGTTCGTATTCGAAGTCGGTGGTGTTTCTCACGCCGCGGATGATGGCGCAGGCTCCGACCTCTTCGGCGAATTCTCCCGTCAGCCCCGTGTAGATGCGGGCCTCGACACGCGGGTTGTGCCGGTAGATGTCGTCGATGAGCCGTTTGCGGTTCTCGACGCGCAGCAACCCCTGTTTCGAGGTGTTGTTGCCGATGCCGATGACCACACGGTCGAAAAGGTGCAACGCCTCCTCGACCAGGGCGGCATGGCCCCGCGTGAAGGGGTCGAACGACCCCGGAAAGATAGCTGTCCGTTCCATATCCGACAAAGATACGCAACAAAGTGAAAAAGGCAATGCCCCGAAGCGATTTTTTCTGCCTCGGGGTATTGCGGATACCGGGGCCGGAACAGCCCGGATGTCAGCGAATCTCCGGTTTCAGCGTTCGAGCCGTATGTATTCCGAGTGTACGATCCGCGTGTGGGGATTCGAGCTGACGATCTCCTGCCGGATAGCTTTCGTGCCCCAGCGGATGAAGAGGAAACGGCGCGGTACACGGTGGACGATCTGATGAAGCGTATCGATGCTCACGACGCGGCAGGCCACCGAGTCGCCGTCGATGCGTCCCTCGACCGTAACCCACGGGTCGCGCCAGCGGAAACTGCGCAATGTGTCCCAGTGCGGGGCGCAGGCCGTCGTGTCGCCCTTCCGGACGACGGCCGCCACGAGCGTATCGCGCAGCGGCGCACGCAGGTCGAGTTCGGTTTTCGTCGTGTTCTTTGCCGTGGCTTCGAGGCGGCGCAGGCGGATGCCCAGCGCGCGGATTTGTTCGGCATCCGCTGCGCGCAGCGTCTCGAACTCCGCGCAGCGGAGTCGCAGGGCCTGGACCGATGCGGCCTCCTGGCCCAGCCGGGTGCGGTAGTGTTCCGTTTCGAGCGAGAGCGCCTGCTGGTTCTCTGCAAGACGCCGGTTTTCGGTGCGTGAACTGCGGTAGGCGTAAAAGCACCACAGCAGCAGTGCCGTGGCGACTACGGCGTAGCCAATCAGGGTTTTGAGCATGTTTCGGGGTGTTGGAATGGCCCGGCATCCGGCGATGCGGGCGGGTTTCATACCCCGAAGATAGGATGCGGCGGGGCGATGCGGTTTCTACATTTTGCGAAAACGCCCCTCAAGCGCCTCCGCGAGGCGTTCGGCGCGCAGCGCCATGAGCGGAGCCCCGTCGCAGTGGGCGAGGGCGGTGATCCCCCGGTGGTCCACATAAAAGAGCTCCTCGATGCGGGGCAGGTCGCTGCGGCGGAGTGCCTCGTCGCGCAACGGCATGCCCAATTCCCGAATCGTCTCGCACAGCAACTCCGCCTCGACGCCCGGCGGGGTCGGTGCGTGGTAGATCGTCCCGTCGCACAGGGCGAAAAGCGGGGCATTGTCGGCCGTAAGCATCCGTCCCTCTTCGTCGCAGCGTATGGCAACATCGGCCTTTCGGCGGCGGACGATTTGCGCGGCAAGGCGTTCGGTCGCTTCGCGGGCCGAGGTGGGAAGGTCGGGACAGAGCGGTTCGTAACGCATTGTCGCCGCATCGGGGTGGAGGCTCCGCAGCGCGTAGCCGTCATAGAGCGAAATGCCCTCCGGCTGCAGCCGCTCTTCGCCTTCGGCATTCAGCTCTATCCGGATGAAGCCCGAGACTCCCGTGGGGTAGTGCTCCGCGGCGGCGCACCGTTCGATGCGTGTCGCGAGGGCCTGCAGATCGGGGCGGTAGGGACGTCGGAAGAGAGCGCGGCCGGCGGCATCGAGCAGTGCGGCATGCGCCCCGACATTCCGGGCCCGCCCGCGGGCGAGGTGGACGATCTGGTATAGGATGAGTTCGTTCAAAGCAGGAAGATTTTCAGCAGCAGTTCGCGCAGCAGCTCGCCGTCCGGGGCGCCTCCGGCATTCAGCCCCTTGCTTTTGGCGTCGTATTCGCGCAGCAGGCCGAGTACGGCGAACACCTTGCGGTTGTCCCACAGCGAGGCCTGTTGCTTGATCTCCCCGAGGATGAAGGTGTTGCTCTTGCGCAGGATGCGCATGAGCTCCTGATCCGACGGGAAGGGCTTGCCCTTGTGGCGGGTCAGCCACCGCAGGTAATTGACCACGAACAGGTCGCGGAACTGTCCGAACAGCGCCATGATCGTCAGCAGCAGCGGATTGTCCTTGGGGTTGCGGGCGAAGTGGTCGGCGATCATCAACGCCCGGGACATGTCCTTCGTAACGACGGCCTTGCACAGCTCGAAGTTGTTGAAATCCTTCGAGATGCCGATGTGGGCCTCGATGTCCGCATCGGTGATGCGCCGGGTGCCTTCGGGCAGCGAGACGGTAAGTTTGCGCAGTTCGTTGGCGATCTTCGCGATGTCGGTCCCGAGGTGGTCGGTGAGCATCGACAGCGCCTTCGTGTCGATCGTGAGCCCCTGCCCCTTGATGAACTGCTGCAGCCAGGCCGCGATCTCGTAGTCGCGCGGACGCACCGATTCGAAAACCGTGCCGTTTGCGGCGCAGCCCTTGTAGAATGCCGAGCGTCGATCGACGCTCTTCTCCTTGTGGCAGATCACCAGCACGGTCGTCGCCGAGGGTTTCTGCGTGTAAAACGAGAGTTTCTCGATGCCGCGCAACTGTTGGGCCTCCTTGACGATGACCACCTGGTAGGAGCCCATCATGGGCATCTGGCGGCAGAGGTTGATGACCTGCCCGGCTTCGGTATCCCGTCCGTAGACGGTGATCTGGTTGAAGGCGCGGGCCGCCTCGTCGAGAATCGACGACGAGAGGCGCTCGGCCAGCGCGTCGATGAAGTAGCCCTCCTCGCCCATGAGCAGGTAGACGGGGGCGAACTGTCGGACGGCGATCTGCGCCGAGATCCGCTCGTATTCGGCGACCGTGTCGCGGAATTTTGCTGCACTCTTGGCCATCTTCTATACGATCTCTTTGGTGATGCGCAGGACGTTCTCCGTGTCGTGTGTCAGGCGGTAGCGGTCGTCGATACGGCGGCCGACGAGCCAGACGATCTCGTCGCCCGAAAGCAGGACGAACTGCCGCTGCTTTTCGGGTACGGAGACCTTGGCGTCGATCAGGGAGTCGCTCACCTTCTTGCGCCCGGTCATGCCGTAGGGGATGAACCAGTCGCCTTCGCGCCAGCGGCGCAGCGTGAGCGGGTAGCGGAGCTTGTCGGCATCGACCTGTGCGATGTGCGGCGGCACGCCGAAGTTGCGGATGTCGTCGATGTTGCAGTATTCGTAGTAGAGCACCGCATTGCCGCAGTAGCTGCGCAGGGCTCCCTTCGCGACACTCACCTGACAGGCGTCGTCCGGGGTGATCGGGGCCACGACGATCCGTCCCCGGTCGATCACCGCCACACGGTCGCGGGCATAGAAACGTTTTCCCGTGGCCTCCTGCTCCAGCGCACGGTACAGGGCATCCACCGTGTCTCCCTTGAAGCCATAGGTCGAGTTGAGCAGTTCGTAGATGACGAACTGCCGGGGGAAGGCCGGGTCGATGCGGTCCGGGCAGATCGTGTCGATGCCGTCGTGGCTTTCGACGACCTCCTCCCGGATACGTTCGATGCCGTGGTTGATGAAGAGCTGCGCATCGGTGAGCCGTTCGAGGTTGCTGCGCATCAGCTCCGTGAATTTGGGGTTGATCTCCCGGATACGGGGAATGAGCCCCAGCCGGATCTTGTTGCGCAGGTATTTGGTCGAACGGTTCGACGAATCTTCGCGGAAGGGGATGTGGTTCGCCACGGCGTATTCGAGGATCTCCTTGCGCGAGGCGAACATCAGCGGACGGATCAGGTGCCCGACCTGGGTCGAGATGCCCGTCAGGCCGCGGAGGCCCGTGCCGCGCAGCAGGTTGATGAAGAAGGTTTCGATCGAGTCGTCGGCGTGGTGGGCGATGGCGATGACCGTGTATCCGTGTTCGCGGCTCAGGGCGTCGAACCAGGCGTAGCGCAGCCGCCGTGCGGCCATCTCCATCGATTCGCCCGTGCGCTCCATTTCGGCCACCGTCTCGAAACGCTTGTTGTAGAACGGCACGCCGTATTTCTTCGCCTCCTCTTCGACGAGCACCTCGTCCTCGTCGCTCTCGGCGCCCCGCAGTTGGAAGTTGCAGTGGGCGACGCCCACCGTATATCCGCAGCGGGTGAAAAGCGAGAGCATGACCATCGAATCCACGCCGCCCGAAACGGTAAGCAGGATCCGGTCGTCGTGCGTGGCGAGACGGTTCTCTTCGATATAGCGACTGAAAGCGTCTGTCAGTGAGGTCATATGGGGTGTTTTTTTGATGGGCTGTTTTTCAGAGGATGTTCACCTCCGTGTCGATCTCCACGCCGAAGCGTTCGCGCACGGCCTGCTGGACTTTCCGGGCGAAGGCGAGCACCTCGCTGCCCGTGGCGCCGCCGCGGTTTACGAGCACCAGGGCCTGGCGTTCGTGCACGCCGACATGTCCCTCGCTGTGTCCCTTCCAGCCCGCCCGGTCGATGAGCCATCCCGCGGCGAGCTTCACGCGTCCCTCCGGCGCGGGGTAGTGCGGCATGTCGGGCCATTGGGCCAGCAGCCGTTCGGCCACCGACGCCTCGACGACGGGGTTCTTGAAGAAACTTCCGGCGTTGCCCGTCTGCTTCGGGTCGGGGAGCTTCGCCCGGCGGATTGCCGAAATCGCTTCGCGGATGTTGCGCAGCGAGACGCCGCCCCGGGCCTCCACCTCGCGCTCGACATCCCCGTAGCCCAGCTTCGGCTGCGGGGTGCGGTGCAGCCGCAGCACGACGGAGGTGATGATGACGCGGCCCCGCAGTTCGTGCTTGAAGACGCTTTCGCGGTAGGCGAAACCGCAGTGGCGGCCGTCGAGCGTGAGCATCGTGCCCGTCTCGACGCAGAACATCTCGACCCGCTCGATCGCATCCTTCGCCTCGCAGCCGTAGGCCCCGATATTCTGGACCGGAGCGGCGCCCGCCTTGCCGGGGATGAGCGAGAGGTTCTCGATGCCCCACAGTCCGCGTTCGACGGCCCACTCGACCAGGTCGTCCCACTCGACTCCCGCCTCGGCGCGTACGAGAACCGCCTCTCCGTCGTCGAGCAGGGGAGTGATCCGCCGGCCCACGGGGGTGATGAGCACACCGTCGTAGTCGCGGGTGAAGAGAATGTTGTTGCCTCCGCTCAGGACGTACCATTGTTCGGGGATGCCCCCGCGGAAGAGTTCGCGCAGGTCGTCGGCCGTTTCGAACTCGACGAGCCGTGCGGCCCGCTGCTCGACGCCGAAACTGTTGCGGTCGCGCAGGTCGATATGGGTAAATTCTCGGATCATATGTGCAAAGTTAGGAATTATTTAGTAACTTTGGATGATCGGGGCGGCGAAGCTCTCTTCTGAAGGAAGATTTCCGCGGCTGCGGTTCGTTTTTCCACAAGGGACGTGATGTGGGACGATGTGCGCGATTTCGTAACCAAAACCTAAAAATACTGAGTCCATGTTCAACGAGAAAGATTTGCAGCAGATCCAGGCCCACGGCCTGACCCTCCGTCAGGTCGAGGAGCAGTTGGAGAATTTCCGCCGGGGATTTCCCTATCTGAAGGTTGTGCGGGCCGCTTCGCCCGGCGACGGTATCGTGATGCTCGATGCGGCGCAGGCCGATGCCGCCATTGCCCGTTACGAACGTGAAACCGCCCGGTTGGGTGTCGTGAAGTTCGTCCCGGCCTCGGGCGCCGCGACGCGCATGTTCAAGGAGTTGTTCGAGTTCGTGAACGAGGGCAAGCGCGGCAAGGGCATCGACACCTTGCTGGAACACCTGCACGAATTTGCCTTCTGGCCCGAACTCGAAGCCGTGCTTCCGGCCGGCGCCGACGACCGGGCGACGGTGGATGCCATCGTGAACGACGGCCTCGGCTACGGACATAAGCCCAAAGGACTGGTAACCTTCCACGCCTATCCCGAAGGGGCCCGCAAGGCGGTCGAGGAGCACCTGGTTGAGGGAGCCGCCTATGCCGCTTCGAACGGCGCGGTGCGTATCCATTTCACCGTTTCGCCCGAGCATCGGGCGGCTTTCGAGGCGCTGCTTGCCGAGAAGGTTCCCGTTTATGAAAAGCGCTTCGGCGTGCGTTACGACATCTCGTTCTCGGTGCAGAAACCCTCGACGGACACGGTGGCCGTGAATCCCGACAACACGCCCTTCCGGCAGGAGGACGGCACGCTGCTCTTCCGTCCCGCGGGCCACGGTGCGCTGATCGAGAACCTGAACGAGATCGACGCCGACGTGATCTTCATCAAGAACATCGACAACGTTACGACCGACGCCCTGCGCGGCGATACGGTCCGCTGCAAGAAGCTGCTGGCCGGCGTGCTGCTCGAACTGCAGGAGCAGGCGTTCGAATACCTGAAGGCGCTCGAAGTCGGCGGTGCCGACCTTGAGGCGATCGCCGCCTTCGTCGAGCAGCGCCTGCATGTCAAGCTGCCGGCCGGTTATGATTCGGCACTGCTGCGCAGCATCCTCGACCGTCCGATCCGCGTCTGCGGCATGGTCCGCAACGAGGGCGAACCGGGCGGAGGCCCCTTCTGGGTCTCGAATCTCGACGGCACGGAGTCGCTGCAGATTGCCGAGTCGAGCCAGATCGGCCCCGACGACCAACCGCTCATGCAGGCCGCCACGCACTTCAATCCGGTGGATCTGGTCTGCGGCGTCCGCGACTCGAAGGGAGGCAAGTTCGACCTGCGGCGCTATACGGACCCTTCGACGGGCTTCATCTCGTCGAAATCTTCGGGCGGCCGTCCGCTGCGCGCCCAGGAGCTTCCCGGATTGTGGAACGGCGCCATGGCCCGCTGGAATACGGTCTTCGTCGATGTGCCGGTTTCGACCTTCTCGCCCGTCAAGGTGGTGCAGGACCTGCTGCGTCCCCAGCACCGGTAGGCAGCCCGACGATACGCAAAAAGAGGTGCGGACCCGCGACAGGTCCGCACCTCTTTTTTGTGCAGTCGGAGGCGTGCCTATTTGCCGATCTCGGCGAGCACCTGCTCCACGACGGGCGGCAGGATGCGCTCCATGACCTCGTAGCCTGCTTCGGTCGGGTGGACGCCGTCATAGGTGTAGGCGGCGATCATCGCACCGTTCTCGGTGGCCATCTGCGTGTGGTAATCGACATAGGGGATGCCCTCCTCGTCGGCATAGGCCTTGATCATCTCGTTCAGCCGGATGATCTTCGGTGCGGGCTCCAGCCCGGGGTTCCACGAGAAGTCGCCGGCGGGCGGCACCGAGCAGAGGATCGGCCGGATGCCGTGTGCACGGGCCAGATCGACCATCGACTGGAGGTTGTCCAGGATATGCTCGAGCGAGATGTAGCCCGTGTTCTGGGCGATGTCGTTCGTACCGGCGCAGATCACCACGACCTGCGGATGGAGCTCGACGACGTCGGCGCGGAAGCGCACGAGCATCTGCGAGGTGGTCTGCCCGCTGATGGCGCGGCTGACGTATCCGTGGCTGCTGAAGAATTCGGGGTGCTTGCCGATCCACCCCTCGGTGATCGAGTTGCCCATCAGGACGACCTTCGGTGCGGCGGTGAGGGCGGCGTTGTCGGCCTCGAAGCGGCCGAAATTCGCCCAGTCGGCCGGTTTCTGGGCAGCGCAGAGCGTCGCCGTAAAGAGTCCTGCGGCGCAGAGCAGGAGTTTTTTCAGGTTGCTGTTCATTTTGTTTGCGTTTTATGGAATTGCAGTGCTAATATACGACTTTTTCCGGCATCTCCCACCCCATGACGGTTGCAATGTAGGGGATGACTGCCGAGGCCATCTTCCGGTGTCCGCGGTGGTTGGCGTGGAAATTGGCGCCCATGTCGCTGTCCCAGTTGAAGAGCCCGGGGGTGAGCACCATGCAGTGGAGGTTCGGGTCCTGCAGCTCCTCGAGCAGCTCCTTCAGGTGCCCGTAGACCGTGGTGTTCTCGCACGGGGCGACACACAGCACCGGCACGTCGCCGTAGGCTTTGCGGAGCTTGCGCAGCGCCTCGGCATAGGCCCCGTTGAAGGCCTCCTTCGAGGGCGATACGTCCTCGCTGTAGTCGTTCGAGCCGAGCTTGATGACCACGATGTCGGGCCGGTAGCCTGCGAAGTCCCACTGCGGCTCCTCCTCCATGTCGAATGTCCGGGTCAGCCGTTCGCGCATCGTGCAGGCCGATCCTTCGGGACGGTCGCCCCAGTTGCGGACCATGCCCTGCCCCGAGTGGGCGATGAGCGTGTAGTCGGCATCGAAGTAGCGGGCGATGATGCATCCCCATGCCAGGTCGCAGTTCTCCGTCTCGGGGGTGAAGGGTTCCTTGGGCGATTTGCCTTCGGTGCCGTAGCCGCAGGTGTGCGAGTCGCCGATGAATTCGATGTGGCGCCCCGGCGCTGCGGGCGCCGGGAGCAGTGCGCCGTCGGTCAGGATGCCGTGCAGCGTCGTGCGGCCCTGTTCGGCCTCGGTGCGCTTCTGTACGAGCACCGTATGCTCGCCGCGCGAAAGGCCGTCGGCCAGCAGGATCGTCGTGTCGCCGCCCGTGACGGCCACCGTGCCGTGCCGGCGCCCGTCGATGAAGACGTTGTAGTAGTTGCGTTTGGTGTCCGAGGCGCGCATGGCGCAGCGGCGTCCTTCGAAACGGAAGGTGAAGTAGGTGCCGCTCCAGTCGAACGACCGCTCGCCGTCGGGGCCCGTTGCCGAACGGCCCACGAAACGGATCTCCGGGGCCGTGGCCGGTGTGAAGTGCATCTGCGTCTTGCGGGCTTCGGCCGTGCCCGCCGCAAGCAGCAGCCAGGCTACTGCCAAAAGGTATTTTTTCATGTTCGGATCTCTCTTTGGGGGTTGGAAATGAAGACCCGCATGCCTGTGCGACACGCGGGTCCGGACTCTTTTATTTTTCCGGTTCGGGTACGAAGCGGATGGCGCATCCGCCGCCCGAGGCCATGCGGATCTGCAGCGAGTCGCTTGCGGCGACCCGGCGTTCGCTGATCGCCACGTCATAGGGATTCGTCTTCCAGTCGGCCTTCTCGCCGTCGGCATAGATCTGCGCCCGGTAGTGCATCTCGGGGTCGAGGAAATCCAGTGCGACGGTCAGCGTGCGGGGCGTCTCGTCGGTGATGGCGCCGAGGAACCACTCCTGCGAATCGCGCTTCTGGCGTGCGAAGACGCAGTAGTCGCCGATGACGGCCTGGGGCACGACGGTGCGCTCCCAGTCGGTCGCCACGTCGCGGATGAAGGCGAAGGCGGGCTGTCCGGCATAGTGCTCCGGAAGGTCCGAGGCCATCTGCAGCGGGCTGTAGATCACGACGTAATGTGCCAGTTCGCGGGCGATGGTCGATTGTACGCGGGCGAAGGGCGATACGGGATTCGAGAAGTCGAACGTGCCGAACGTGTAGTCCATCGGTCCGGCCAGCCCGCGCAGGAACGGCACGACGGTCGTATGCTCGGGCGGGTTTCCGCCGTCGGGCGACCAGGCGTTGTACTCCTGTCCGCGCACGCCCTCCTGGGTCATCAGATTGGGCCAGGTGCGCTCGAGGCCTGTCGGCATGACGGGTTCGTGGTTGTCGATCGCGATGCCGTAGCGGGCGGCCGTCTCGATCACCTTGCGGTAGTGGCGCACGCCGTACTGGCTGTCGTGGAGCTCCTTGCCGTCCATCAGGACATTGACATAGCCGGTCTTGACGGCCCGGATGCCGTGGCGGCGGCAGAAGGCGAAGGCCTCCTCCATCTGCGCCTCATAATTCTTCGTGTTGGCGCCCGTTTCGTGGTGGCCGATCAGCTGCACGCCCTTTTTGGCGGCGTAGTCGGCGATCCGGTCGATGTCGAAGTCGGGGTAGGGCTCCGCGAAGCGGATCTTGTCGCTGTTCTTGGTCCACTCGCCGTCCCAGCCGACATTCCAGCCCTCGGCCAGCACTCCTTCGATGCCGTTCTCCGCGGCGAAGTCGATGTAGCGCATCATGTTCTCGGTCGTGGCGCCGTGGTGCGGGCCCTGTGCCCAGGTCTCCTGGAAGAGGTGCATCGACCACCAGATGCCGATGTATTTGCCCGGACGGATCCACGAGGTGTCCTCGATCTTCGAGGGTTCGTTGAGGTTGAGCATCAGCCGCGAGGTTACGAGGTCGCCCGGCGTGTCGCCCACGACGATCGTGCGCCACGGCGTGCGCCACGGCGTGCGGGCATAGACCTTCACGCCGTTCGACCACGGCGTGAGGTAGCAGCGCAGCGTCGTGCCGCCATCCGCGGGATAGAGGCTCATCTTGGCGTAATCCGTCAGGTTCGCCTCATGCAGCGCGAGGAACTCCCCGCCGGCGCACTCGATCGTCAGCGGCGTATTCACCGTATCCATCTGCGAGATGGGCGTGTGGCGGGCGATGCTCTCGTAGTAGGGTTCGCGCGTGGGCATCCACCAGGCCATGTGGTCCTCCGGGAAGCGGAACTCGGTCAGCTCGTCCATGATGACGAACTCCCCGAGGTCGGGCTGTTCGGGAAACTCGCAGCGGAATCCCATGCCGTCGTCGAAGAGGCGGAAAACCACATCGAAACGGCGGTTCGGGGCCTGCCGCTCGCGCAGCGAGACGGTCAGTTCGTTGTAGTGGTTGCGGACGAAGTGCTCCTCGCCCCAGACCTGCTCCCAGGTCTCGTCGAAGGAGTCCGTTTCCGTGCCGCAGATCTCCAGCCCGTCGCGCAGGGCCGGAGCATCCTTCAAATCGAAGCCCAGCGTCGAGAAGTCGAGCAGGGATTTTCCCTCGCGGTGGAGTGTGTAGCCGACGCGGCCGTCGCGCACGGAGACCTCCAGCGAGAGGCTTCCGTCGGGCGAGCTGACCGAGGCGCTGCGGGGGCTGCATCCCGTCGCGAGACCGAGCGCCGCAACGGCGGCGGCAATCAGCGTAAGGTATCGTTTCATCGTGTCGTTGGTTTTTATTCGTTCGGGTTTTCGGCAGCCGGACAGGAGGTGTACCCCTCTTTTTCGGACCACAGGTAACGGTTGCCGAAGCGGTCCTCGACCTCCACGCGCACGTCGGCGTCGGGCGATAAGGGTACGGCCATGAAGAGGTGTTCGGTCGGTGCGGCTCCGATATACTTGTATTTGAAATGCTGGCTGTGGAGGGCTACATAGTCGGCGATCGAGGCGTCGTAACCCGTATAGCGGGTCATCTCGCCCCGCGGCTCGCCGTTCTCGTACCAGCGCACCTTCCACGCGGGATCGTAGTTCCAGACATTGACCGTTACGGCCTCCGGCTTGCGGCGGTCGGCCCCCACGGCGTAGGCGGTGAACTGGCGGCCGCGGTCGTAATCGACGGCTTTCCAATACCAGGTCAGCTCGTCGCCGTCGGCCTCGTAGACGGCATATCCCGCCGGAATGCCGTCCATGCTCCAGGGGGTCTGCCAGAAGAGCGTGCTCAACGGGGCGTGCACATGCTCGAAGACATGCTCCACGGGCCGGTAGTTCTCGTTGTAGTGCTCATGGGCTGAGAGGATGTGCGCCCGGTAGGGTTCGAGCAGCTTGTAGAGCGCCCGGCGGTTGTTGAGCACCTTGTTGGCCTCCTCCTTGCTCCATTCACCCTGCCGTGCGGCGCGCGACCAGGTGGGGATGTGGAAGCAGACAACGACGGTGCGTCCGTGCGGTACGGCTGCCAGATCCTCCTCGAGCCACCGGAGCTGCCGCTCTTCGAGATACCCCGTGTAGAGATATCCGCGGGCGAGGAAAAAGACGTCGTCGAGGACGACATAGTGGATTCGGCCGCGGTCGAAGGAGTAGTAGGTGGGGCCGAAACACTCCTTGAACGACTCCTTCGAGTAGTCGTTCGACCGGGCATCGACATCCATGTCGTGGTTGCCGAAGACGTAGAAGAAGGGTGCGCCGCTTTCGGCGAGCGCATCGCGTACGGGTTCGAACAGCAGCGGCTTGCGGGTGATGTCGCCGATGATGTCGCCGCAGGCGACGCCGAAGGTCTCCATGCCGTCCGCGGCCGTCAGCCGCATGTCGGCGGCGGCACGGCGCACGCTGTCGAGTTCCTGCTCGAAGTAGACCTGCGGATCGGCCACGAGAAGCAGCCGGTGGCGCGTCATCTCCTTCGCGGAGCGCCGGAGCGTGAAGTCGTAATGTGCCGACTGCTCCGGGTCGATGCGGCGGTAGAGCGTGGCGGCACCCTCCCGGGCGGGAATCTCATAGCCGTCGGGCAGGGTCAGGTAGACGAACTCCGCCCCCTCGGCGGCCGGCAGGCGGTAGAAGCCCCGGCGGTCGGTTTCGACGAAGCGGTGCCCGTCCGTAACGCGGACTCCGGCCACGCCCCGGCCGTCAGCCGTTACGCGGCCCCGCAGCTCCTTCGGGGCGCCCGCCGCCGGGGCTGCAAGGAGCCCCGAGGCGAGCAACAATCCCGCAAGAAGGGTTTTCCGTAGGCAGTTTTTCATCGTTCGCTACTTTTCAGGGGTCAGAATGGCGGCCCATCCGCCTCCGGAGGCGAGGTGGATCGTTATGCGGTCGTTGCGGCTGACCGTGCGTTCGGCCGTGCGGAAATCCTGCGCATAGACGTCGGCATTCACGCCGTCCTCGAAACTCTGCATGCGGTAGCTGCCCTCGCCGAGGAACGAGAGGTCGATCTCCAGATCGCGGCCCGTCCAGTCGGTGATGGCGCCGATGTACCACTTGTCGCCGTTGCGGCGTGCCACGGCGACATACTCGCCGGCCGAGGCGTGCAGGGCCACGATCTCGTCCCAGACGGTAGGGATGGCGGCGATGAATCCCGTGAATTCGGGCGTGCGGAGGTAGTGCGACGGCGAGTCGCAGAGCATCTGCAGCGGGCTTTCGTAAACGACGTAGAGCGCCGCCTGATGGGCGCGGGTACCCTGGCTCATGGGGTGGCTCCAGCTGATCGAGAAGTCGGCGGCCGTAGCGTTCACCGTGGCGCCGGGCGTGTAGTCCATCGGGCCGGCGACCATGCGCGTGAAGGGAAGCACGCAGTCATGCCCCGGGGTGATGTCCTTCGAGCACTTGTCGTTCTCCATACCGTAAACGCCCTCGAACGACAGGACGTTGGGGTATTTGCGCTGCAGACCCGCGGGCTTGAACGAACCGTGGTAATCGACCAGCAGCCCGCGGTCGAAGGCCGCCCGGGCGATCTGCTCGTAGAAATTGACCATCTCCTGGTCGGAGCGCTGCATGAAGTCGATCTTGATGCCCTTGACGCCCCACTTCTGATAGGTGTCGAGGATACCTTCGAGATCCTTCTTCATCGGGTTCCAGAGGGTCCAGAGCACGACGCCGACACCCTTCTCGTTGCCGTAGCGGATGATCTCCTGCAGATCGACCTCCTTGCGTGGCTCGCGGATGTTGAGCGTGCTTACGGACCACCCCTCGTCAAGCAGGATGTACTCGATGCCGTACTTCGCGGCAAAGTCGATGAAGTACTTGTAGGTCGCAGTGTTCACGCCGGCCTGGAAATCGACGCCGTAGACGTTGAGTCCGTTCCACCAGTCCCAGGCGATCTTTCCGGGACGCACCCACGAGGCGTCGCCCTCGATGGCCGGGGCGGCCAGCTGGTAGGGGAGGTAGTTCTCGAGCAGCTCGCGGTCGCTGCCGTCGATCGTAACCACACGCCACGGATAGGTACGCGTGCCCTTCGTCGCGGCGATGTAGTCGGCCTTGCGCAGGAACTCCTCGTTGCGGTCCGAACCCTCCTTCAGGCGGCTTTCGAGCACCACGGGCGGAAACTCCGCATGGAGCTTGCTGCCCTCGCCTCCGAAGAGGAACATGCAGGGGTAATCCTCCAGATCGGTCTCCGTAACGACCATGCGCGTACCCTGGGGCGTGGCGAAGTAGACCGGCAGGAAGGCATAGACCGAACGCTCGAGCTCCGAGAGGCGCTTGCGCTCGAAGAAGGCTTCGCAGTGGGAGATGAAGTCCGGGTTGCGCTCGCGGGTCCAGTAGGTGTCGTTGTCGGCGGCGAAATTGAACTCCGCAGTCTCGTCCACGACCACCGCATCACCCTTGCGCGAGGTCTCGAAGCGGTAGGCCACACCATTGTCATAGACGCGCATGCGCAGGGCCCAGTCGCCGCGGAAGGCGATTTCGAGTTCGTTGCAGCGGTCGTGCAGCTCGCGGAACTTGGTGGGGACCTCGGCCGTCGAACGCTCGTCGATGGCCTTCGTCCGGGCACTCCGTACGGCCGGCGCCGCTCCCAGGGGAACCTCTCCGGCAAAGGTCATCCCGATACGGCTCTCGTCGAGCAGCGGCTCGCCGGCTCGCGAGGCGCTCCAGCGCAGCTCGGGGTAGGTAGAGACCTTGACCTCGATCTGTCCGTCGGGTGAGGCGACCTTGTAATCCTTGGCTGATATCGCGGTTGCGGCCGTCAGCGCAGCGGCAAGAAGAAGCAGTCGTTTCATGGTTCGTATTGTCGTTGGTTTCGTCATTGCGTTATTCGTTCGCCCTGTCCTCGGCCAGGGCACGGTCGATACCGCGCTTGATGGCGGACCACTTGTTGTTGTTGATTACATGTACGATATCGAAGACCATCAGTCCGGCCGTGCGTTTGAGACAGTAGTAGCAGGCCTCCTCGATGTCGAAATTCGGATCTGCGCACTGGATGGTGCCGTACATGGTGCAGGCGTTGCGCAACATGCGCTCGGCCCGGTTGATGGCGTACTCGACCGACTCGTTGTCATCGGCGCCGTAGATGCGTTCGAGGTAGGCGCCGAGCAGGAATGTATCGAGTTCTTCGGCGAATCCGGTCCGGTAGTAGTTGTTCGAGCACCAGATGTAGTAATAGCTTGATTCGACATCCTCAAGAGGCATGTATGAGTTGCTGGCCCAGTTCTGCCCGTTGGCATAGAGAGCTCCCCACCACGAGGCGGCCCAGTACTCGAGCTTCACGTCGGGCTTGATGGCCTTGATTTCGCGGCGCACCTCGGCCACGAAGTCGCGGATGATCATCGAGCGGAACTCCCACCACTGCTTGTAGTAGACGCCAGGAACGATATTTCCCGAGGCATCGTAGGTGAAGACGTCATCGGGCCAGGTGCCGACACTGGCCTTGATGTAATCCTCGAAAGCACTCTTCGAGGCCTCCGAGAAATCGCTCTGGTTGTCCGGGAAGCGGCAGTAGTCGAGTGCATAGGCGTCGAAGTCGTAGTTGGTAACGATCTCGCGGATGAATTTCAGCGCGAATTCGCGGACTTCGGGCAGCACCGGGTTGAGGAAGGCCGCCACCTTTGTGGGATCATCCTTGATATCCACCATCTGGCTGCCTCCGCCGCTGCGGGGCTTATTCTGCAGGCAGGTCATGCCTTCCCACTTCTTCGCATCCCGGTATACGGGCCCCTGCCGGCGGTTGGGCATACCCATCGGGAAGATCGTTGTCGAGACGGTAACCTTCAGACCGCGCTTGTGGGCCTCGTCGAGGAAGAACTGCAGGTAGTCCCAGCCGCGGTTCGGAACGCTGACGTCGCCGATCTGCGTTGCCTGCGTCATGAACGAACTCTCGTAGAGGACATCGCCCTCGACGGGTTTTACGTCCACGACGATCTTGTTGAATCCGGCCTCCACGGTCTTGTCGAGCATCTCCGTAATGCCCTGCTGGGTCCGGAAGCGGTCGAAGTTGGCTTCGGCATCGAACCACAGCATCTTCTCCTTTTCGCTTACCGGCTTGTCGTCCGGTTCGACGGGCTTTTCCCCGCCCTCCTCTTCCCCGCTGTCGATCGGCGGCGGGGTCTGGTGCTCCTCCGAGCAGGCGCCGGCCCCGATCAGCAGCAGGGCGCACAGCACCGGAAACAGTCGTTTGATTGTAAGGATCATGTCGTTTGTCGGTTTTTTATTTGTTCCGGGATGCGGCTTCGGCTTCGGCGCGGTCGATACCCCGCCGGATGGCATCCCAAAGGTTGTTGTCGATTACCTGTACGATGTCGAAGACCATCACACCCTTCGTTTTCCGAAGACAAAGATACACCGCGTCGTCGAATTGGTCAAGATGGTTCTTCGCATAGAGCGATCCGTATACCGTACAGTCGCCCTGCACGTCGCGCAGCGAACGGTTCAGCCCGAATTCCACCGATTCGGGATCATCGGCGCCCCAGACCCGTTCAAGGTAGGTCCCGGTGATGAATACGTCGAGCAGGTCGGCGAATCCGGCCTCCTTGTAGCCCGGCGTCGCCCAACTGTCGAGGTATTCGCGCGAGAAGTCCGAGCGGGGACTTGCCCAGTTCTGGCCGTTCGCGTGGATGGCATGGAGCCACGAGGCGGCCCAGTATTCGAGCGCTACGCCGGGCTGCAGCGAGTCGATCTCGTTGCGTACGCGCGCGATGAAGTTGCGGATGACCTTGGCGCGGTACTCCCACCACTGCTTGTAGTATTTGCCCGGAACATGTTTCCCCTCCTTGTCGTAGGTGAAGATATCTTCCGGGAAACGCTCGACGGCGTGTCCGAGGAACTTCTCGAAATCGCGGTGCGAGAACTCCGAGAAATCGGCCGTGGCGCCCGGATAGCGGCAGTAGTCGAGCGCGTAGGCATCGAAACGGTATTTCGAGAGGATTTCGCGGACGAAGCGCAGGGCCCACTCCTGGTTTTCGGGCATCGCCGGGTTGAGAAAGGCGATATCGACGGGCTTGTCGTCGCGGATATCCATCAACCCTTCGGGTTTGTATTGGATGCAGGTGCGTCCGTCGAAGGTAGAGTCGCGGTAGACGGGGCCCTGTCGGGTTGCCGTAAGTCCTACCGGGAAGATCGTCGTCGAGACGGTAACCCGCAGGTTGCGTTTGGCTGCCTCATCGAGAAAGACCTGCAGGTAGTCCCAGGTGCGGTCTACCTTCGTGCCGCGGAAATCCACGAGCTCGGGCATGAAATCGCTCTTGTAGAGCACATCTCCTTCGACGGGCTTCACGTCGACGACGATGCGGTTGAATCCGGCCTCGACCGTGCGGTCGAGCCAGTAGCGGATCGAATCCTGCGAGGCGAAGCGTGCGAAGTTTGCCTCGGCATCGAACCAGAGGTATTTGGCGAATTGGCTCTCTTGGGCCCGGGGAGGGTTTTGCGTGCCTCCGCTGCAGGCCGGACAGCAGGCAGCCGCCAAAAGTGCTGCCAGAACGTGGATACGGAATTTCATAAACCTAACTAACTGATACATGAATCGGATTTGCTATTTCAAAAGATCCGCATCTCTCCGGCCGGGTGCGGCCCCGGGCCGGAAAAACGCGGATTGTAAAGGGTTTCGGGAAAACGCCGTCCGCCGTGCAGACAGCATTTTCCCGAAGAAGAGGTCTTACTCGGCTGCAACGGTCAGCTTCCAGCTCTTCACGAATACACCGGGCTCGAGAACAAAGACATAGCCTTCGTTCTTCTCCTCGTCGTATGCATAGGTGATCTGCATGATCGCCTCGGATCCCGTGTGAGGAGCGGTCGTGATGGTGTCGTTGGGGTTGAGCAGGAACTCACCGTCCTTATTGACGATCGAGATATAGGTTTCGGGCCATCCGGCGGTTACGATGGCTGCATATGCCGTATCGTTGTAGGTGAAGCCGCGGATCGCACCCAGCGTGAAGTTACCCCAGTTGGCCGGGCCCTTGCCGGAGAGCACACCCGGGATCTGCGTCATGGAGATCGAGTTGGGAGCCGACCATCCGGTCCAGGTGTAGATCTCGGAACCGCCAGCAACCGATTCGAACATGAACCAGGTGCCCAGCGGATCGCTCGAGCAGGGCGAGATCATCTGCGACCAGTTACCGTCGTTCGACGGGTGCTTGGTCTCCACGGCGTGGAAGCCGTTGGCATTGCCGTCCAGACGCTCGAATACGAAGTGAGCTCCTGCAGGGCCGGTTCCGCCCATGGCGCTTACGATAGCCTGACCCTCGAAGATGTTACCGCCTGCGGAGATCAGTTTGCCGATGAAGCTCGTCTCGGACTTGATGTACTCCGAAGGAGCCTGGTCCCAGCCGTTCCGCCAGCAGATGATGGTCGTCGGAGGCGTACCCTCACCGGTCGGGGTAACGGCGGCAATCAGGTTGCCTGCATGGTCGTTGGCCATGCCGGTCAGCTTCTGATCGGAGTATCCGGTCATGTTCAGTTCGCCGACGGCGGCAAAGGTCTTGTAGTCGAATACCTTCGTGCCGATGACGAGTTTGTCGCCGCTGACACCGATGAACTTGTACTCCGATGCGCTGGTGGTTACGGAGCCGAGGCCCATTTCGGTCGTGGTCTTCGAGAGGGCGGCTTCAACCTTCGTGTAGAGTTCTACCACCTTCTCCACGGGCTTGGTCGTGTAGGTGCGGGTCGTCTTCCCGTCCTTGGCCGTTACGGTGAACGATATGGGCTGCGTGTAGTCTGCCGGCTGCGAAGGATCGGGCGATACGGTGGCGCCTTCCGAGAGGGTGAGCGTAGCCGTGGCGGACTTCATCAGCTCCAGCTGATCGGTGGTGTAGGCCAGGTCGATCGACTTGTCGTAGTCGTAGACGTCTCCGGTGAGCGTCGTCTCGCTGTCGAGGTTCAGAATGAAGGTTTCGATGCGGCAGGCCTTGTCGCCGCGTTCCACGTCTTCGCCCTTGGGCGTGGTGTCGTCATCCGAGCATCCGGTCAGAAGGAATCCGGCGAGCGCGGCGTAAGCGAGGGATTTCAATAAGGTTTTCATATCGGTTTTTTTGTTGTTTTTGTTAGTACTTGGGGGTTATCGGCGGGTGTAGAAGGCCCAGAGCGAATAGGTGCGCGAGCCCTTGTCTCCGGCCGTTACGGTGATCGTGAACGGGTTGTCGCGGTCCGACAGGTCCTTCAGTCCGGTCAGCGACGGGTTGATGAAGGTGTCGTACTCAACCTCGGCACGAACCATCAGGCGGGTGATGTCGTACTTTTCTCGGTCTTTCTTGGGAATCGGGAAATAGATCTCTCCCGTAGTTTCGTCGATGACACCCGCGATTCCTGCGCCACCTTCGGCCGGCTGGATCTCGATCGAGAGGATCCGGCTGTCGGTGTGAAGGAACTCATCGTCGGGCTCGGCGCACGACCCCGCAGCAAATACCGCAAATGCGGCGGCAGCCAGTACGGCAAGATATTTACGAAGTTTCATAGTCAGTTCTTTTTTTCTTGATTGACATTATACCCATCCCTCGTTGTTGGTGCAGAGCGGGTTCTTCGAGCGCTCGTCCTCGGGAATGGCAAAACGGTAGTAGCGCTCGTAGAAGATACGCTTGTTTCCGGCGTCGGCATCCACCTGCTCATAGGTGAAGGTGTTGTCCGCGTTCTTGGTGATCTTCACACCGTGAACGTTGCTGCCGTTGATGACATCCACAGCCAGGCGCCAGCGGCGCAGATCCCAGTAGCGGAAGCCCTCGCCGGCCAGCTCGACCATACGCTCGTGGCGCAGGTACTCCATGAACTGCTCCTTGTCAGCCGTCTGACGGGCGGGAAGGCCCACGCGGCGGCGTACGTCGTTGAGGGCCTGCAGCGCCTCGGCGCTGTTCTGGCTCCAGTTCAGCTCGGCGAGTGCCTCGGCCTTGTTGAGCAGCACCTCGGCGTAGCGAATCAGGATCCACGTTTGGTCCGAGTAGCGGGTGATCCAGCTCGTATCGTCGTTCTTGAGGTATTTGCGCAGGTAGTAACCCGTTACGGTCGTATTGGCCGCACCGGCATCCTCATACTCCTTGTAGCCGTCCAGACCGCCGACATAGCTCTCGATCGTGCGGCCCATCCAGGAAGCTCCGTTGTAGAGGATCGTGGCATAGAAACGCGGTTCGCGGTTCTCGTAGGGGTGGCTGCCATACTTCTCCCAGCTGAACTCCGTACCGTCGGCCATCTCGTAGCTGTCCACCAGCTCGCTCGTGGGGGCGTAGATCGAGTAGAGGGTATAACCGTTCGTCTTGCCGTCGCCGCTCGGGCGTACATACAGATCGTAGCGGTGCGTAATGACATCCTGAGCGAAATCCACGGCCAGCAGGATCTCCTTGTTGTTCTGCAGATCGCCGTTGAAGACGTTGGCGTATCCCGACCAGTCGAGGTCGGCACCGCACTCGGCCACCTTGCGGGCGGCATCCACGGCTACGTCCCAACGCTGTGCGTAGAGGGCCACGCGGCTCAGAAAGCCGTAAGCTGACTGCTGCGTAACACGTCCGTAGTTCGAGCTGTCCCAGTCGTCAGCGGTGCCCTTGTTGCCCATGGGAAGCATCGGGGCCAGCTCCTGAAGCTCGGTGATGATGAAGTCCCAGCAATCCTCCTCGGACGAGCGTGCCATGTTATTTTTATCGGGGCCGTCCACCTCGGTGCGGAGGATGACACCTCCGTAGACGCGGCAGAGCAGGAAGTAGGCGTAGGCACGGCAGAAGCGCACCTCGGCCATGCGGGTGTTGATCCAATCCTCGCCGAACTTATCCTTGTAGGCGGGGGCATCGCGCAGGAACTCGTTCTCGCGGCGGATTCGGTCGTAGTGCGAGGCCCAGCATTCGAAGGCACCGGCGCTGGTGCTGTTGAAGGCCGATGACTGGAAGAGAGCCTTGTTGAAGCTTGTGCCGTACTGGTCCCAGTCGCCGCACTTCAGAATGTCGGAGAAGGCATCCGAGAGTTTGGGCGAACTCGTTCCGTAGACCTCCGAGCTGGTACTGATGATCGAGTAGAGGCCGAGCACATAGTTGTCCACGGTAGTCATCGACGACCCGACCGTAGCCGGGGAGAACCGGTCTCCCGGGTTCAGATCCAGGACATCGGAACAGGAACTTCCGCCGAGAACGGCTGCCAGACCCATTATCAATATCGATTTTTTCATGATTTCCGTAGTTTTGACAATTTAGAAGGTGAGGTTGACTCCGACGCTGTAGGTGCGCTGCTGCGGATAGTAACCGTTGTTCACCGACGGCATCTCGGGGTCTACATACTTGAATGCGCTGAACGTCAGAAGGTTGGTTCCGGCGAGGTAGATGTTTACACGCTCGATGCCGGCCTTGCCGAGCAAGTGCATGGGCAGCGTGTAACCGATCTGGAGGTTCTTCAGACGCAGGTAGGCGCCGTTGCGAACCCACCACGACGACGGCCAGGCGTTGTTACCGTTGGCCACCGTGCTCAGACGCGGGTACTCCGCATTGCGGTTGTCCTCACGCCATGCACCCTCCACGAGGTAGTAGGGGGCGTTACCGTTGCTGTAGAACGGACGCGTGTACATCGTGTTGTCGAATACACCGCTGTTGTAGGCGGCGCTGAGCTGGTAGGAGCAGATGGCTACGCCCTGCCACAGAGCCGTCAGGTAGACGTTCTTGTAGGATACGTCCATCGTGAGCGAGAAGTTCATCTCGGGGGTGTAGCTGTTGCCGATCTTCACGAAGTCCTTCGAACTGTCGATCTTGCCGTCGCCGTTGATATCGGCGTACATCAGGTCGCCGAGGCGCTTCTCGCCCGAGGGAGCCGTCGGCGTATTGGCGATCTGCTCTTCGGTCTGGAAGAGGCCGATGGCCTTGAAGCCGTATACCGAACCCATCGGCTGGCCGAGGACGGCGCGGTACATCGGGTGATCGTCTGCCAGATGCTTGGCGAGGATGCGGTTGCGTGCCCACGAGAGGCTTCCGGTCAGCGAGTAGCGCCAGCCGCTTGCAAACGAGTTCTGGTGCTTGAGCACGAGTTCGAATCCGCGGTTGTCCACCTTACCGGAGTTCATATAGGTCGGTACGTTGCCGCCCAGCGAGGGAGCATATGTGCCGCCCACCTGCTCGAGGATGTGGTCCGTGAGTTTGTAGAACCAGTCGAACTCGATGCCGAGTTTACCCTCCCAGACGCTCAGATCGAAACCGATGTTGTAGCTGTGCGTACGCGACCAGGTCAGGTTGTCATAGACGTAGTTGGAGGTGTAGTAGGCCGTATGTCCCGTACCGCCGACGATATAGCTGTACGAAGGAGCGGTCGATTTGTAGGACTGCATGTAGAGCCATGCATCCGTATCGTCCGAGCCCAGCTCACCGTACGATGCGCGGATCTTGAAGAAGTCCACCTTCGGAAGGGCCTGCTTGAAGAACTCCTCCTCCGAAGCGACCCAGCCGAGGGCTACCGAGGGGAAGAATCCCCAGCGGTTCTTCGGTGCGAACTTGTAGGAGCCGTCGGCGCGGAAAGTGAATTCGGCGAGGTACTTCCGATCGTAGGCGTAGCTGAAACGGCCGGCGAAGCTGGCGATACCCGTCTCACCGAACGAGCCGCTGACCGGCGTGTTGATACCTTCCCAGGTCGTACCGTGCGACAGATCGACCGGATAGTCGGAGTAGTAGCCGTTCTTGTAGCCGGTCATCGTCTCGGAGTAGTTCTTGCGCTGCTCGTAGAGGAACAGACCGCTGACGTTGTGCTTGCCGAATTCGCGCTCGTAGGTCAGCTGAGGACGTACCGTAAAGCTGTCGCCCCACGATGCGGACTTGTTGAAGGTTCCCAGCTTGTTGATACCCGAACCGGTCGTTTCGGTCGATTCGAAGGTCGTGGTCGAGAAGGACATGACCGGGAACGGACGGTTGTAGTTGCGATTCGTCGAGTTGGAGTAGTCGTAGGCGACAAAGACGCTTGCCTTCAGACCCTTCAGTGCCTCGATGCTGCTGAAGTCGTACTCCAGCTTGGCACTACCCTCGAACTGCCAGCGCGTGTCGCGGATATAACCGCTGTCCTCGACGGCGGCGATGGGCTGCTGGGTATAGGAGCCGTTCATGTAGCCCTGCGGCAGGCCCTTGTAGGTCTTGGCCAGGATCGGCAGGGTGTAGAAGGCCTGCATGATCGGGTTGAAGTCGTACTGATTGGTGATGGGGTATCCCGGAGCGTTCTTGTTCTCGCGGAATCCGCTCACGTTCATCGAGAAGTTGATGTTCTTGGCAATCTTGGCGTCGATGTTCGAGCGGATGTTGATACGGTCGTAGGAGGTATTCGGCACGATACCGTCCTGATTCATCAGGCCGACGCTCGTGTAGTGCTTGATGCGGTCGTTTCCGCCCGTAGCCGAGATATTGTGCTGATGAGTGAAGCCGTAGTCCTTGAAGAGGCTGTTGACCCAGTCGGTCTCGCCGTAGGTGCCGTCGGCCTTCATCTTGGCGATTACCTCGTCAGTCCACATCGGGGCGAGGCCGTCCATTTCACGGGCCTTGTTGTGCCAGCCGATATAGTCCTGGGCGTTGAGGAACTCGGGAAGGGCCGTGTTGGTGGTGAAGGTTACCGAGCCGTCATAGGAGATGGTCGTGGCGCCTTCCGAACCGCTCTTGGTGGTGATCAGGATGACACCGTTGGCGCCGCGCACACCGTAGATGGCCGAGGTGGCGGCATCCTTGAGGATCGTAATCGAGGCAATGTCGTTCGGGTTTACGGTATTGATCATGCGTTCGATACCGTCCACCAGACAGAGCGGGCTCGAGTTGTTGAAGGTCGAGACACCGCGGACCAGAAGGGATGTCTCGTCGGCTCCGGGCTGTCCCGAGCGCTGGATACTCGTGATGCCGGGGAGTTTACCGGTCATCATGTTCGAGACGTTGGTCATCGGGGCCTTGAGCAGCTCCTTGTTCGAGACCTGCGAGACAGAACCCACGAGGAACTGCTTTTTCTGCGTACCGTAACCGATCACCACGACTTCGTCCATCTCGGTGGCGTCCTCGTTCATCTGGACGTTGATGGTCGTACGGTTGTTTACGGGAACTTCGACGGTCTTGTAACCGATGAAGCTGAAGATCAGAACGTCGTTCGGGGATTTTACTTCGAGCGAATAGGCACCCATGGCATCCGTCGTGGTGCCCCGGGTGTTATCGCTCTTTACGACAACGGTGGCTCCAGGAATTCCCCCCCCCTCGGTGTTCGTTACACGACCGGTAACGGTAAACCCTTGAGCCATAGCTATTCCGGAACCTGCGAAAAGCAGGACCAGCAGGACTGCGGTGCGTTCAACCAAACGACGCATTCCGGAAGTTTTGCTTTGGAAATTTGTTCTCATAGATTAAAGAATAGGTTTGAGTTTTCGTCTGCGGGAGTCGTACTCCTCTTTTCGATGTGTCGGATTTTGGCTTTGATTGTTTTTCTCTGGTTTTGTAGGTCGTTTTAATTAATATATAAATATTAGGAATGATTCGTTCGTGAGTATTTGTCTTTCGGCAGCAGGTTTGGATTTGTAAGAGACCTCCCGGGAGGGGGACAGCCTGCCCGGTTCCGGCAGAACAGGCGCCGCAGAGGTGTGGATGCCGATCGGAACGGATTCCTGACAGACCGTTTTTCTCAATGCCTTGGTTTCGCACAAATACATACAATTCAGTCGTTATCGTATCTGAAATGTTTCTTCCGGGTATCAAATGCGAGTGCAAATTACTAATAAAAGTTTTCATTTCAAATATTTTGGATAATATTTTTTCGTTTCGAAACAGCCGATGGTAAATCCGTGGGGCTATTCAAAAGAGATGTCTTTTAATTTGTAACGTGCGTCGGAACGGCATAGCATAATTTTTGTGATCCGTCCGATGAAAATCGGGCGCATCGATTCTTCTTGGCCTGCATTTCTCGGTTTTTCTTTTGGCTTTTTGCATTTTATTATTAACTTTACCTGTGCAAACGGTAAATTTAAAAAAACGGAAATATGACCAGTTCGTTCCTGAAACAGGCTACGGAAGGCAATAAAAATGCGATTCTCAAGCAGCAGATCATCTGTCAGTATATCTTCAGCGGCGATTTGAGCATTACGGACCTCAGCCGCGCGGTCAATCTGAGCGTGCCGACCGTAACGAAGCTCATCGGTGAGCTGATCGACGAGGGCTTCGTCCACAACTTCGGCGAGCAGGGCTCGGCCGGCGGACGCCGCCCGAACATCTACGGTCTGAATCCCTATGCGGGCTATTTCATCGGTGTGGAGATCCGCACCGACTCGCTGGTCCTTGCGGCCGTCAATTTCAAGGGGCAGCTGTTGTGCGATACGATCGTCGATTTCGAAATGAACAATGATCCGCACTCGTTCGACCGCCTCTGCGAGACGATCCGCGGCTTCATCGACGGACACAAGATTCCCCATGAGAAGGTGCTGGCCGTGGGTGTGAACATTTCGGGCCGCGTGAATTCGCGCACGGGATACAGTTACAGCTACTTTTTCGTCGAGGAGCAGCCGCTGACGCTGCTTCTGGAGGAGCGGCTCGACTGTCCGGTATACATCGAGAACGACACCCGTGCGGCGACCTACGGCGAATACATGTACGGCGATGCGCACAACGAGCAGACGATGCTCTACATTAACGCCTCGTGGGGCTTGGGCCTCGGCATGATCATCGACGGCAAGGTCTTCTACGGCAAGTCGGGATTCTCGGGCGAGTTCGGGCACTTCCCGCTGCTCGACAACGAAATCATCTGCCGCTGCGGCAAGCGGGGATGCCTGGAGACGGGTGCTTCGGGATCGGCCCTGCACCGGCTGTTCCTCGAGAAGCTGCGTCAGGGCAGCGTCTCGATGCTTTCGGACAAATTCAAGAAAGGCGAGGAGATTTCACTCAAGGATATTCTGGACGCCGTGCTGAAGGAGGATGTGCTGGCCATCGAGATCCTCGAGTCGGTCGGCCATACGCTGGGCAAGGCGATCGCCGGACTGATCAACATGTTCAACCCCGAGATGATCGTTATCGGCGGTCTGCTTTCGGTGGCCGGGGAGTCGCTGATGCTGCCCATCCGCACGGCCGTGAACAAGTATTCGCTCATGCTCGTCTACAAGGATACGCAGATCAAGCTCTCGACGCTTGGCGAGCGCGCCGGCGTCATCGGTGCCTGCCTGCTGGCCCGCAGCAAGGCGCTCGGCCTCTGCTGATCCGCCCCCGGAGCGTATAAAATGAAACCGCCCCCTCTTGAACGAGGAGGCGGTTTTTGTTTCGGGATATCGGAGAGATCCGCGCTGTGCCGGGGGGGGGACCGTTACGGCTCCGCGTCGAACAGCGGGGCATACTTGTCGGCCAGCTCGCGGGCCGTCGCGACGGCGTCGCCGGCTTCGGGAAGTGTCAGCGGATACGCGGCGTCGGCCCACCGGTATTCGAAGGCGCGGCTTTCGCGGTCGAAGGCCTCCTGGTCGAACTCCTGCCCGGCCTTCACCGCCTCGGTAACCCGCTCGATGAAGAGCTCCCAGCGTTCCGCGTAGTAGGTCGAGACCATCCCGGCCCAGGTGCGGTTGGCATAGTCGGAAAGCTCCTTCGAATCGCCCCAGACGGAGATCAGCGTCCGTGCGTTGGTCTCGTAGTAATCCTTCTCTTCGGGTTTTCGGCCGAACTCCCGGGCCTGCGCGATCCACTCCCCGAGAGAAAATTCGGGATGGCACGCCACAAGGCGGTCGAGGTCTGCGAGGATTTCACGCATCCGTATGCCCGAGTGCGCCAGCGCCACGGTGTCGCGGGCCGTATAGGCCGCCGTGAAGCGGTCGCGTTCGCGGAGGAAGTAGTCGCCCAGCACCTGACGGCCGACATTCACCACGTCGTAGCGGTAGGTGTCGCGCGGACTTTCGACCGACAGCAGCTGCTGCCAGGCGCGCCACAGCGTCGGGAAGTCATAGCCGACGTCGGGCTTCGTCGTCCAGTGCCAGTTGCCCGTAAGGCAGGGGTGGGCGTTGGTCAGTGTCGAGTGTCCCGTGCGCGAGGAGATGGTGCAGATGCTGTCGCAGATCGTGCGCCATGCCGAGCGGGCCGCCTCGTTGCGGAATCCCGTGCGGCGGTCGGCCAGCCGGTCGATCCAGGCGTCGTCGTCGAGACCCGAATCCCAGGCCTTGTCCAGCACGAATTCATACATGAACTGATTGACGCCGAATCCCTCGAGGGTCGAGCCGAGCCCCTTGAGGTTCTGCCCGCCGTTCGCGAAGGCGTCTTCGATCCGTTCGCTGACGCTCCGGAAATTGCCCGTGAGCATCGTGTTGCCGCCGAAGTTGCCCAGGTAGCACCACAGGTAGGGCTGGCCGTAAAACTTCTCGGTCTGTTTCCAGATCTCGGTGAATTCGCAGAAGTAGTCGAGCATGAGCAGCCGGTCCTGGGGTACGGCGCGCAGGAAGGCGCGGATGTTCTCCTGGGTCCAGTGCGTGGGGTCGGCGTAGAAGAGCCAACCCATCTGCAGCCATGTTGCTTCGGGATCGGCCGCGGCGATCGAGCCGTAGAGGCGCTCGGCCATGCCGGCCAGCGTTCCGGGATCCCAGCTCGGGGCGTCGATTTCGTTGAAGGGGTCGGCGCCGTAGATGTGATCGGTGCCGAACATGCGGGTCTGCTCCTCGAGGTAGGCCTTCTGGATCTCGTCGAAAAGGGGATCCTGCGGATCGAGGAAACTGCAGCGATATTGGTCGGCAAAGCCGCCCCAGCGGCTTACGCGCGTGATCGTCGCATCGGGATAGAGACGCTTGAGCTCCTGCGGCACATGTCCGGCGAAGGCGGGCAGCACGGGTTTCATGTCCAGCTCGCGTTCGCGGGCGACGATCTTCTTCTGGAGCTTGGCCTGATGGTCGATCCACTCCTGGGGCAGGGGCCCCTGCCAGTAGTCGAGGTTCGACATGCGGTGCCAGGGCAGGTGTGCCGGCCCGGTGAAATAGGCGCGGATCTCTTCGTCGGTGAGGCCGAGGCGGGTCCATACGCGCTGCCATACGGCCTCCTGTCCCGTGATGGCGAGCGGCATCGTAACGCCGTTGAGGGCCATCCAGTCGATAAAGCGTTCCCAGTCTTTCCACTGCCACCACGGCATCGTGTATCCGAACGTGCAGTAGTTGAGGAAAAACCGCTCCTGCGTACGGGCCTCGATGCGGACCTTGCCGTCGATCTGCGGCAGTACGTCGGGCATCTCCACCGGATTGCAGGCCAGCCACGACACCGTGGTCAGGCAGTAATTCTTGAGGTAGTGGTTCAGTCCGACGGCGATCGAATTGCTGTTGTTGCCGCGGATGACGATCTTCCCGTCGCGGGACTCCAGCTCGAAGCAGTCGGGCCCGTCTGCCGAGTCGGCCATCCGCTCGAAACGGAACTCTTTTTCATGATCGGGAATGATGCGTCGTGCCAGGGCGCGCACCGCCGCATCGTCATGGCGGGAGCAGGCGCAGAAAAGGAGGGCCAGACAGGGGAGCAGTCGAAAGATTTTCATGGGCTGTTCGGGTATTCGTTGTTCGTTTCGAAAATTCCAATGCAACAAAAGTAGGAAAAATTATTCGAATCGGGTCCCCTTCTCGGGCTGTTTTCCCCGAAAAGGCGCTCTCCCGGTGTGATCCGTTGGTGCCGACCCTCTTCTTTTGGATGGAAATTAAAAATATTTACGATGATTCGTTTGGTTCGTAGAAAGATTTTATTACATTTATGCCGTCAAAAAAACAGATCGAATCATGAAAAGCAAGCGAATATTCTGGGTAACCCTTCTGGCGGCCTTCCTGGCCTGCGGTATGTTGGCCTCGTGCGGCGGCGATGATCATCAGACGCCTCCTGCGCTTTCGGGCGACGGCGGCGATGACGATGGCGGAGACGGCGGAGATGACGGACAGGATGAGGACGGCTATCCGGCCGGCCTGACCGTCGAGACCTTTACCGACGAGTTGTCGGGCGGCGCGCAGTGCCTCGGTTTCTATGCCGTGGTCGATTTCAAGACCAACCCCAAACTCCTTTTCCGCCCGAAGTTCTCGGGGGCGAAGACGCCGACGACCTATTTTGCGGATTTTGCCGAGTCGGGCGACGGTACGCCCTATGTGGTGGTGAACGGCGGCTATTTCGGCGGTTCGACCTCCGTCAGCCTGCTCGTTGAGGATGGTGAAATGAAGTCGATGGCCGCCCAGTCGGATGTCTGCAACGGCCAGACCTACTATCCCGTGCGTGCGGCTTTCGGTCAGATGGCCGACGGCAGCTTCGAAACGGCGTGGGTCTATTGCCTCCGGGCGGCGGACAACCGCTTCTATCCCTATGCCTATCCGTCGCCGCTGGACAACGACGAGCGCACGGAGACCTTTATGCCCGAGCCTCCGACCGCTTCTACCGAAGGCGCGCATGTCTGGGAGGTGGAGTATGCCATCGGCGCCGGCCCCATGCTGGTGTATGACGGGGAGAATGTCGCCGAGGAGAACTACTGGAAGGAGGTCTTCGAGCATGGCGGTGTTTTGGGTATGTCGCGCCATCCGCGCACGTCGATCGGCGCCACGGCCGACGGCAAGCTGATCGTCCTCGTCTGCGACGGTCGCGGCAAGCGGGGCAGTGCGGGCTTCACGCTTCCCGAGCTGGCCGACAAGATGATCTCGTTGGGATGTGTTCGGGCCATCAACCTCGACGGCGGCGGTTCCTCGACCTTCGTGGGCAAGGACGGCAAGGTGCTCAACATGCCCAGCGATACCGACGGTACCACGCTTGAGGGCGCTACGATCAAAGAACGGCGCATCCCCACGGCTGTGGTGATTGCCGAGGCGAAGTAACGACGAAGGCCCCGTCCGGAACTGCCGGACGGGGCCTTTTCGTCCGAAGGAGCGGATTCCGGGCTTCTCCGATATGCGAATTGTTCTTCAAATTTGTCAAAATCAGATAAATTATCGTTCGGTGATGGCTTTATCCGGGAAACTTTCCTATCTTTGTGTGCGATTTCGGAAAAATAGTAATCAAAACAAAATAACGCTATGGAAAACAAACTTCAGGAACTGACCCGGAAACTGTACGACGAGGGTTTGGAGAAGGGCCGTGCCGAGGCCGACAAGGTGCTGGCCGATGCCCGCAAGGAGTCTGAAAAGATCGTGGCCGACGCCCGTGCGGAGGCTGCGGAGATCCTCCGCCGCGCCAAGACCGAGGCCGAGGATGTCGGAAAGAATACCATGACGGAGATCGCCCTGGCCGGCAAGCAGGCCGTGGCGAAGATCAAGTCGGAGATCGCCTCGCTGATCGTGGCCAAGGCTACGGCGGAGGGCGTGAAGCAGGCGATGCTCGATCCGGAGTTCATTCGCGAAATGCTGCTCGCAATGGCGAAGAACTGGAGCGGGAGCGCTTCGGGCAAGGTGGAGCTTGTGGCGCTGCTGCCCGAGGCGGAGCGCAAGAAGCTCGACAAGGCGTTCGACGCCTCGGCCAAGAGCCTGCTTGCGGCCGGTGTCGAGGTCGGTTGGTCGAAGGAGGTGAAGACGGGTTTCAAGGTCGGCACCAAGGGTGGCGGTTACTACATCTCGTTCTCCGACGAGGATGTCGAGAACCTGCTTTCGGAGTATCTCCGCGACCGAGTATCCCAGATGTTGTTCAAGGCTTAGGCGATGTTTGCGACCGATTATTATTGCCTGGTAGCCGGGCTTCGGGAGTATGCGCTCGAGGCCGACACGAAGGGTTTCGATGCCCGGGCCCTCATCGACGAGATCCTCGAAGGGGTTTCGGCACGCGATGCCCGGCAGGTGCGCCTGCTGTACGGCTACTACGACTGTGAGAACCTATCCTCGCTGCATGCGGGCCGCACGGCGCACAATCCGCTGGGCCTGCTGACGCGCGAGGAGCTGGAGGAGGAGCTCAAGAGCCCGAAGCGGCTTCCGGAGCCCCTGGCCCGTGTCATCCGGGCCTATGCCGACCCCGAAGGCGAGGATGCCGAGGAGGTGGATACGGTGCGGCCGTTCGACCGGGCGCTGTTCGAGGCCTATTATGCACTGTGCGAAGGCGCGGAGAGCCGTTTCCTGCGCGAATGGTCGGCTTTCGACCGGACGCTGCGCAACATTGCGGCAGCCATCTCCGCCCGTGCGGTTTCCCGCCCGGTCGAGGAGGTGCTTGTGGGCGGCGGCGAGGTCGTCGAACAGCTGCAGCGCAGCTCGGCGGCCGACTTCGGCCTCCGGGGCGAGCTCCCCTGTATCGATGCGGTCCTTGCGGCCGTGAACGAGGAGCAGAACCTCCTGGAGAAGGAGCACAAGATCGACCGTATCCGCTGGCGCGAGGCCGAGGAGCTCTCCACGTTCGACTATTTCGACATCAACGCCATTCTCTCCTACCTGGTTCGGGTGAACCTCGTGGCCCGCTGGTCGCGGCTCGACGCGGCGCGCGGCCGGGAGTTGTTCGCGCGCCTCATCGAATCGCTCGATGCCCGCAAACTGATTGAAAATAAACAATAAATATACGATGAAAACAACGGGAAGTGTAAACGGTATCATCTCCAACATCGTGATCGTCAAGGCCGACGGCGCCGTGGCGCAGAACGAGATCTGCTATGTGCACGCGGGGGATACCAAGATGATGGCCGAGGTCATCAAGGTCATAGGCGATGCGGCCTATGTGCAGGTTTTCGACAGTACGCGCGGTCTGAAGATCGGCGACAAGGTCGAATTCGAGGGACACATGCTCGAGGTAACGCTTGCCCCGGGCCTGCTGTCGCGCAACTACGACGGTCTTCAGAACGACCTCGAGAAGATGGAGGGACTCTTCATCGCCCGCGGATCGGTAACCGATCCGATCGACTTCGATGCCGAGTGGGAGTTCACGCCGCTGGCCAAGGCCGGCGACAAGGTCTCGGCCGCGTCGTGGCTGGGTGAGGTCAAGGAGCAGTGGGTCATGCACAAGATCATGGTCCCCTTTACGATGACCGACACCTATACGGTCAAGAGCGTCGTCGCTGCCGGGAAATACAAGGTAACCGATACGATTGCCGTCGTTACGGATGCCGAGGGTCGTGAACATGCGATCACGATGGTGCAGCGCTGGCCGGTCAAGCAGGCCGTGCGGTGCTATACGGAGAAGCCGCGCCCGTCGCGGGTCATGGAGACCGGCGTGCGGGCCATCGACACCTTCAACCCGATGGCCGAGGGCGGTACGGGCTTCATCCCCGGACCGTTCGGTGCGGGCAAGACGGTGCTTCAGCACGCCATCTCGAAGCAGGCCGACGCCGACGTCATCATCATGGTGGCCTGCGGCGAGCGTGCCAACGAGGTGGTCGAGATCTTCAAGGAGTTCCCCGAGCTGGTCGATCCCCGCACGGGCCACAAGCTCATGGAGCGTACGATCATCATCTGCAATACGTCGAACATGCCCGTTGCGGCGCGTGAGGCGTCGGTCTACACGGGTATGACCATCGGCGAGTACTACCGTTCGATGGGCCTCAAGGTACTCGTCATGGCCGACTCGACGTCGCGCTGGGCACAGGCGCTGCGTGAGATGTCGAACCGTCTGGAGGAGCTTCCGGGACAGGACGCCTTCCCGATGGACCTCTCGGCGATCATCTCGAACTTCTATTCGCGTGCGGGTCTGGTGCGCCTTACCAACGGCCAGACCGGTTCGGTAACCTTCCTCGGTACGGTGTCGCCTGCGGGCGGTAACCTCAAGGAGCCCGTTACGGAATCGACCAAGAAGGCTGCGCGCTGCTTCTACGCCCTTTCGCAGGGACGTGCCGATTCGAAGCGCTATCCGGCCATCGACCCGCTGGAGTCCTATTCGAAATACCTCGAGTATCCGGAGATCCGCACCTACCTCGACGAGCACATCGAGAAGGACTGGGTGGATCTGGTCTATGCCGGCAAGACGATCGTGCAGCGCGGCAAGGAGGCCAACGACCAGATCAACATCCTGGGCGACGACGGCGTGCCCGTCGAGTACCACGAGCGGTTCTGGAAGTCGGAGCTCATCGACTTCGTGATCCTGCAGCAGGATGCCTTCGACGACATCGACGCCAACTGCCCGATCGAGCGTCAGAAGATGATGTACGAAATGGTGCTGGAAGTCTGCCGGAAGTCGTTCGACTTCTCCGATTTCGAGGAGTGTTCGCAGTTCTTCAAGGGACTCATCAACCTTTTCCGTCAGATGAACTATTCGGAGTGGAAGTCCGCGAAGTTCGAGGATTACCGCAAGCAGATCGAAGCGTATGTGGACGCAAAAACGAAATAAGCCATGACAACACGAGCATTTCAGAAGATATATACCAAGATTGACAACATCACCAAGGCGACCGTAACGCTCAAGGCCCAGGGTGTCGGCAACGACGAGCTGGCCACCGTGGGCGGCAAGCTGGCGCAGGTGGTGAAGATTATGGGCGAGAACGTTACGCTGCAGGTTTTCGCCGGTACCGAGGGCCTGGCCACCGACTCGGAGGTCATCTTCCACGGCGAGCCCCCGAAGCTGCGCGTTTCGGACAACCTGGCCGGCCGTTTCTTCAACGCCTACGGCGAGCCGCTCGAGGGCGGCGAGATCGTCGAGGGCGAGGAGCGCGAGATCGGCGGCCCGACGGTGAACCCCTTCAAGCGTATCCAGCCTTCGGAGCTGATCGCCACGGGTATCGCCGGCATCGACCTCAACAATACGATCGTTACGGGTCAGAAGATCCCCTTCTTCGCCGACCCGGACCAGCCCTACAATGCCGTGATGGCCAACGTGGCGCTGCGTGCCAAGGCCGACAAGATCATTCTGGGCGGCATGGGCCTCACGAACGACGACTTCCTCTACTTCAAGTCGGTCTTCGAGAATGCCGGTGCGCTCGACCGTATCGTTTCGTTCGTCAATACGACGGAGAACCCGCCCGTGGAGCGTCTGCTCGTTCCGGACATGGCGCTGACGGCCGCCGAGTACTTCGCCGTGGACAAGGGCGAGAAGGTGCTGGTGCTGCTGACGGACATGACGCTCTACGCCGACGCGCTGGCCATCGTCTCGAACCGTATGGACCAGATTCCCTCGAAGGACTCGATGCCCGGATCGCTCTACTCGGACCTGGCGAAGATCTACGAGAAGGCCGTGCAGCTTCCCAACGGCGGTTCGATCACGATCATCGCCGTAACGACCCTTTCGGGCGGCGACATCACGCACGCCATCCCCGACAACACGGGTTACATCACCGAGGGTCAGCTCTTCCTGCGCAACGATTCCGATACGGGCAAGGTGATCGTCGATCCGTTCCGTTCGCTGTCGCGTCTGAAGCAGCTGGTTATCGGCAAGAAGACG
The DNA here is from genome assembly GCA_019119615.1 of Candidatus Alistipes stercoravium. Taxonomy (GTDB): domain Bacteria; phylum Bacteroidota; class Bacteroidia; order Bacteroidales; family Rikenellaceae; genus Alistipes; species Alistipes stercoravium. The sequence goes on along the minus strand of DWWQ01000056.1, from coordinate 30,610 downwards.
CGTGAGGACCACCCGCAGGTGATGAACGCCTGCGTGCGCCTCTACGCCGATGCGGCGAACGCCAAGACGAAGCTCGAGAACGGTTTCGACCTTTCGGACTACGACGAGCGTACGCTGAAGTTTGCCCACGACTACTCGGAGAAGCTCCTCGCCATCGACGTCAATATCGACATCACGGAGATGCTCGACACGGCGTGGCGGCTCTTTGCCAAGTACTTCTCGAAGGAGGAGGTCGGCATCAAGGAGGAGCTTATCAAGAAGTACTGGAAGGAGGCCTGACGGGGCCTGCGGGCGGGATGCCGGTGAGCGGAGTGTGCTCCCGGCGTTGCCCACCGGAAAAACAGAACGATTATGGCAATTAAGTTTCAATACAACAAAACCTCGCTGGGCGAACTCGGAAAGCAGCTGAAGATGCGCCAGAAGGCACTCCCTACGATCAAGAGCAAGGAGTCGGCGCTGCGTACCGAGGTCAAGAAGGCGAAGGATGCTGCGGGCGAACTGCACAGGAGGCTCGATGCTCTGATGGCCGAGTACGACTACATGGTTTCGCTCTGGGGCGAGTTCGATCCCGGGCTGCTGCGCGTGGCCGACGTGGAGCTCTCGACGCAGAAGATCGCGGGTGTCCGCACGCCGGTATTGCAGGAGGTGCTTTTCGAGGAGCGGCCCTACGACCTCTTCTCGTCGCCCGTATGGTATGCCGACGGCGTGGCCCTGCTGAAGCGTCTGGCGCGTTTGGGTATCGAGTACGAGGTCTCCAACCGACGCATGGAGCTGCTCGACTTTGCCCGGCGCAAGACCACGCAGAAGGTCAATCTCTACGAGAAGGTGCAGATCCCCGGTTACGAGGATGCGATCCGGAAGATCAAGCGCTTCATGGAGGATGAGGAGAACCTCTCGAAGTCGGCGCAGAAGATCGTGAAAACCAAGCAGCAGAGTGCCGGGGAGGGCGCGATGTTATGATAGCGAAAATGACCAAATACGCGCTGGTGCTCCATGCGGCACAGAGCGATGACTTCATCGAGAAGCTGCGCGAACTGGGACTGGTGGACATCACCGTCTCGGGTTGGGAGCCCTCGGATGAGGACCGCCAGCTGCTGCTCGACATCGAGGGTGGCACGCGGGCGCTGGAGAGTCTCAAGACGTTCCGTGCGGATGCCGCGCGGTTCGATGCGAAGGCTGCGCCCTGCGCTACGGGCGAGGAGGCCTATGCGGTCTACACCAAGGCGCAACGCAGCGCAACGGCGCTGCACGCTGAACTTTCGCGTCTCGAGAAGAGCGCCGAGGAGCTGCGCCCGTGGGGTGAGTTCGACCCTTCGTGCCTGGAGGCACTCGCCGAAAAGGGGATCGTGCTGCGCTATTTCTCGGCGCCGCGCAACGTGTATGACAAACAGGTCGGGGTGTGGAGTGAGCAATATACCCTCTCGGAGATACACCGCTCGGATACTGCCGTGTGGTTCGTGGTCGTGGCGGCTCCCGGCGAGGAACTTTCGCTCGACGCCCAGGAGCTCAAGGCGCCGCGGATGGATATCCGCGAAGTCGAGCGGCGTATCGCCGAGACGCGGAAGAACATTCAGGCGCTCGATGCCGACTTCTCGCGTGTCGCCGTTTCGGAGAGACTTCTTGCGGGATATGTCGGCTCGCTCAAGGAGCGCCTGCAGGGCGTGCGCGTAAAGGCTACGGCCCGTCAGGAGGCCGAAGGCCATCTCGTCGTGATGGAGGGCTGGGCCGAGGCGGAGACTTCGGACCGTGTGGATGCCCTGCTCGACGCCTATCCGGGTGTGGTCTACCTCAAGGGCGACCCCGCCCCCGAGGATGATACGCCCGTGAAACTCAAGAACAACCGCTTCGCCCGGATCTTCGAACTTGTGGGCGACATGTATGCGCGGCCCAAGTACGGCACGCTGGACCTTACGCCCTTCTTTGCGCCGTTCTACATGCTCTTTTTCGGCATCTGCCTCAATGACGCCGGCTACGGTGCCATCCTGACGCTGCTGGGTGTGTGGATGCTTTCGAAGAACCGCCGCCCGGGCATGATGCGTCAGGCGGCGTGGTTCGCCACGCTGTGCGGCGCGGTGACCGTGGCCTTCGGTCTCTTCTGCGGCTCGTGCTTCGGCATCAACATGAAGGAGTGGTTCCCGTCGGTGCCGTTCTTCGATTTCCAGGGCAAGTTCTTCTCGATCGCCCTGGCTATCGGCATCGTGCAGATCCTCTTCGGCATGCTGCTCAAGATCATTACGATCTCCTCGACGGTGGGTTTCCGTTACTCGCTGGCTTCGCTGGGCTGGTTCCTGGTGCTGCTCTCCGCAAGTATCGCCGCCGGCCTGCCGATGCTCGATCCTTCGTGGGGCATTCCCTTCTTTACGATCTCCTCGCCGGCTTTCTATGCCGCGGTGGCCGTGGGCTTCGTGCTGATGCTCTTCTTCAACTCGCCGGGCAAGAATCCCTTTGTCAATTTCGGACTCGGCCTGTGGGATACCTATAATAATCTGACGGGCATCCTCTCCGACGTACTCTCCTACATCCGTCTGTTCGCCATCGGCCTTTCGGGCGGTATTCTGGCCACGGTCTTCAACGCCCTGGCCGACGGATTCGTGCCCGAAGGGGCGAATATCGTGGTGCGTCTGCTCATCATGATTCCGATTCTGCTCATCGGCCACGGCATCAACCTTTTCATGTCCACCATCTCGTCGTTCGTGCATCCGATGCGTCTGACGTTCGTGGAGTTTTACAAAAATGCGGGATTCGAAATGTCGATGCGATCGTTCGATCCCCTGTGCAAAATGGATCAAACCGAAAATCAATAACTAAAAACATTTCACAACTATGGAAACAACAACTGCAATTATTCTGGGCTACATCGGCGTAGCGTTGATGGTCGGCCTTTCGGGCGCCGCAAGCTGTATCGGAACCTCGATCGCCGGACAGGCTTCGGTCGGCGCCATGAAGAAGAACGGCGGCGCATTCGGTAGCTACATGATTCTTTCGGCCATCCCCGGTTCGCAGGGTCTCTACGGTTTCGTGGGCTACTTCATCATCAAGAGCTTCCTCACGGAGTCGATGACGATGCTGCAGGGTGCCGCTATCTTCGGTGCGGGCCTTCTGACGGGGGTTGTCTGCCTCTTCTCGTCGTACTATCAGGCCCGTATCTGCGCCAACGGTATCGCTGCCATCGGTAACGGCCACGACGTGATGGGTAAGACGCTGATTCTCGCAGCCTTCCCGGAGCTGTACGCCATTCTGACGGTGGCTGCCATCTTCCTGATCGCAGGTGCCATCTGATCCTTTCCGAACGGATATGGAGGCGGGACCGCTCGTGCGGTCCCGCCTCTTTTTCGTAGGAGCGGAACAATCTTTTTTGAGGCGAATCGTTTTTTCTTTGCTTTCGATTTGCGATCTTTGTAGAAACGAATTCTCGAAAAACAAGAAGATTATGACAACGACAACCCTTTGCCGCCTGTTGCTCGCCGCCGTCGGATGCTGTTCCGCCGTGGCGGTTTCCGCGCGCGACATCCTCCCGGGACCGGATCAGGCCCCGAAAACCCCTGTTCAGGCCGTTGCCGACAATACGCAGCTTCCCGCTGCGGTCTCGAAATACGCCGCGACGAACCGCCCGGCACCCTCCGAACGGCTCTTCACCTCCGAGGCCGTCGAGGCCGAGATCGCCCGCATCAAGGCGCTGCTGACCAACGCACGCCTGGCGTGGATGTTCGAAAACTGCTTCCCCAATACGCTGGACACGACGGTCCGCTGGACGCGTCAGGACGAGGCGGGCAAGGACGACACGGTGGTCTATACGGGCGACATCCACGCCATGTGGCTGCGCGACTCCGCGGCCCAGGTGTGGCCCTATGTGCAGCTCTCGCCACAGGATGAGAAGCTGCGCCGCATGATTGCGGGCGTTATCCGCCGCCAGTTCAAGTACATCACGCTCGACCCCTATGCCAACGCCTTCCTCGATCCCGAGGACCCGAATCCCGACACGCACTGGCAGAGCGACGGTACGCAGATGCGTCCCGAGGTCTACGAGCGCAAGTGGGAGATCGACTCGCTGTGCTATCCGATCCGCCTGGCCTACGAATACTGGAAGCGCACGGGCGACGCTTCGGTCTTCGATGAGCACTGGCTTGCGGCCATCGGAAACATCCTGCGCACCTTCCGCGAGCAACAGCGCAAGGAGGGCGTGGGTCCCTATACCTTCCTGCGCGTTACGGACCGCCAGCTCGATACGGTCTGCAACGTCGGCAAGGGCAATCCGGTGAATCCCGTGGGGTTGATCGCCTCGGTCTTCCGTCCGTCGGACGATGCGACGACCTTCCTGTTCCTCATCCCGTCGAACTTCTTCGCCGTAACGTCGCTGCGCAAGGCCGCCGAGATCCTTACGGAGGTGAACAACAAGCCGGAGATGGCCGCAGAGTGCACGGCCCTGGCCGATGAGGTCGCCGAGGCGCTCAAGAAGTACGCAACCTATGACCATCCCGAGTTCGGCGAGATCTACGCCTTCGAGGTCGATGGCTTCGGCAACCGTTTCCTCATGGACGATGCCAACGTGCCGTCGCTGCTGGCGATGCCCTACCTGGGCGATGTGGCGATCGACGACCCTGTCTATCAGAATACGCGCCGTTTCGTCTGGAGTGAGTCGAATCCCTACTTCTTCCGCGGCAAGGCGGGCGAGGGGATCGGCGGCCCGCATGTGGGCTACGACATGGTCTGGCCGATGAGCATCATGATGAAGGCCTTCACGTCGCAGGACGACGCGGAGATCAAGCGCTGCGTGGAGATGCTGATGACGACCGACGCCGGCACGGGCTTCATGCACGAGTCGTTCCACAAGGACGATCCCGAGCACTTCACCCGCGAATGGTTCGCCTGGCAGAACACGCTCTTCGGCGAGCTGATCCTCAAGCTGGTGAACGAAGGCAAGGTCGGCCTGCTTAATTCGATCACGATCGAGTAGCGGACCCCGTCCGGGCCGGTTGCGATCCGGCCGGAGAGGAAAAGCCCCTTCCACCACTCGGGTGGAAGGGGCTTTTCGTTTGTCCGGGACGCGGATGGCGAGGTTATTTTCCGTTGCGGCGGGCCGAGCGGCGCACCTCGATATGCTTCCCCCGGGATCCTGCGCGGGTGTCTTCGTGATCCGGTGCCCCCTTGCCGCGGCGAGCGGAAGGGGTGTCGGGGAGCAGCAGTTCGAAGTCGAGCTGCCGTTTCTGCAGGTCGGCGCGCTTGACGCGGATGCGCACGGCGTCGCCCAGCGTCAGGCGGCGTCCCGTGCTGCGGCCGACGATCTCGTAGGCCGTTTCGTCGAAGGCGAAGTAGTCGCCCTCGACATCGCGCAGGAACGACATGCCTTCGATGTGCGTCTCGTCCAGCTCGACATAGACGCCCCACTCCGTAAGGCCCGAGATGTGGCCCTCGAACTCTTCGCCGATGTGCTCCTTCATGAACTCGACCATCTTGTACTTGATCGAGGCGCGCTCGGCCTCGGCGGCTACGATCTCACGGTCCGAGGCGCGTTCGCACAGGGCGTCGATCTCGGTCTTGTCCACCGACTTCCCGCCGGCGAGGTAGTGGGCCAGCAGGCGGTGCACCATCATGTCCGGATAGCGGCGTATGGGTGAGGTGAAGTGCGTGTAATAGGGGAATGCCAGTCCGTAGTGGCCGATGTTGTCCGTCGAGTAGTAGGCCTTGGCCATGGCGCGCACGGCCATCGTCGATACGGCGTTCTCCTCGGTCGTACCCTTGATCTGCTTGAAGAGCTTGTTCATCTCCTTGGCCACGGCACGCCCCTTCGATGCCTTGAAGACGTGTCCGAAGCGGAGGATGAACTGCCGGAAGCGGTCGAGCTTCTCCTCGCTTGGCGTGTCGTGCACGCGGTAGACCATCGTGCGGGGCACGGCGCGGCCCTTTTCGCTGCGGCGGTGGCTGCAGAACTCCGCCACGCGGCGGTTGGCCAGCAGCATGAACTCCTCGATCATCTGGTTCGACTCCTTCTGCTCCTTGAAGTAGACGCCGAGGGGTTTGCCGTCTTCGTCGAGGCGGAATTTCACCTCTTCGCGGTCGAACGAGATCGCCCCGTTGCGGAAACGCTGGCGGCGCAGTTCCTGCGCCAGCCGGTTGAGGGTCAGGATCTCCTCGGCGAAGTCGCCCTTGCCGGTTTCGATCACCTCCTGCGCTTCGGCATAGGTGAAGCGGCGGTCGGAGTGGATCACCGTGCGTCCGAACCACTCGTCGAGGATTTCGAGCTGCTCGTTGAGCGTGAAGACCGCCGAGAAACAGAGGCTCGTCTCGTTGGGACGCAGTGAGCAGAGCTCGTTCGAGAGCCGCTCGGGGAGCATCGGCACCGTGCGATCGACCAGATAGACCGATGTGCCGCGCTCGACGGCCTCGTCGTCGATGACCGAGTGGGGGCGGACGTAATGCGTAACGTCGGCGATGTGCACGCCCACCTCCCAGACGCCGTCGCGCACCTTGCGCACCGAGAGGGCGTCGTCGAAGTCCTTGGCGTCGGCCGGGTCCACCGTGAAGGTCGTCGTGTCGCGGAAGTCGCGGCGCGAGGCGATCTCCTTGGCTGTGATCCGGGCGTCGATCGCGGCGGCGGCCTCCTCGACCTCGGGTTCGAAGCGGTAGGGCAGTTCGTATTCGGCCAGGATGGCGTGCATCTCCGTATCGTTGTTGCCGGCCAGTCCCAGCCGCTCGACCAGCTCGCCCACGGGGCTCTTGCTTCCGGGCTGCCAGTCGGCGATGCGGACGACGACCTTCTCGCCGTCGCGGATGTCGGGGTAGTTGCGCTTCGAGAGGTAGATGTCCATCGGCATGCGGCGCGAGTCGGCCCGTACGAAGATCTGGTGGGCGCCGACCTCGGCGATGCCCACATAGGGCTTGCGGTTGCGCTCGACGATGCGGGTGATCTCGCCCTCCATACGTCCGTCCCTTCCGCGGTGGATGACGGCAACCTCGACACGGTCGCCGTCGAGGGCGTTGGCCGTGTTGCGCTGATTGACGAAGATGTCCTCCTTGAGCCCCTCGACGCGGACGAAGACCGCGCCCGAGGTGGTCATGTCGGCGATGCCTTCGTAATGGGGCAGATGCTGCCGCGTAAGGCGGTACTTTTCACGGGCGCACTCCTCGACGACGCCCTCCTCGAAGAGCTGTCCGAGAATCTCGAATGTCTCGCGGCGACCCTCCTTCGAGGCTCCGCCCGAGACCGAGGCGAGCTGCTTGAGTGAAAACTTGTTGTTCGGGAACTCCCGGAACAGGGCGAGTATGGCGGACCGGCGGTCCTTGTTCGATGCGGCGCGCGAAGCACGCCGGCTGTTTTTCTTGTTCATGTTCATTGTTGATTGAGTATTTGCAACGCGAGGCGGCTCATGAAGCCGATGCCCGTGTCGATGGCCTCCTCCCGGGGGATGAATTGGGAGGTGTGGGTGCGCCCCGCCTCCGGGCCTACGCCCAGCCGGTAGAAGAGCGACGGATAGACGCGGCAGTAGAATCCGAAATCCTCGGCCGTGGTGCGCAGGGGCAGCATCTCGACCTTCAATCCCGCCTCCTTGGCGAGCGCCGTGGCCCGCTTGACGAGTACCTCGTCGTTCACCACGCACGGATAGCCCCGGCTGATCCCCACTTCGGTCGAAGTGCCGTGGCGCTTGTCGATATCTGCGGCGATGTTGGCGATGCGGCGGTGGATGATCTCGCGTTCGCGTTCGTCGAACGTGCGCAGCGTCCCCTCCATGCGCACCTCGTCCGGCACGACGTTCGTGGCTCCTGCAGCCTCCACGCGTCCGATCGAGAGCACGCACTCCTCGGCGTTGAGGGCGATCAGGCGCGTCAGCAGCTCGGCACCGGCCGCCACGGGATCCTTGAGCTGGCTGCGCAGGGCGCCGTGGCCTCCCGTGCCGCGGACGCAAAGGCGCAGCTCGTCGCTGGCGGCCATGTATTTCCCGGCGCGGAATCCCAGCGTGCCGACCTCGAGCTGCGGCTCGACATGTTCGCCGATTACGGCCCGGATGTCGTACCCTTCGAAAGGCTTTTCGGCCAGCACGAGCGAGGCCCCTCCCGGATTGCACTCCTCGCCGGGCTGGAACAGCCCGAAGAGCGTGCCGCCGAAATCGGCCTCGGCGGCCAGCCGCTGCAACACGCCGTAGAGCACGGCGGCGTGCATGTCATGACCGCAGGCGTGCATGACGCCCCGGTTGCGGGAGCTCCAGGCCAGATCGGTCTGCTCGGTGATCGGCAGGGCGTCGATGTCGGCGCGGAGCACTACGGCGCGCCGGTCTTTGACGGCCCGGCGCCCCGGGATGCGTGCCAGAACGCCCGTGCCGGCTACCGGGGTGTGCTCGATCCCCAGCGCGGAGAGCTGTTCGGCGATGAAGGCCGCCGTGGCATGCTCCTGGAACGAGAGTTCCGGATGGGCGTGCAGGTGGCGGCGAAATTCGACGGGAGTCATTGTCTTTTTCGTTTATGGGTCTGCGGCATCCGTTTCAGAATACCGCCTTGACGATCTGTTGGATGTTGTTCGTGCGGCTCATCGTGTAGTAGTGCAGCACGGGAACGCCTGCGGCCATCAGCTCGCGGCTCTGGGCGATGGCCCACTCCACACCGACCTCGCGGACATGATCCGGATGGGCCTTGGCCTCGCGGACCAGCTCCTCGGGAAGCTCCACGGCAAAGGTCTCGGGCAGCACCTCCAGATGGCGGAGCGTCGAGAGGGGCTTGATGCCCGGGATGATCGGCACCTGGATGCCGGCCTCGCGGCAGCGGCGCACGAAGTCGAAATATTTGCGGTTGTCGAAGAAAAGCTGCGTTACGACATACTCCGCGCCGGCGTCGATCTTCTCCTTCAGGTGGCGGATGTCGCTCGTGATGTCGCGGGCCTCGAAATGCACCTCGGGATAGCCGGCCACGCCGATCGAGAACTTCGAGTGGTGGCACTCCTCGACCTCGCCGTCCACGAACTCCCCGCGGTTCATCGCGGCGATCTGCCGCACGAGGTCCACGGCATGGGCGTGTCCCTGCGGATGGGGCATGAAGCGGCGCTCGTTCTGCGACTTGTCGCCGCGCAGCGCCAGGACGTTGTGCAGCCCGAGGAAATCCATGTCGATGAGTGTGTCCTCGATGTCGTATTTCGAAAGTCCTCCGCAGATCAGGTGCGGGACGACCTCGATGCCGTAACGTTGCCGGATGGCTGCCGAGATGCCCACCGTGCCGGGGCGCCGGCGCACGACATGCCACTCGATGCCTCCGTCGGGCAGTTCGGTCTCCTTGATCCCTTCGCGGTGGAACGTAATGTTGATGTAGGCCGGGTCGAAAGGCACCAGCGGGTCGATGGCTCCGAAAATCTTCTGCATGCCGTCTCCCTTGAGGGGCGGCAGCAGCTCGAAGGCGAAGCGTGTGCGTTTCGAGGCGAGGGCTTCGTTGATGATATGTACGACGTTCATGTTGTTTCGTGTTTCTTGCCGATCCCGGGTTACTCCACGTTGTTCGGGATCCATTTTCTGACCTCTTCGGCCGTCATGCCGCGACGTCGGGCGTAGTCGAGCAGCTGTTTGGTGTCGATCTTCCCCACGGAGAAGTATTCGGCGTCGGCGAACATCAGTCCGCAGAGCGCCTCCCCGGGGTCGATCATGCAGTTTTCTGTCAGGCGCATGCCGGTGGTGATCTCCGCTGCCAGCAGGTCGAAAGCCTCGCGCTTGAGCGAGTGGTCGGGCGAGGCGGGGTATCCGAAGGCCATGCGGCGTCCGCGGTATGCCTCGCGAATCGTCTGCTCGGGCGTGAGGGGCTCGCCCTGCTCGTAACCCCACATCTGCCGGCGCACGAAGCCGTGCACGGCCTCGGCGAAGGCCTCCGTCAGCCGGTCGGCCAGCAGCTTGGCCAGGATGGCCGAGTAATCGTCGCCCTCCGTGCGGAACTGTTCGGTGAGTTTCTTGAGACCGATGCCCGCCGTCAGGGCGAAGCAGCCGATCCAGTCTCCTTTCGGAGCGATGAAGTCGGCCAGCGAGCGGTTTTCCTCGCCGCGTGTCTGGTTGCGGAGCATTGCAAAGCGCCGTTCGCGGCCCTTGCCGTCCGTGATCCAGATGTCGTCGCCCTCCGCGCGTGCGGGGAAGATGCCGACAACGCCCTGGAGCGTCAGCAGCCGCTCGTCGCGGATGCGCGCGAGCAGCGCCTGCGCGTCGTCGAAGAGCTTGCGGGCCTCGACGCCCCGCTCGGGATGGTCGAGGATCTCGGGATAACGCCCCTTGAGCCCCCAGGCCGGAAAGAAGAAGTTCCAGTCGATGTAGGGCTCGGCGTCGGCGACGTCGAAATCCGGGAAGACCATCCGCCCGGGGTGGAGCGGCACGACGGGTGTGTGATGCGGGGCCCCCTTGCGGGCCTTGCGCACCTCGACGATCGGGATGAGCGTGCGGGCGGTCTCCTTGCGGCGGTATTCGTCGCGCAGCGTCTGCTGTTCGGCCTTCACCTGTGCGGTGTACGCTTCGCTGTCGGGTCCGAGCAGGCGGGCGAGGATCTGCGTATTGCGGCTGGCGTTGGGCGAGTGTACGACAACACCCGAATAGACCGGTGCGATCTTCACCGCCGTGTGGAGGTCCGACGTGGTGGCGCCGCCGATGATGACCGGGATGCGCAGGGCGCGGCGTTCGAACTCCTCGCAGACATGCGCCATCTCGTCGAGCGACGGCGTGATCAGCCCGCTCAGGCAGATGCACTGCGCGCCCCAGGCCACCGCTTCGTCCACGATGCGCTCGGGGGCGACCATGACTCCCAGGTCGCGTATTTCGTAGCCGTTGCAGGCCATGACCACCGCGACGATGTTCTTGCCGATGTCGTGCACGTCGCCCTTGACGGTGGCGATCAGCACCTTGCCGGCCGTATGGGCCGAGGCTGCGGCACCCTGTTCGATGTAGGGGGTCAGGGCCGCCACGGCGCGCTTCATCACGCGGGCCGTCTTGACCACCTGCGGCAGGAACATCTTGCCCTCGCCGAAGAGCGTGCCGACACGCTCCATGGCAGGCATCAGCAGCCGGTCGATCACCTCCATCGGGCTGCCCAGCGTGCGGTAGCCTTCGAGCGCGTCCTCCTCGATATGGTCGGCAATGCCCTTGAGCATCGCATGGTCGATGCGCTCCTGGAGACTTCCGCCGCGCCAGGCGTCGGGGGCCTCGGCCGGGGCTGCTGCGGCCTCCTCGCGGAGCGTGTGGGCGTATTCGGTGAGCCGCTCGGCGGCATCCGCCCGGCGGCAGAGGATCACGTCCTCGACGCGTTCGAGCAACTCGGGTTCGATCTGGTCGTAGACCCGCAGCATCTGGGGATTGACGATGCCCATGTCCATGCCGGCACGGATCGCGTGGTAGAGGAATGCCGAGTGCATCGCCTCGCGCACGGCGTTGTTGCCGCGGAAGGCGAACGAGAGGTTAGAGACGCCTCCCGAAACCTTGGCGTCGGGCAGGTGCTCCTTGATCCAGCGCGTCGCGTCGATGAAGGCCTTGGCATAGCCGTCGTGCTCGGGGATTCCCGTGGCCACGGCCAGGATGTTGGGATCGAAGATGATGTCGCATGCCGGGAATCCCGCCTCCGTCAGGAGGCGGTAGGCCCGTTCGGCCACCTCGATCTTGCGTTCATAGGTGTCGGCCTGCCCCCGTTCGTCGAAGAGCATCACCACGGCGGCGGCTCCGTAACGGTGGATTTCGCGGGCGCGGTGCAGGAACTCCTCCTCGCCCTCCTTGAGCGAGATGGAGTTTACGACGGCCTTGCCCTGCGTTACCTCCAGACCGGTGCGGAGCACCTCCCATTTCGACGAGTCGATCATCGTCGGCACGCGGGCGATCTCGGGCTCCGAGGCCATCAGGTTGAGGAATGTGCGCATGGCCTCCACGCCGTCGATCATACCGTCATCCATGCAGACATCGACGATCTGCGCCCCGGCTTCGACCTGGGCGCGGGCGATGGAGAGCGCCTCCTCGTAGTTGCCTTCGCGGATGAGCCGCGCGAAACGGGCCGATCCGGCGACGTTCGTGCGCTCGCCGACGTTGATGAAGTTGGCTTCGGGGACGATGCGCAGCGGCTCCAGCCCGCTCAAGCGCGTCTCGTGGCAGGCTGCGGGCAGCGGCCGCGGCGCGTAGCCCTCCACGCGTTTCGCCAGCTCGAAAATGTGCGCGGGGGTCGTGCCGCAGCAGCCTCCCACGATATTGACCAGCCCGCGCCGCATGTATTCGCACACCTCTTCGGCAAACATCTCGGGCGTCTCGTCGTAGCCTCCCATGACGTTCGGAAGCCCGGCGTTGGGGTGTGCCGAGATGCGTGTTTCGGCCTCGGCGGCCAGCCGTTCGAGATAGGGGAGCAGCTGCCGGGCTCCGTAGGCGCAGTTGAGGCCGATCGAGAGCAGCCGGGCGTGCGACACCGAGACGGCGAACGCCTCGACGGTCTGCCCCGAGAGGGTGCGGCCGCTGGCGTCGGCCAGCGTTCCGGAGACCATGACGGGGATGGCCTGCCCGCGCTCGGCGCAGAGCGTGTCGATGGCGTAAAGGGCCGCCTTGGCGTTGAGCGTGTCGAAGACGGTCTCGACGAGCAGGATGTCCACCCCTCCGTCGAGCAGACCCCGGGCCTGCTCCGTGTAGGCCTCCGCCAGCTGGCGGAAGGTGATTTCGCGTGCCGCGGGATTCGCCACGTCGGCCGACATCGAGGCCGTGCGGTTCGTCGGGCCCATCGACCCGGCCACGAAGCGCGGCTTCTGCGGATTGCGCGCCGTGAAGGCGTCCGCGGCACGGCGGGCGATCTCGGCCGCCCGTTTCGAAATCTCGTAGGCGAAGCCCTCCAGCGCGTAGTCGGCCAGCGAGACGGCGTTGGCGTTGAACGAGTCGGTCTCGATGATGTCCGCGCCTGCGCGGAGGTATTTTTCGTGAATCTCCCCGACGACCTCGGGACGGGTCAGCACGAGCAGGTCGTTGCATCCCTTGAGCTGCCCCTTCCAGTCGCGGAAGCGCTCGCCGCGGTAGGCCTCCTCGTCGAGGCCGTAGCCCTGCACCATGGTGCCGAAGCCGCCGTCGAGCAGCAGAATGCGCCGTTCGAGGCATGCGTAAAGGTCGTATGATGGATTCTTGATATGTGTCATGTTTTTCTGTTTCTCGATGTTGGTGGCCTCTCCGGACGCCGCAGCCTACTGCCGGATGATCTCGATTTCGAAGAGCTTGCTCCAGTTCTTGCCCGTAACGAAGATGCGTCCCGTCGCGGCGTCGTAGGCGATGCCGTTCAGCACGTCGGTCTGCGGCGTACGCTCCTCGGCGGGCAGCAGCCCCGTCAGATCGACGATCCCCTCGACGCGGCCCGTTGCCGGGTCGATGATGACGATCTGGTCGGTCGTGTAGACGTTGGCCCAGATCTTGCCGTCGATCCACTCCAGCTCGTTGAGAAAATCGACGGGCTCGCCCCGCAGCGTTACGGTCGTGGTCCGCTCGCGGCGGAACGTTTCGGGGTCGATCGTATAGAGATTGGCCGATCCGTCGGTCATGTAGAGTCTCTCGCCGTCGGTCGTCAGCCCCCATCCCTCCCCGGCATAGCGGTGGTCGCGGATCTTCTTCCGGGTCGCGAGGTCGTAGACGTGTGCCGTATTGGATTGCCAGGTCAGCTGGTAGAGCTTGCCGTCGAGCAGCGTGATGCCCTCGCCGAACTCCGTGCGCGGCAGGCGGAAGAGCACCTCCGCGCGGCCCGTCTCCAGATCGACGCGCTGCACGACCGAGGCGCCGTACTCTCCCGTGCCCTCCCAAAGCGCTCCGTCGGCATATTGCAGCCCCTGCGTATAGGAAGAGGTGGCGTGCGGGTGTACGGCCCGAATACGGTAGGTATAATAGACGGGCTTTGCCGTTTCGGCAGCGCGTGTCGCGGCAGCCGTACGGCCCGTGCGGGCGGCGGAGCCGCCGCAGGCGGAAAGCAGGGTTGCGGCAGCCGCGAGCATAAGTGCGATTCGTTTCATTCTCCTTGCGAAATAATCGTGCAAAGATACTTATTTTATGCCATACTGCCGCACGGAACTCCCGAATTGTATTGCGGGGCGTCGAAAAAAGCGTATCTTTGTCCGTTGAAACAACGATCCGAATCCCTATGTTGAAACGACTTTCTCTTGTTTGTCTGCTTCTGCTGGCCGTCTCCTTCTCCGTTTTCGGAGCCGACGGCGGCGAGATCGAGCGGCGCATCGCCGCTCTCGAAGGCGTTACGGAGACGAAGGCGCTCCCCTCGGGCGAATTCGCCGGAAAATACGAAGTTATGCTCGAGCAGCCGCTCGACTGGCGCCACCCCGCGAAGGGAACCTTCCTCCAGCGGGTGCTGGTGATGCACGTCGGCTGGGACCGTCCCACGGTGCTCATCACGCAGGGCTATGACGCCAACTTTGCCCTCCCCGAACGCTACCGCGACGAACTGTCGAAACTCTTCGATGCGAATATCGTCTTTGTCGAACACCGTTACTTCGACCGTTCGACGCCCGATCCGCTCGACTGGAAATACCTGACGGCCGAAAATTCGGCCCATGACCTGCACCGCATCCGGACGCTCTTCGCGTCGCTCTACCCGGGCAAGTGGATCGCCTCGGGCATCAGCAAGGGCGGTACGACGACGATGCTCTACGCCACCTTCTTCCCCGGCGACGTGGATATCTACGTTCCCTATGTGGGCCCGGTCTGCCGTGCCGTCGAGGACAAGCGTTTCGAACCCTATCTCGCACAGGTGGGAACCCCCGAGAGCCGTGCCGCCGTACGGGCCCTGCAGACGGAGCTTTTCCGCCGCAAGGCCGACCTGCTGCCCGGTTTCAGCGCCTTCTGCGACGAGAAGGGCTATACGTTCCGCATTCCCGTGGAGGAGATCTACGACTACTGCACGCTGGAGGTCGGTTTCGCCCTCTGGCAGTGGGGTTTCGACCCGGAAAAACTCCCCTCGACGGAGGCTTCGGATCAGGTGCTGCTCGACTTCCTGCTCGCCAGCGCCGGGCCGGACTATTTCTCGAAGGACAGCGCGCAGGCTCCCTTCTTCGTGCAGGCAGCCCGCGAGCTGGGCTATTATCCCTATGATGCCGAGCCGTTCCGCGCCTACACGTCGGTCGATACGCGGGACTACCTGCGCCGCATCTTCCTCCCCGAGGAGCTGCGCCATGTGAAGTTCTCGAAACGCCTGGGCCGCCGGATGACCCGCTACCTGAAACGCAACGATCCGCGGATGATCTTCATCTACGGCGGCGACGATCCCTGGTCGGCGCCCGGAGCCGCATGGGCCGCAACGCCCGACAAGCATAACATGAAGGCCTTCATCCAGCCCGGCGGCAGCCACCGCACGCGCATCCTGACGCTTCCCGATTCGATGCGCCGCGAGGCCGTCGGGACGCTGCGCGCCTGGCTTGAGGAGTAGCCGCCGCTGCCTGCGGAAGGGGTGGCGGTGTCCGTTCCGGCCTTTCGGACGGGGCTGTATGCCGCCTGCGAAAATAATTGTCGGTTTGCATTGCCGTTAATTCTTTTATTTCGTATCTTTGCAGCCCGATTCCGAGAGTGAAAACAATATAACAACCGATTCAATATGAATATCGTAAGAGAACAACGCGAGCAGAACACCTCGCTCATCAAGGTTACCGTGGGCGAGCAGGATTACGCGCAGGAGGTCGATAAGGCGCTGCGCGAGTACAAGCGCAAGGCCAACATTCCGGGCTTCCGCCCGGGCATGGTCCCCATGGGTATCATCAAGAAAATGTACGGCAAGGGCGTGCTGGCCGAGCAGTCCTACCGCAAGGCGTCGAACGCCGTTTTCGAGTATCTCCAGAAGGAGAATATCGACTATCTGGGCGATGTGATCCCTTCGGAGGAGCAGGGTGCCTTCGACTTCGACAACGGCAAGGAGTTCGAGTTCGTGTTTGAGATCGGCGAGGCTCCGGAGATCAAGCTCGACCTGTCGGAGAAGGACAAGCTGACCTACCACAAGATCAAGATCGAGAAGAAGATGCACGACGATTACCGTTCGAACTTCCTGCGCCGCTTCGGCCGTCTGGTCGATGCCGGGGAGGTTACCTCGGACGAGGCGCTGACCGTTACGCTCGACAACGGCGAGATGAAGGTCGAGGATGCCTACGTCGGTCTGATCTCGATGAGCGAGGAGGACCGCAAGCCCTTCCTCGGTCAGAAGGTGGGCTACAAGACGAAGGTGAACATCAACGAGCTCTACCGCAACCCGGCACAGCGTGCCGCCTGCCTGCAGGTCAAGGAGGCGGAATTGGAGGGCATCAACCCCGAGTTCGAGCTGGAGATCACCAAGATCCGCAAGTTCGCCGAGCCGGAGATCAACGAGGAGTTCTTCAAGATGGCTTTCCCCGCCGGCAACGTGAAGAGCGCCGAGGAGTTCGAGCAGTTCATCGACGCGCAGATCGAGTCCGAGCTGCGCCGCGAGAGCGACTATCTCTTCACGCTCGAGGTGCGCGACTACCTGGTCAAGAAAGCAGACCTGAAGATGCCCGAGGCATTCCTCAAGCGCTGGCTCTACACGATCAACGAGGGCAAGTTCACGATGGAGGATATCGAGAAGGACTTTGCCCAGTTCCTCAAGATGTTTACTTGGAATTACCTGCAGAAGCACTTCATCAAGGCCGACAACCTCACCGTAACGAAGGAGGAGGCGCAGGCCGAGGCGAAGGCGCTGGCTGCCGCCCAGTTCGCGCAGTACGGCATGCCGTCGGCTCCCGATGACATGCTGGCCGGCTATGCCGAGAAGATCCTCGCCGACAAGGAGCAGGGACAGAAGATCTACGAGAAGCTCTACGAGGTGAAGGTCGTCGATGACGTGAAGTCGAAGGTCAAGGTAACGGAAAAGGCCGTATCTGCCGACGATTTCGCCAAACTGGCCCAGGCGCTTTAGTTTTTGCGGAAAAATCCGTAACTTCGGACTTTGCAGGCTTGAAGTTTGCAAAGTCCTTTTTTTGACAGAAAACGCACAAGCGATATGACTTCCGAATTTGAAAAATACGCCCGGCTGCACCGGGGCATCAGCTCGCTCCGGCTGCACGATTTCCAGTCGGTGAGCGCATCGTACGTTTCGCCGACGATCATCGAGGAGCGCCAGCTCAACGTGGCGACGATGGATGTCTTCTCGCGCCTGATGATGGACCGCATCATCTTCCTCGGGGCTCCGATTTACGACGATGCCGCCAACATCATCCAGGCGCAGCTGCTCTTCCTCGAATCGACCGATCCCGACAAGGATATCCAGATCTACATCAACTCGCCGGGCGGCTCCGTCTCGGCCGGTCTGGGCATCTACGACACGATGCAGCTGGTCAATCCCGATGTGGCGACCATCTGCACGGGTCTGGCCGCCTCGATGGGAGCCGTGCTGCTCGCCGCAGGTGCACACGGCAAGCGTTCGGCGCTGCCCCATTCGCGGGTGATGATCCACCAGCCGCTGGGCGGTGCGCAGGGTCAGGCCTCCGATATCGAGATCACGGCGCGCGAGATCCTGAAGACCAAGCGGGAGCTCTACGAAATTCTCGCCGCCCATACGGGCGCCCCGCTGCGCAGGATCGAGAAGGATGCCGACCGCGACTGCTGGATGTCGGCCAAGGAGGCCAAGGAGTACGGCCTGATCGACGAAGTACTCTCCAAACGTGAAAAATAATTCGAATGGCACAGCATAAAAACGGCAACGGCACGACGCCCCGCGACGGGGAGTGCTGCTCGTTCTGCGGCGCCCGGCGCTCGGAGGTGGAGATCATGTTCCAGGGCGTGAACGGCGCCTCGATCTGCAACAAATGCATCGAGAACGGCTACAAGATCATGCGCGACAACGACCTCGTCCCCAACGGGAAGGGGCACGCCACGGCGGCTCCGATGAAGATGGAGGAGCTGCTCAAGCCCGCGGAGATCAAGGCCTTCCTCGACCAGTACGTCATCGGGCAGGATGCTGCCAAACGCTACATGTCCGTGGCGGTCTACAATCATTACAAGCGCCTGGTTTATGCGCCGAAGGCGGAGGATGTCGAACTCGACAAGTCGAATATCGTGCTGGTGGGGCCCACCGGCACGGGCAAGACGCTGCTGGCCCGGACGATTGCCAAGCTGCTGAAGGTCCCCTTCACGATCGTCGATGCCACGGTGCTCACCGAGGCAGGCTATGTCGGCGAGGATGTCGAGAGCATCCTCTCGCGGCTGCTGCAGGTTGCCGACTACGACGTGGCGCAGGCCGAACGGGGCATTGTCTTCATCGACGAGATCGACAAGATCGCCCGCAAGGGGGACAACCCGTCGATCACGCGCGACGTTTCGGGCGAGGGCGTGCAGCAGGCGCTGCTGAAGATCCTCGAGGGTACGGTGGTGAACGTGCCGCCCCAGGGCGGGCGCAAGCACCCCGAGCAGAAATTCATCCAGGTCGATACGCGCAACATCCTCTTCATTTGCGGCGGGGCGTTCGACGGCATCGAGAAACGCATCGCCCAGCGACTCAACACGCGGGCCATGGGCTACGGACGCATCCAGGCCGATCCGATCGACCGGGGCAACCTGATGCAGTACGTTACGCCCCAGGACCTCAAGTCGTTCGGACTGATTCCCGAGTTGGTAGGACGCCTTCCGGTGCTGACCTACATGCAACCGCTCGACCGTACGGCCCTGCGCTCGATCCTTACCGAGCCGCGGAATGCCATCATCAAACAGTATGTGCAGCTCTTTGCGCTCGACGGCGTGAAGCTGGCCTTTGATGACGAGGTGCTCGATTACATTGTCGATAAGGCCGTGGAGTTCAAGCTCGGCGCCCGGGGGCTGCGCTCGATCTGCGAGGCGATCATGATGGACACGATGTTCGAGATTCCCTCGACCGATGCCCGCAAGTTCACCGTAACGCTGCCCTACGCGCGTCAGAAGGTGGAGAAAGCAAATATTCTGGAATTAAAGCAGGTCGGGTAGGTTTTTTTGTTATCTTTGTAGAGGCTTGTCGGGCCGATCGTTCCGGCGGCAGGCGAACCGATTGCTACACAGAACATTAAACAAAAAACTTCATGTCATCTACAAATTCCAAACTTGCGCGTGTCGCCGACAATATCCGCATTCTGTCGGCCGCGATGGTTGAAAAGGCGAAATCGGGCCACCCGGGCGGAGCCATGGGCGGCGCGGACTTCATCACGGTGCTTTTCGCCGAATTCCTGCGCTACGATCCCGACAATATGGCCTATCCGCACCGCGACCGCTTTTTCCTCGATCCGGGACACATGTCGCCGATGCTTTATGCGACCCTGTCGCTCGCCGGCCACTATACGACCGGGGATCTGCAGTCGCTTCGGCAGTGGGGCAGCGTAACGCCCGGGCACCCCGAGGTGGATGTGCTGCGCGGTGTGGAGAATACGTCGGGCCCGCTGGGCCAGGGCCATGCCATGGCGCTGGGTGCCGCGATCGCCGAGCGTTTCCTTGCGGCGCGCTTCGGGGAGTGGATGGCACACCGTACATACGCCTACGTCTCGGACGGCAGCATCGAGGAGGAGATCTCGCAGGGTGTGGGCCGCATCGCCGGCCACCTCGGCCTCTCGAACTTCATCATGTACTATGACGCCAACAACGTGCAGCTCTCGACCAAGGTGGACGAGGTGGATACGGAGAATGTTGCCATGAAGTACGAGGCATGGGGCTGGAACGTGCTGACGATCGACGGCAACAACGTCAATGCGATCCGTGAGGCGCTCGTGGCCGCCGAGAGCGAGATGGAGCGTCCGACGCTCATCATCGGACGCACGGTGATGGGCAAGGGTGCCAAGGGCCCCTCGGGCGAGAGCTTCGAGGACAAGGTCTCGACGCACGGACAGCCGCTGTCGGCCGCCGGTGCCGACGTGGCCGCCACGATCCGCAATCTGGGCGGCGATCCCGACGATCCGTTTGCCGTCTTCGAGGAGAGCCGCGAGGTCTTCGCCGAGCGCCGCGAAGCGTTGCGCGCCTGGGCCGCCGAACGCGCAGCCGCCGAGAAGTCGTGGCGTGCGGAGCACAAGGATCTGGCCCTCAAACTCGACCGTTTCCTCTCGGGCAAACTTCCCGAAATCGACTACAAGGCAATCGAGGTAAAGCCCGACGTGGCTACGCGCGCCGCTTCGTCGGCCGTGCTGGGCGTCTATGCCGACAAGGTCGAGAACATGATCGTCTCGTCGGCCGACCTCTCGAATTCGGACAAGACGGACGGTTTCCTCAAGAAGACCAAGGCCTTCGTAAAGGGCGACTTTACGGGTCGCTTCTTCCAGGCCGGCGTTTCGGAGCTGACGATGGCCTGCGTGATGAACGGCATGGCGCTGCACGGAGGCGTGATCCCCGTATGCGGCACCTTCTTCGTCTTTTCGGACTATATGAAGCCGGCAATCCGCATGTCGGCGCTCATGCGCCTGCATGTCATCTATGTCTGGTCGCACGACTCGTTCCGCGTGGGCGAGGACGGCCCGACGCACCAGCCCATCGAGCAGGAGGCGCAGATCCGGCTGATGGAGCAGGTCCGCAACCATCAGGGCGAGCGTTCGATGCTCGTGCTGCGTCCGGCCGACGCCGACGAAACGGTTATGGCATGGAAACTCGCTCTTGAGGAGCACCGTCCCGTGGCCCTCGTGCTGTCGCGTCAGAATATCCGCAGCCTTAAAACGATCTCGACGAGCCGCCGCGAGGAGGCCGCGCAGATCGCCAAGGGCGGCTATGTGGTGCGCGATGCCGCCAAGCCGGCTGCCGTGCTTATCGCCTCCGGTTCGGAGGTCTCGACGCTTTCGGACGGTGCCGACCTGCTGGCTGCCGAAGGTATTCCGGTTCGCGTGGTGAGCGTTCCGAGCGAGGGGCTCTTCCGCGACCAGCCCCGCTCCTACCAGGAGAGCGTGCTGCCTGCGGGAGTGCCGCGTTACGGCATGACCTCGGGTCTCGAAGTGAACCTCCGGGGCCTTGTGGGCGACGCGGGCGTGATCCACGGACTGAACCATTTCGGCTATTCGGCGCCCTTCAAGGTGCTCGACGAGAAGTTCGGCTACAACGGCGAGACCGTGGCTGCCGAGGTGAAGAAGATGCTCGGACGGTAGTTGCCGCCGGCAGAAATCCTGTTCCGGGGCTCTGCGCATGCGGGGCCCCGGTTTTTTGTGGAAATATGCGGGGATGTTTTGCAAATCGGCAAAAACTCCTTATCTTTGCCGTCCCGTCTGTCAAGCGGGGAAATGTGGAAAGATTTGGACTGCTTGCAACCACAATAAAAAATCGCTAAAACAGCACGTTTTTTATTCCAACAGTCAATTTTTCCCATTTTATACGTTTAACCCTAAAAAACGGATAACAATGGGCTTTTTATTTACATCGGAGTCGGTCTCCGAAGGACACCCCGACAAGGTCTCCGATCAGATTTCAGACGCCATTCTGGATGAATTCCTGCGCCACGACGCCAATTCGAAGGTAGCGTGCGAGACACTTTGCACCACGGGCCTGGTGGTCGTTGCGGGCGAGGTGCGTTCGGAGGCGTATGTCGATGTGCAGGAGGTGGCGCGCCGCGTCATCGACCGCATTGGCTACACGAAGGGCGAGTATCGTTTCGACAGTAATTCGTGCGGCATTCTCTCGGCTATCCACGAGCAGTCGCCCGACATCAACCAGGGTGTCGTGCGCGAGACGGAGGAGGAGCAGGGAGCCGGCGATCAGGGCATCATGTTCGGCTATGCTTGCAACGAAACGCGCGAGTACATGCCCGCAACGCTGATTCTCTCGCACGTCATCCTCAAGGAGCTGGCGGTGATCCGCCGCGAGGGCAAGGTGATGCGCTACCTGCGTCCCGACGCAAAGTCGCAGGTTACGATCGAGTACGACGAGCAGACGCGCAAGCCGCTGCGGGTCCATACGATCGTCGTATCGACGCAGCACGACGAATTTATCCTCCCGGGCGAGGGCCTTACGGAGAAGCAGGCCGAGCAGCAGATGCAGGCGCAGATCCGCGAGGATGTGCGCACGATCCTCATCCCGCGTGTCAAGGCGCGCCTGGAGCGTGCCGGCGACAAACTTGCCGACCTGATTACAGGCGACTACATCCTGCATGTGAACCCCACGGGCAAGTTCGTCATCGGCGGCCCTCACGGAGATACGGGCCTCACGGGCCGCAAGATCATCGTCGATACCTACGGAGGCCGCGGTGCCCACGGCGGCGGCGCCTTCTCGGGCAAGGATTCCTCGAAGGTGGACCGCTCGGCCGCCTATGCCGCGCGGCATATCGCCAAGAATCTCGTGGCGGCGGGTGTCGCCGACGAGGTGCTCGTCGAACTGTCGTATGCCATCGGTATCGCGCAGCCGCTTTCGGTCTATGTCGATACCTACCGTTCGCAGCGTCCGGCGGCCCTCGCCGGAATGACCGACGGGGAGATCGCCCGCCGCATCGAAAAACTCTTCGACCTGCGTCCGGCGGCCATCGTCAAGCGCTTTGGTCTGAAGAATCCGATCTTCGAGGCGACGGCCTCCTACGGACACTTCGGAAACCGCCCCTACCGGAAGGTCGAGAAGGTGTGGGAGAACGGTCGCGAGGTCGAGCGTGAAATCGAATTCTTCGGTTGGGAGCGGCTCGACGCCGTGGATGCCATCCGTAAGGAATTCGGGTTGTAAGACGCTGACAGCGTGAAGTTTCGGGGCATTCTGTCGGAATGCCCCGTTTTTTTGAAAAAAAGACATACTAATCCGCCCTCCGCTTGCGTTTATCCTCAAAATGAATTTGAAAAACCAGCAGTATATGCAGTAAAATTGCCTCCGAAATAAATATAGTACAATTCAAAAACTCGATTTATTATGAAAAAGGCATTTTTGATTTTGGGTCTTGTCGCCGTGTCGGCCGTAGCCGGCGGTGCAACGGCCTGGGCCGTGGCGAAGAACAGCGGCGGTCGCAGCGTAGAGTATGTCGAACGCGAAGTGGAGCGTACGCCGGCGCTGGGTACGCACTTTACCTCATATCAGAGTGAGAAATACCCCGACCTGACCTATGCGGCGGAGAATGCCGTGAAGGCTGTCGTCAATATCGAGGCGATCCAGCAGATCGAGATGCGGCGCAACCGGAGCTACGATCCGTTCCTCGAGTTCTTCGGCATCCCCCAGCAGTACGGCTACGGCGACGACCGCCCGCAGTACCGCGAGCAGCGTGCCGGCGGCTCGGGCGTCATCATCTCCGCGGACGGCTATATCGTTACGAACAATCACGTTGTGGACGGCGCTTCGAAACTGCGCGTGAAGCTCAACGACGGCCGTACGTTCGATGCCAAGCTCGTGGGTACGGATTCGGCCACGGATGTGGCGCTGCTGAAGATCGACGCCGAGGATCTGCCGACGCTGGCCTTCGGATCGTCCGACGCGCTGCGCCTGGGCGAGTGGGTGCTGGCCATCGGGTCGCCCTTCGACCTGCAATCGACCATCACGGCAGGTATCGTGAGCGCCAAGGCGCGTAATCTGGGCGCCATTCCCAACGATTTCCGCATCGAGTCGTTCATCCAGACCGACGCTGCGGTGAATCCCGGCAATTCGGGCGGTGCGCTGGTCAATACGCACGGCGAGCTGGTGGGCATCAATACGCTCATCAAGTCGCAGACGGGCAGCTACATCGGCTATTCGTTCGCCATTCCCGAGTCGATCGTCCGCAAGGTCGTGGTCGATCTGAAGGAGTACGGCGTCGTGCAGCGCGCCATGCTGGGCATCATGTTCCGTCCGGTCGATCAGGACTTCCTCGATACGGAGGGCAAGGAGCTGGGCATCGACCAGATCGGCGGTGTCTATGTGGCCAGCGTCGTCGAGGGCGGCTCGGCTTCGGAGGCCGGCATCCGCAAGGGCGACATCATTTTCGAGATCGACGGACTGAAGATCAACGATGCCGCGACGCTGCAGGAGCAGATCGCCCGCCACAGACCCAATGATAAGGTGAAATTGTCGGTAAAAAGAGGCGGCGACGTGAAACAATTTGACGTTACTTTGCGTAATAAGGCAGGTAAAACGGAATTGATCACCCGCGAGAGTGTCGATGTGGTCGAAGCCCTCGGTGGCAAGTTGGCCGATGCGGGCACGAAACTCTGCCGCGAGCTCGATATCCGGGGCGGCGTTCAGGTTGTCGGA
The DNA here is from genome assembly GCA_019119615.1 of Candidatus Alistipes stercoravium. Classification (GTDB taxonomy): domain Bacteria; phylum Bacteroidota; class Bacteroidia; order Bacteroidales; family Rikenellaceae; genus Alistipes; species Alistipes stercoravium. The sequence goes on along the minus strand of DWWQ01000056.1, from coordinate 6,530 downwards.
ATCAAGAACGGCGGTATCCTGGCCCGGGCACGCGTAAGAGAGGGTTTCGTCATTACGCATATCAACGACACGCCGGTTTACTCGCTCTCGGACATGGAGCGCATGACCGAGAAGATCCGCTCGATCGACGGCATCTATCCCGACGGTCGCTCGGCAAGCTATACGCTTGTGGAGTAGCCGCGGCGATCGGGGCGGGTTGGAACGTATGACTAATTTTTTGGAGTAGAGAGATAAGAAATGCGTCAGTTAAAGATTACGAAATCCATCACCAACCGCGAGAGCGCCTCGCTGGACAAGTATCTCCAGGAGATCGGCAAGGAGGAGCTCATCACGGTGGAGGAGGAGGTGGAACTCGCCCAGCGAATCAAGAAAGGAGATCAGGAAGCCCTCGAGAAACTTACGAAAGCGAACCTTCGTTTCGTGGTTTCCGTGGCAAAACAATATCAGAATCAGGGATTGAGCCTTCCGGATTTGATCAATGAAGGCAATCTGGGCCTGATCAAGGCCGCCGAGAAGTTCGATGAAACGCGCGGTTTCAAGTTCATCTCCTATGCGGTGTGGTGGATTCGCCAGTCGATCCTTCAGGCTTTGGCCGAGCAGTCGCGTATCGTGCGTCTGCCGCTCAACCAGGTGGGGTCGCTCAACAAGATCAACAAGGCTTTCGCCCGCTTCGAGCAGGAGCACGAGCGTACGCCGTCCCCCGAGGAGCTGGCTTCGGAACTCGAACTCCCGAAGGAGAAGGTTACCGACACGCTGCGTGTCGCCGGCCGCCATGTCTCGGTCGATGCGCCCTTCGCCGACGGCGAGGACAACTCGCTACTCGACGTGCTGGTGAATCCCGATTCGCCCAACGCCGACCGCGGGCTGATCAACGAGTCGCTCTCGACCGAGGTGGACCGTGCGTTGGAGACCCTCACGGAGCGTGAGCGCGACATCATCAAGTACTTCTTCGGCATCGGCTGCTCGGAGATGACCCTCGAGGAGATCGGTGAGAAGTTCGACCTTACGCGCGAGCGCGTGCGTCAGATCAAGGAGAAGGCGATTCGCCGGCTGCGCCACTCGTCGCGCTCGAAACTGCTGAAATCCTATTTGGGCTGATCCCCGAAAGCAAGATAATGGAACGGCTCCGAAGCCTCTGCTTCGGAGCCGTTTTTTTGTCGGTGGCGGCGCTTCGCTGAATGTACCGTCTACCAGACGATGGGCTCCTTGCCGACCGAACGCAGGTATTCGTTGGCGCGCGAGAAGTGGCGGCACCCGAAGAACCCCCGGTATACCGAGAGCGGCGAGGGATGCACGGCCTTGAGAATCAGGTTGCGCTGCGGGTCGGCGATGGCTCCCTTGCGCTGGGCGTAGCTGCCCCAGAGCATGTAGACGATGCCCTCCTTGCGCTCGGCGATGGCGCGGACTACGGCGTCGGTGAAGGTCTCCCAGCCATGCCCGGCATGTGAGGCGGCCTCATGTGCGCGTACGGTCAGTACGGCGTTGAGCAGCAGCACCCCCTGCTCGGCCCAGCGGTCGAGGTTTCCCGTCGCGGGTATGGGGGTTCCGGTGTCGCTTTCGACCTCCTTGAAGATGTTCTGCAGCGAGGGCGGGAAGGGGATGCCGTCCGCGACCGAAAAGCAGAGCCCGTTGGCCTGGCCGGGTCCGTGGTAGGGATCCTGGCCGATGATGACGACCTTGAGCTTCTCGAAGGGGCATTTGTCGAATGCCCGGAAGATGTTGCTGCCCCGGGGATAGATGCGCTGCGTGGCGTACTCGCGGCGTACGAAGTCGGTCAGGGCGGCGAAGTAGGGTTTCTCGAATTCGGGTACCAGAATTTCTTTCCAGTCTGCGGCGATCTTTACCTCCATGTCTTTTCTTTGCGGTTAATTCATGTAAATGTAGTAAAAAGTTGGCTCAATATCGCTAACTTTGTTGTCGATATGAAAAAATGGATGCTTTTGGTAGCCGGATTGCTGCTGGCAGCAGGCAATCTGGCGGCGCAGAACCCCGCGGGGGAGGTGCGCAACGTGATTTTTCTGATCGGCGACGGCATGGGCCTCGCGCAGGTTTCGATGCTCAAGATCGAAGGCGGCTACGAGCCGACGGCTTTCGACCGGGCCGAGGGCATTGCGCTGATCTCGAGCTATTCGGCCAACAACCGGGTTACCGACTCGGCAGCGGCCGGTACGGCCCTTGCTACAGGCGGCAAGACCAACAACTCCACGCTGGGTCAGACCCCCTCGGGCGAACCGCTTACGTCGATGATCCGCCGGGCTGCGGACCGCGGCATGGCAACGGGCCTTGTTGTGGTGGGCGCCCTTCAGGATGCGACGCCGGCGGCCTTCTATGCGCATGTCGAAAAACGCCGCGATACCGAGGGTATCCTGCGCGACATGCTGGTGTCGGACATCGATGTGATGATCGGCGCCGGATGGCGGAACCTCGGCAAGTCGTGCGACGAGGGCGGTGATTATGCCGAGGCGTTCGCGCGGCGCGGATACCGGGTCGTCTCCTCGCTCGGAGAGGCGGAGGAGGGCGAACCCTCGCGCCTGTTGTGCGCCGTCGATGAGAAGGAGACCCCGATCAAGGCTCCCGCGCGGGGCGATTTCCTGCCGCGTGCCGCAAAACGGGCCATGGAGCTGCTTGCCGAAAAGAGCGCCGGAAATGACGAGGGCTTCCTGCTGATGATCGAAGGCTCGATGATCGACGGCGGCGGACATGCGAACGATGCCGTATGGCTGTTGGCGGAGATGCGCGATTTCGAGCAGACGGTAGCTGCCGCGATGGATTTTGCCGACCGCACGCCGGGCACGCTGGTCATTGTGGCGGCCGACCATGAGACGGGCGGCCTGTCGATCTGCAGCGGCAATCCCGACTTCACGCTCTCCGAAAGCGGTATCGACTACCGTTTTGCGACGAAGGGCCATACGGGTATCCTGCTTCCGGTTTATCTCTACGGAGCCGGAGCCGAAGCCATCCACGGGATGATGGACAATACGGAGCTCGCGCAACGTATCATGCAGCTGCTCGACCTGACGGAAGAGTGATCTTCCGTACGATAGCGCAGACGGCGCCTTCCGAAGAGGAAAGGCACCGTCTGTCGTTGCAGCCCGGAGCGGTTCTGCGGTGAGGCGATCCGCTTCTATCCGATGGCATCCGTTGCCGGAGTTGCGGTTTCCGGCTCTCCGGTCGGGGTCTTCGTCGCATTGAGCCGGAAATCGATCGGGATGGCGTATTTCAACCGCACCTTCTCGCCCCGCTGTTCGCCGGGCGTCCACAGGCCGCTTGCCGATTGGACGACCCGGACGGCCTCCCCGGCCAGCTGCTCGTCGGGCGACATGAGGACGCAGACCTCTCCGATCGAGCCGTTCTTCTCGACGACGAAGGTGAGGACCACACGGCCCTGAGTACCCTGTTTAGCCGCCTCCTGCGGATAGCGCAGGTGGGCCATGACCCAGTTGCGGAAGGTGTTCAGATCGCCGCCCTGAAAGGTGGGCATCTGCTCGACAACCAGGTAGGGTTCGTCGTTGGTCGCTGCCGCAGCTGTGGTCGCAGCCGTCTGTTCCGGCTTTTGGGGAAGGCGGAAATCGATCGGAATCACATATTTGATCCGTACGAGCTTCCCCTGGTCCCTGGCGGGCGTCCATTTCGGGGACTCGCGCAGCCGGCGGATCACTTCGTCCGAAAGACGCGTGTCGGGGCTCTGCAGAATTTTGATGTCCGTTATGCTGCCCTCCTTCCCGACGACGAAGGTGATGACCACGCGGCCCTGTATGCCGGCGTCAAGCGCCCCTTGGGGGTAGCGGAGTCCCTCCTGCACCCAGTTGCGGAAGGTGTTCAGATCGCCGCCCTGGAACGTGGGCATCTGTTCGGCGACAAGGACCGTATCGTCGTCGTTGTCGGGAGTTGCGGCCTGCTCCCTGCCCGGAGCCTCGGAACGCTCCATCATAAGGAGGTAGCGTATCGGCTCGTTGTCTTCGGAGACGCGAACCTCCCTCGTTTCGTAGCCGATATGGGATATCTGGATCGTCGAGCTCGGGGCCGCTTCGATTTCGGCATATCCCGTTTCGTCGGTAACCGTGCCGCGGGAGATTCCCTCAATTCGGATAAGGGTGCCTGAAAGCGGTTTCCCGTCCTGGTTGTCCGCGATGTAGAAGGAGACGTTTTTCCCGTTACCGGCTGTCTGGACGGTTTCGGTTGTCGTGCGGATCTCGGCGGCGCGTGTGGTGAACGAGAAGGCGCACAGAAGGCCTGCGATTGCGGGGAGCGTTCCCGCGAGGCGGAGCAGGGCATGCCTGCCCGGGGTCTGTGAAAGCATCATTTGAAATCGTTTTTTGGTTAATGAACTTCGCAGCCCGTTGGCTATTTCCGGACTATAACCGAAAAGCTGCCTGAATATCACATGCATGTAGAGTTCTTTGTCGTAGCCCTCTTTCAGTACGTCGCTGTCGGCCTCGAACTCCTCGGCTTCGGTCAGGCGCCGTGCGGCGATCCATACGAAGGGGTTCCACCACAGCAGCGCCTTCATCGACTCCATGGCGAGCCGTTCGACCGAATGGCGGTGGGCGATGTGGCTCATCTCGTGGCGCACGATGGCTTCCAGCTCCTCCGCCGGGGTCTGCTGCCAGACGTAGATCGAGCGCAGAAACGAGAAGGAGGCGATCTTCTGCAGGGTTCTGATGAGCGTGAAGCGCCTCGTGCGGGTGATTTCGGCACCGCGGCGCAGGTGTCGGATGCGTATGATCTGCGCCACCATCACGCCGGCGAGCAGCGCCGTGCCGAGTGCGAGCAGGGCGACAAACAGCCCTGTCGGATCGAATGCCGGTGAAGCAAGCGGTTCCGCCGCGATCTGTGCCGTCGGCAGGCCGGCCGTCGGCGCGGCCATCGTGATCACCTCACCGGGCCATACCGGTATGCGCAGCAGCGGAATTACGGCTGCCAGCGGTACCGAGAGCAGCAGGTAGATGCGGCACCAGCGGTGAGGTACGCGCCGTTCAAGGAGCCAGGCGTAGGCGGCCTGCAGAATGCCGCTGCATACCGCAGCCTCGAACATATAGACGAGAAGCGCTTTCATTTCGGTCGGTTTCGGTTGGGTGGATAATTATTTTCCGGCCTGCCGCATGATCTCGAGAATCTCCTCCATTTCGCCTGTCGGGATTTGCTCGTGCTGTGAGAAGAAGGAGACAAGCTGGGCCAGCGATCCGTCGAAGTAGGTCGTGAGCATCGAGGACATTACGCCGCGCTTGTAGGCCTCGCGGCTGATGACGGGGTAGTAGCGGTGGCTCTTCCCTTCGGCCTCGTGGCGGATGAATCCCTTGTTCTCGAGAATCTTGAGAAAAGTGGCCACGGTCGTGTATTTCGGGTGCGGCTCGTCGGTGCGGGCGATGATCTCGTTCACCACGCCGTTGCCCAGCTGCCAGAGGATCTGCATGATCTCCTCTTCGCCGCGCGTCAGTTCGGGTATGCCGTTTTTCGTGTTCATGGTTTGCTTGATTTTGATTTCTCTTCGCAATATTACTACTAAAAATTTAGAAGAACAAATTTTCTTCTAAAATTTTAGTAGATTATGCAAAAAAAGCTATTTACCTATATAAAAAACAGTCCCGACAGCTGTTTTCGCTGCCGGGACCGGTCCGATGTATCGGGTTGTCGATCAGTGCCCCGTGTGCCGGGCCTCCTCGTTGTCCTTTTCGAGTTTTTCGTCCTCTTCCCAGTCGAACCAGGGGAAGTCGCGCTGCCCGCCGAGCGAGAAGCAGGTGTAGGTGATCGGCAGTCCCATGCCGAGGAAGCGGCTCTCGTAAGCGGTCTTCACGGAGAGCACCTCGTCGGCGTACCCCGAGCCGTAGATGTCGTCGTTCGACACGGTGCAGGGGAGTCCGAAGTGGCGGATGACCTCGTTCGTGTAGGCGTAGAGGTGCTTCGAGTCGGTCTTCAGGTGGATCAATCCGTCGGGCTGCAGCATGCGGGCGTAATATTCGAGAAAGAGGGGCGACGTAAGCCGTTTTTTGGCCCTGCGGGTCTTGAGCTGCGGGTCGGGGAAGGTGATCCAGATCTCGGCGACCTCGCCTTCGGCGAAAAGGCTGTTGATGAACTCGATGCGTGTGCGCAGGAAGCCGACATTCGCCATGCCGCGTTCAGTGGCCGTTTTGGCGCCGCGCCACATGCGGGCCCCCTTGATGTCGATGCCCAGGTAGTTGCGCGAGGGGTCGCGTTCGGCCAGCGCCACGGTGTATTCGCCCTTGCCGCACCCCAGTTCGAGGACGATCGGACGGTCGTTGTGGAAAAACGCCTCGTGCCAGTGTCCTTTCAGAGGGTGGTCGCGGCGGAATACTTCGTCGAATTCGGGTTGTACGAAGCAGGCGAAGGTGAGGTTTTCGCGGAATTTGCGGAGTTTGTCTTTTCCCATATCTGCGTGGGTCTTTCTTCTCGGTCGGAGTGCGTCGGTGCGGGTCTCTTGCGGGCTGTTTCGCCCGATAGCCCCCTTCGTAGCGCATCCGGATTTCGGTTACGGAGTTGTCTGCAGGGTGGCTCCGACGGCTTCGACACCC
>DWWQ01000055.1 GCA_019119615.1 Candidatus Alistipes stercoravium | reverse complement strand
GTGAGGTTCCACCTCTTCCCATTCCGAACAGAGAAGTTAAGCTCACTAACGCCGATGGTACTGCGGTTTTCCCGTGGGAGAGTAGGTAGCCGCCTCTTCAAGGTCAGATCTTTATGGTCTGACCTTTTTTTGTATCTATGGTAAATTGCTTACTTTTACCGTTATGCGGTCAATGCAACTTCATGATCTATGAAATTCGAGCAGATTACGGGAAATAAAAAGCGCTATCTTGACTTGCTGCTGCTTGCGGACGAGCAGGAATCCATGATCGACCGTTATCTGGAGCGGGGCGAGATGTTTGTCTTGCAGGCCGATGACGGAGCGCCTGTATGTATTGCGGTGGTAACCGATGAAGGAGGTGGCGTCTGCGAACTCAAGAATATTGCCGTGTCGCCGGCATTTCAGCGAAGAGGCTATGGTCGTATGATGATCGAATACCTGTGCCGGCATTACGGTGATAATTTCGTTTTTATGACGGTAGGTACCGGAGACAGTCGGCAGACCGTCTCTTTTTATAAAGAATGCGGTTTTGTCTATACGCATTCGGTACCGGATTTTTTCACGCTTCATTACGACCATCCGATAGTGGAAGAGGGGCGTATTTTGAGCGATATGCTCTACTTCCGCAAAAGAATCGCACGCCCAACCGTTGTCCGCGAGGTTGAGCGGACGGATGAGTGCATAACGGAACTTTTCCAATTATGGAATGAATCCGTGCGGGCCAGCCACCATTTCCTTGCCGAGGCGGATATCGAACGTTTGATCCCCTTTGTGCACCAGGCACTCCGTTCGGTTGAATCCCTTGTTGTCGCCCGTCATGGAGGTCGCCTCGTCGGATTTATCGGCATGGAGAACCGGAAGATCGAAATGCTCTTCGTGTCGCCCGATTATTTCGGTTGTGGCTTCGGGCGGGTATTGGCCGAAGTGGCTGTCCGGGAGTATGGATGCCGCTATGTGGATGTAAACGTCCAGAATCCACAGGCCGCGGACTTTTACCGCCGGCTTGGATTCCGCGTATTCGAGCGTTCGGAAACAGACGGCCAGGGAAATCCCTTTCCTCTGCTTCGAATGGAGTTGGTGGAGTGTTGTAATGACATTTAGACCGTGCTGGCCGCAAAGTATTTATGAAAAAGACACGGCTATGAGGCCGTGTCTTTCAGTTTCGTCCGGTTTTTCGAGAATCTACTCCAGTGCAGGCCGTTCCTCCAGGGTGATCGTTTCGCCCGTCAGACGGCTCCGTTCGGCCTCGTAACAGATGCGGTGGCTCTCTACGGAGTGCCCGATCGAGGTGCGGAACCGATGCTCCCGGCGACTTAACGTATCGACGAAATCTTCGATCAGATTGAGATCGGCCCCTGCGTGGAAAGGCGTTCCGAGAATATTCGAGAAATCATAGATCTTCTCTTCGGCCCCGCGGAACTTGCAGACGCGCAACGTGCGCTCGTCGCCGTCGATTTCGCCCTTCGTCAGCCGTATGTGCGTTTCGCGCTGGTCGCCCAACGTGAAGGTATCCATCGAGAAGGAGATGGTAACCTCGTTGTCCATCTCCATCGAGACGATCTGGTGGTCCACGACGTCGTTGTCGCAACGGAAGACGCATCGGCCGTAGTTTCCGGTCCGCAGTTCGCGCAGCAACACCTCGTCGAGCGTGGAGCCTTTCGGTATGTCGAAGTTCGAGATCCAGTCGCGCCGGTTGTAATAGAGGTCCACGGCCGAATAGGGGCATTCCGCCTCATGCGGGCAGTCGATGCAGCGTTCGGTGCTTCCTTCCGGAGCATTCTCGGGACGGTACCAGCGCAGTGATCCGAAGGAGGATAGTTTTCGGCAGCGGGCTTTGGTCAGCCACAGCAGAAAATCGATGTCGTGGCAGCATTTCGAGATGAGCATCGGATTGGTAACTTCCTCCTTGCGCCACATGCCGCGGACAAATCCGTGCGTCGTGCGGTCGAGGCCTACGGAAGCGATGTGGCTGATGGAGATGATCTCGCCCAGTTCGCCCGAATCGACGATCTCCTTGATCTTGATGAAATAGGGATGGTAGCGCAGCACATGGCATACGCCGACGATAACTCCCTTGCGCCGGGCAGCTTCGGCAATCTGGCAACATTCCGGCAGGGTTTGTGCGATCGGTTTCTCGAGCAGAATGTTGTATCCCGCCTCGATAGCCTTCATGCAGGGATCGTAGTGCATGTTCTCGGGCGTGGCGATCAGTACGGCATCCGCCGGAACCGGCTTTTGGAAAAAGAGGTCGTAATTCTCGAAGCATTGCGATGCGTCGAGCCCGAATTTTTCGGCAACGGCCTTGCGGCGGATCGGATTCAACTCTACGACGCCGACGAGTTTGAGCCGTTCGGGATGCCTGACGGCATATTCCAGATACTTGTTGGTGCGGTTCCCGGCTCCGATGGCTATGATCGTAACAGGGCCCGCCCCCGAAGATGCGGAAGTAGTCATTGTTTGTTTGCGCTGGTATGTTGAAACGGATCGGGCGGGGCAGTCCCGCATAATCCGCTTTTCGCACACAAATATACGATTTTATTTCGAAACCTTCTCCTTTGCGGTATACAAAAAGCCCGCTCTTCGGAGCGGGCTTTTGATTGTTGCATCCTATCCTGAAGGGGTCAGAGCTCCTTGATGCGGATGTTGCGGAACTGGATGCCGGGGCCGTGTCCCAGAAGCCCGATGTGTCCCTTCTTGTTGAAGAGGCCCGGATGGTTGCGGCCGTCGATCATGTAGGTATTCTTCGTCGATCCGTCGGGGGCCACGTTGTGTCCCTGGCATGCCTCGCGGATGTTGCCGTCGAGAATCACCTCGCCGTTCACCGTTACGGTGATGTGGTCGCCGACGGCGCGGATCTCCTCGACGTTCCAGCTTCCCAGTTCGCCGAACTTCACGCGCTTGGCCGGAATGACGCCGTAAACCGATCCGTGCTGCTGGTAGACCTCGATGTTCTTGTAGATCGGGTCGTCATGGTCGAGCACCTGGATCTCCATGCCGTGGAAGGCGGCATCGACGCCCATCGGGGTGCGGATTCCGATACCGTTGTTCACCCCCGGGCGGATGAAGGCGAATTCGAAACGAAGGATGAAGTCGCTGTACTCCTTCTTCGTATAGAGGTTGCCGCTGCCGCCGTACTGGGCCGTTACGTCGATCGTGCCGTTCAGCGGAACGTAGTTGGTCGTATTGCCGGTCCACTTCTCCATCGAGCGTCCGTCGAAGAGCACCTCGAAACCTTCAGCAGCCTCGTCGGCCGGGAGTTCGAAGCGGGGAGCTTCGGCATATTTGGCCAGCAGGCCCTTGATCTCATCCACGGCATAGCCTGCGTCGGCATCCGTCTTGGAGAGTCCGGCATAGATCTCCTGCGCCTTTTCCAATGCGGCTACGACCTCCTCACCGCCCTTTCCGGGATGCTTGGCCGCAATGGTCTTCACGGCATATGCGGCAGCTTCGGCCGTCTCGGGCGTATCGAGGTAGTTTGCGGCGACAACGATCGAGGGGAACGAGTAGGTGGCGGCCAAGGCGCGCAACAGTTTGTTCTGCACGTCAGCCGACGGTTTGGCTTCGAGGCCCTTCCGGTAGAGGTCGGGACGCAGCTCCGGTGCGGCATGCGTTGCCACGAAATCCGCATAGCACGAAATGGCGTCATTGGTCCAGGTGGGATTGGTCGTTGCCAGCTCGTAGAGCACATCGATCATCGCGGGATTGTCCACCTCCAGCAGGGCCGCAAAAGCCGCTTCGCGGTTCTCGGCGGCCAGCAGGGCGTCGATTGCCTCACGGCTTCCGGACTGTGCGAGGAGCGTGTAGTAGCGCGTCTGTTCCGGGGCGGTCTTCATACGTCCCGAAACCTTGGCATACTGCGTGGCAGGCTCCTGCGTGGCGAGGGCGTTTTTCAGCGCAGCCTGGTATTTGGCAACATCTTCTCCGGCAGCCTTGTCCATCAGGTCGCAGAGCCGGTCGAAATCGCCGATCGTGCTGACGCCTGCCAATGCTTCGATGGCAGCGGCGCTCACGGCCTTGTCATCCGATGCAAGCAGGGCGAATACCTTGTCCGAAGCCTTTGCGATGCGGCGTGCGGCGACCAGTTCCAGCGCCTGTACCTGCGTCTCGGGCGTGCTGTCGAGCGCTGCGATCAGACCCTCGTTCACCGAGCCGTTGAAGGCCCGCAGGGCTGCATTTGCAGCTGCGGCATGCGCGCCGCCCAGCTGGCCGATCAGCGCTTCGAGGGCTGCATCGCCGCCGATCTTTCCGGCGGCACGGATGGCTGCGGTGGCCAGCTCCTCATCGCTCGATCCGATCATGGCGACAACCACGTCGATCTGCGAAGCGGCATGACGGGCTCCCAGCCAGTTTACGATATCCGTGCGGGTCGTTTCCGGCAGCGACGGCATCTTCTTGACCACGGCGGCATAGAGCGCCTCGTCGGCAAAGTCGTTTGCATAGTCGAGAGCGGCACCGCGGTATTCGCGGTTCGCATCATTCAGCGCTGCGAGCAGATTCTGCGTGCGCTTCTTCGCGTCGTATTTGAGCATCACCTCCAGGGCGGCGGCGCGTACGTTCGTGCGGGCCGTGGCCTTGGCCAGCGACTTGGCGGCGGCGAGCGCACTCTTCACGTCGCCCTGCTCGGCCAGACGGTTCACCAGACGGATGTAGGCGCTCGTGGCATCGCTCGGCGTAAAGTCATAGTCCGAGGCTGCCGCAGCGTCTGCCAGCACCTTGAGCGAGGACTTGCTGCCGCAGGCTGCCAGCGCATTGTAGATTGCTTCTTTTGTTGTGTTGTCCGTGGGGTAGTCCGTGAGCCAGGAGCGAAGAATCTCCTCAGCGCCTTCGCTCGGGCGTACCGAGGCGGCGTATGCCAGCAGTGCCGTCGGCTTTTCGGTCTCCTGCATCAGCTGAAGGATCGTTCCTTCCGATGCCGGGGTCGAGATGAGCCCGCGGATGGCCGCATCGGCGAGGTATTCATCGTTGGCGTATTTAACGAATACACCGGCATCCTCGGCCGTCGAGCAGATCTGCAGCAGCGAGAGCAGGAAGGCCTGGTTGGGTTTGTCCGTGCAGGCGGCGATGCCATCGGCAAGGCCCTTGCGGACCTCGGCGCGGGCGGCTTCGCGGCCCTCTGCCGATACGAAGTGGGCCACGCCGCTCAAGGCGTACTCCACGATGGCATTCTGTCCCTGATCCGCAGGAACGAGCATGCCGGCCAGTTCGCTGATACCTTGGGCTCCCGTCGAGGCAAGCTCCTGCATGAGCGTGTTGTATACATCGGATGTTTCGGCAGGAAGTTGCGCCAGCGCATCGGCGATGATGGTCGTGGCGGTCCGCTGCCGGGTGTCCTGCGCCTCCGTCGTGAAAGGCACGAGGCAGCAGGCCAGCAATATGATGAGTAATTTCTTCATGATGTGCATGTTTTGAGCGTTACGGATCAGATTTTCCACGGGGCGCGCATCGGCTGGTCGATCAGTCGGTTGGCCGCGTCGTCATTGACGAAGAGCTGTTTCTCGGGATCGAACTGCAGCGAGCGGTTCAGCCGCAGGGCGCAGAGGGCCATGTTCACGAGCGTGGCGCTGTGGTATCCCTTGACTTCGTCCAGGGCAAAGCGTTCGCGGTTGCGGACGCACTGGATGAAGTCGGTGTTCTGCGGTTCGGGATCGGGCAGCTCGGCGAGCTTGTTCATGACATCCGGAATCGTGCATTCGAATCCTTTGTACACCTTACCCTTCGGCCCTTCGATATAGGGCACCTTGCCCAGGCTTTCGTAGCCCTCGCCCTCGAGTACGATCTGACAGCCGTCCTCATAGGTGTAGACGATCTTGCGCCAGATGCCGATGGCATCGGGATGCTGCTGCGGGGCATCCACCTCGACCTTGACGGGCGAGGTGTTGTCCTTGCCGAGCAGGTACTGCACGGGGTCCATGTAGTGCTGACCCATGTCGCCCAGGCCGCCGCCGTCGTAGTCCCAGTATCCGCGGAAGGTCTGGTGCGTACGGTGTACGTTGTAGGGTTTGTAGGGTGCCGGGCCGAGCCAGAGGTCGTAGTCCAGCGCGGCGGGCACGGGCTGCGGGGTGAGATTCTCTTTGCCCACCCAGAAGAATTTCCAGGTGAATCCCGTGGCGCCCGAGATGGTAACCTTCAGGGGCCATCCGAGCATGCCGCTGTCCACGAGCTTCTTCAGCGGCTCGACGGTCGTGCCGAGTCCGTAGAAGGTATCGGTGAAGCGGAACCAGGTGTTCAGACGGAAGATGCGTCCGTTCTGCTTGACGGCCTCCATGACGCGCTTGCCCTCGCCGATGGTGCGGGTCATGGGTTTCTCGCACCAGATATCCTTCCCGGCGCGTGCGGCCTCGACGGCCATGATGCCGTGCCAGTGGGGCGGCGTGGCGATATGGACGATATCGACGTTCGGGTCGTTGATCAGGTCGCGGTAGAAATGGTAGGTTTTGAGCGTCTGGCCGAACTTCTGCTTGCCCAGTTCCAGGGCGCTTGCCAGATGGTCCTTATCGACGTCGCAGATGGCCACCAGACGACAGCGCTCGTCGCTGGTAAAGTGGTAGCTCGTGCGGCCGATGCCGCCGACGCCGATGATACCTTTCGTAAGCTGGTCGCTCGGGGCGACGTGCTTCGGCCCTCCCAGTACGCGGCTCGGGACGATTGTCAGCAGAGCCAGGCCGCCGGCCGTCTTGAGGAAGTTTCTTCTGTTGATTCCCATTTGTGATTCGATATTTTAGGGTTTTGATGATCCTGTTACAGTTCGGTAAGTTTGAGGTTGCGCCATTGTACCTTGATGCCGCCGCCGTCATGGATCTGCAGGGCGATGCGGCCTTGTGCGGCACCGATCTTGGCATCGTGGATATCGACCATCTCTTCGCCGTTGAGCCACGTCTGGACGTGGTCGCCCTCAACGCGCAGGCGCAGCGTGTTCCAGTCGCCCTCCTTGAGGATCGATTCCTTCTCCTCGGGGATCTGCACGAGCCAGCCGCGGCCGTAGGATTCATAGATACCTGCCGTGTCGCAGTTCTTGGGAGCAACTTCGCACTGCCATCCGTGTACCTTCACGGGCGGCTCGACGAACGAACGGAAGAAAACGCCCGAGTTGCCGTTTGCCAGCTGCTTGAACTCCACCGTCAGGTCGAAGTCGTTGTAGTATTCGCGCGTAGCGAGGTATCCGTACTGCTTGTCGGGACCGCTCTCGCATACCAGATACCCGTTCTTATCGACATACCATTTTTCCGTTCCGTAAGCCTCCCAGCCGGTGAGGTCCTTGCCGTTGAAGAGCGTAACCTCCTTGCCGGCCTTGCGGGGCAGCTCCTTGATCTTGATGTTGCGGAACGAGGCGGGATATCCGTGGTCCTGGAGGCAGATCACGCCCTTGCGTGCCAGACCGTACTCGGGAGCTGTTTCCCACTTGCCGCTGTGCTTGCGGGCGAACCAGTCGTCGGTCCAGGCCTCGAACTCGAGGATCTTCTTGCCATTGAGCCAGTGCTCGACATGTCCGTTGTCGAAGACGATGCGCGAGGAGTTCCACTCACCCTGCGGATTGACCTGCATGGCGGCCTTGTCGGGCAGGTGCATGGCGTAATCGACGCCCAGGCGCTGCCACTCTTCGAGTTTCGTGGGGGCGTTATCCTCTTCCCAACCCTCCTCGTCGATAAGCTGATACTCCGGGCCGGTAACATAAGGTACCAAGAAATAGGGGTCCTCGACGACATGGTAGAGCATGCCGCTGTTACCGCCGTGCGAGAGTTTCCAGTCCCAGTCGAGGATGAAGTTCTCGTACTGTTTCTTGGTAACGATGTAGCCCGACAGATCGCTGCCGTCGCCGTTTGCCTGGATGCATCCGTCCACGACATGCCAGGGCTGCGTGAGCGAATCGCCGTTGAAATCCTTCCACTGATCGAGGCTCTTGCCGTCGAAGAGGAGTTCCCAGCCGTCGGCAATTTCCTCTTCCGTCAGCGTGTTCTGCTTTGGGGCGCAGGAGGTCAGTCCGGCGGAGAGCATGGCGACTCCGCACAACGAACCGATGAGGTTCTTGGTTGTCAAAAGTTTCATAGTAGTTTTTGATTTAAGTTGAAACATTCGGAATTTTCTGTGAACTCGTGTGATAGAAATATTATTGTGCCTGTATGCCTACAAAAATAAAATATTTTTCTATCGCAACCAAAAGAAACCTGTTAAAAATCGCTGTTATTCGCCGAAAAGTAAAAACGGGATTCCGGATTGAAGCCGGAATCCCGTTTTCGGGTATGAATCCGTAACCTGTCGGGCTACTTCTCGCTCATGTACTGCTTGATGTAGTGGTGGTGCGACCCCCAGCGTTCGAAGGCGGCGCGGTCGAGCTCCTCCTGGGCCGAGGGGTGTGCGATCGAGATGAGCAGCCGGGCGCGCTCCTGCATCGACTTGCCGTAGAGATCCACGGCGCCGAATTCGGTTACGACCCAGTGCACATGGAAGCGCGACGTTACGACGCCGGCGCCGTCGAGCAGCGTGGGGCAGATCTTCGAGACGCCCTTGTTCGTGATGGCGGGCATGGCGATGATGGCCTTTCCGCCCTTCGAGAGCGAAGCGCCGTAAACGAAGTCGATCTGACCGCCGGCTCCCGACCAGAACTTCGTTCCGAGCGAGTCGGCGCAAACCTGGCCAGTGAGGTCGATCTGCAGGGCCGAGTTGATGGCCACGAAGTTGTCGTTCTGCGAGATGATGTAGGGGTCGTTCGTGTAGCCCACGTCCATCATCAGCACGCCGGGGTTGTCGTCGATGAAGTCGTATACGGCCTGCGAACCCATCAGGAAGGTCGAAACCATCTTGCCCGGGTCGGTCTTCTTGGCCTCGCCGTTGATGACGCCCTTCTCGACGAGGGGCAGTACGCCGTCGGCGAACATCTCGGTATGGATACCGAGGTTCTTGTGCCCTCCGAGCTGGCTCAACACGGCGTTCGGGATAGCGCCGATACCCATCTGGAGCGTGGCGCCGTCGCCGATGAGTTCGGCGCAGTGCTTGCCGATGGCCGTTTCGATCTCGTTCGGCTCCGAGAACTTCGCCTCAACGAGCGGCGTATCGTCCTCGACGAACAGGTCGATCTTCGACATGGGGATCATGGCCTGGCCGAAGGCGCGGGGAACGTGCTTGTTTACCACGGCGATGACGTAATCGGCGCACTCCACGGCTGCGAGCGTCGCATCGACCGACGTGCCGAGCGACACATAGCCGTGCTTGTCGGGCGGGCATACCTGGATCATGGCGACGTTGCAGGGTACGGCGCCGCAGCGGTAGAGCTTCTGTGTCTCGCTCAGGAATACCGGGATGTAGTCGGCATAGCCGCTCTGGGTAACCTTGCGGACGTTGCCGCCCACGAAGAAGGAGTCGAGCTGGAAGATGCCCTCGAACTTCGGGTCGGCATAGGGAGCCGGGCCCTCGGTGTGGAGGTGGTGTACATGGACGTTCTTCAGCTCTCCGGCCTCGCCGCGTTTGCACATGGCGTTGATCAGGCACTGCGGAGCCGATGCTACGGAGCTCAGGTGCACATGATCTCCCGACTTGATGACCTTGACGGCCTCTTCGGGCGTTGTAAATTTGATCTGCGTATTCATTTGGTATGAGTTTGGGGTATGGTTTAAAAATTAATCCTTTGTCCCATTTTCCTAACTGTTCGTTTCTGTTCCGGGTTATTTCCGCTTGACCTCGACCTGCTCGTATCCCTCGACGATATCGCCTACGCGGATATCGTTGAACGATTCGATGTTCAGACCGCAGTCCTGTCCCGAGGCAACCTCCTTGACGTCGTCCTTGAAGCGCTTGAGCGATCCGAGTTTTCCGGTGTAGATCACGATACCGTCGCGGATGACGCGGATCGGAGTCGAGCGCTGCAGCTTGCCTTCGCGGACCACACATCCGGCGACGGTTCCGACCTTCGAGATCTTGAAGATCTCCATGACCTCGACCGAAGCGACGATCTCCTCCTTCATGACCGGCTCGAGCATACCCTCGATGGCATCCTTGATATCGTTGATCGCGTCGTAGATGATCGAATAGAGGCGGATTTCGATCTCCTCCTTCTCGGCGAGCTTGCGTGCCGCGGCCGACGGACGCACCTGGAATCCCACGATGATGGCATTCGATGCGGCGGCCAGCAGGACGTCGGATTCGGAGATCTGGCCCACGGCGGCGTGGATGACATTGACCTGGACGCTCTCCTTCGAGAGTTTGATGAGCGATCCGGACATGGCCTCCACCGAACCGTCCACATCACCCTTGACGATGATGTTGAGCTCCTTGAACGAGCCGATGGCGATGCGGCGTCCGATCTCGTCGAGCGTAACGTGCTTCTGGGTCATGATGCCCTGCATGCGCTGGAGTTGTTCGCGCTTGTTGGCGATTTCGCGTGCCGAGCGGTCGTCGTCCATGACGTTGAACAGGTCGCCGGCCTGCGGGGCACCGTTCAGACCGAGCACCTGTACGGGGGTCGAAGGTCCTGCTTCGGTAACCTTCTTGCCATTCTCGTTGAACATGGCCTTGACACGGCCCGTGAAGGTTCCCGAGAGGATGACGTCGCCGATATGGAGCGTTCCGGTCTGCACGAGAACCGTCGAAACGTATCCGCGGCCCTTGTCGAGCGTCGATTCGATCACCGTACCCACGGCCTTCTTGTTGGGGTTGGCCTTCAGTTCGAGCATTTCGGCCTCGAGCAGCACCTTCTCGAGCAGCTTGTCGAGGTTGATGCCCTTCTTGGCCGAGATCTCCTGATCCTGGTACTTGCCGCCCCACGACTCGACGAGGTAGTTCATCTGCGAGAGCTGCTCCTTGATATGGTCGGGGTTGGCGTTGGGCTTGTCGATCTTGTTGATGGCGAATACCATCGGAACACCGGCCGCCTGGGCGTGGTTGATTGCCTCGATCGTCTGGGGCATGACGTTGTCGTCGGCCGCCACGATGATGATCGCCACGTCGGTGATTTTCGCACCGCGGGCGCGCATGGCGGTGAATGCCTCGTGTCCCGGGGTGTCGAGGAAGGTGATCTTCTGACCGTTGAGCTCGACGCTGTAGGCACCGATGTGCTGCGTGATACCTCCGGCCTCGCCCTCGATGACGTTCGTTTTGCGGATGTTGTCCAGCAGCGAGGTCTTACCGTGATCGACGTGTCCCATGACCGTAACGATCGGCGGACGCGGCACGAGATCCTCCTCCTTGTCCTCGTGGTCGTCGGCAATGGCCTCCTGGATCTCCACCGATACGAATTCGACCTTGTATCCGAACTCCTCGGCAACGACGACCAGAGCCTCGGCGTCGAGCCGCTGGTTGATCGATACCATCAGTCCGAGGTTCATGCAGGCGGTGATGACCTCCGTCGGAGAGACTTTCATCATCGTGGCCAGCTCGCTCACGGTTACGAACTCCGTAACCTTGAGGATCGAGCGCTCCTGCTCCTCGCGTTCGAACTCTTCGTTCATACGCTCGGCGACGGCCTCGCGTTTCTCCTTGCGGTATTTCGCCGCCTTGGTCTTGGCACCCTTGGCCGTCAGACGTGCCAGCGTGTCCTTTACCTGCTTCGAAACCTCCTCGTCGCTCACTTCGGGGCGTACGATGGGTTTCGGGGTATTCTTGTTCTTGTTGCGGCGGCCCTCACCCGGACGGGGCTGGTTCGAGGGTTGCCCGCCGCGGTTGCGGTCCTGGTTGTTGCCTCCCGGACGGTTGTTGTTGCCGCCCGGGGCATTGCCCGATTTGCCGCCGCCCTGCTGCACGCCCTTCTGGGCCTTCGAGACATCGACCTTCTCCTTCTGGAGCCGCTTGCGCTTGTGCTTGCCTCCGGGAACGAATCCCGAGACATCCATCGTACCGAGCACCTGGGGCCCGGAGAGGGTTACGGTCGCCGGACGGAAGATGTTGTCCTTCGGGGCCTCCTCGTGAACCGGAGCCGCCTCTTCGGCTTCCTGCTTCGGTGCTGCGGGTGCCGTCGTTTCGTGTGCGGGCTTTTGTTCGTGTGCGGGTTCCGCTGCAGGAGTCTGCTGCGGAGCCGGCGTTTGAACGGGTGCCGGGGTTTCCTCTTTGACCGAGGGAGCCTCTGTGGGCGTGGGCTCCGGTTGCGGTGTCGGCGCCTTCACCTCCGGCGTCGGCGCAGCCTCCTGCTTGGGTGCAGGAGCCGGCTGGGGTGCCGGTTTGGGTTTGGGTGAGAGGTCGATCTTGCCGAGTATCTTCGGCTGGGGCAGTTCGTCCTTCACGCTGATGACGTTGCTTTTGATGACGACCTCCTTTTCCTCCTCGCGCTCCTGCTTTTTCGCCTCTTCGAGTGTGATGGTCGTCTGCTTCAGGGAGATTCGTTCGCGGATCGAGTTGCGGGCGCTTGCGGCGCTGCGGTTCGATCCGAACTCCTTCTCCAGAACGGCATAAGTCTCCGCATCGACCAGCGTGTTGGGCGATCCGTCGCTCTTGATGCCCTTCTTGTGCAGGAAGTCCGTGATGGTGTTGATACCCACGTTGAACTCCTTGGCAACCTGAATGAGCCTTATTTTTCTTTCGTTACCCATATTTTAATGTTCTCCTTTCTTGCGGTTTTGGTTATTCGAACTCGGCCTTCAGAATTTCGACGACCTTCTGCGCCTGCTCCAGCTCGAGGTCGGCGCGTGCGGCGATCTCCTCGACGGGCAGTTCGAGCACGCTCTTCGCCGTGTCGCATCCGGCGCTCTTCAGGGCGTCGATGATCCATCCGTCGATCTCGTCGGCGAACTCCGTGAGGGCGACGTCCTCCTCCTCGATCTCACGGTAGACATCGATGTCGTAACCCGTAAGCATCTTCGAGAGGCGGATGTTCAGGCCGCCCTTGCCGATGGCCAGCGACACCTGGTCGGGCTTGAGGTAGACCGAGGCGGTCTTCTTCTCCTCGTCGATGGTGATCGAGGAGATCTTCGCGGGATTCAGGGCGCGCTGGATCATCAGCTGCGTGTTGGCCGTGTAGTTCACTACGTCGATATTTTCGTTGCGCAGCTCCTTGACGATCGAGTAGATGCGCGAGCCCTTCATGCCGACGCAGGCTCCTACGGGATCGATACGCTCGTCGTAGGACTCCACGGCAACTTTGGCACGCTCGCCGGGGATGCGGACGATCTTCTTGATGGTGATCAGGCCGTCGAAGATCTCGGGAACCTCCTGTTCGAACAACCGCTCGAGGAACTGGTTGGCCGTACGCGAAAGGATGATGCGCGGCTGATTGTTGTTCATCTCGACCGACTTGACGATGGCCTTGATCGTATCGCCCTTGCGGTAGAAGTCGTTGGGGATCTGCTCGGTCTTGGGGAGGATGAGTTCGTTCTCCTCGTCGTCGAGGATGAGCACCTCCTTCTTCCATACCTGGTAGACCTCTCCGGTAACGATCTCGCCGACCTTCTCCGAGTATTTTTCATAGAGGTTCGCCTTCTCGAGGTCGAGGATGCGCGAGGCGAGGTTCTGACGCAGCGAGAGCACCGTGCGGCGTCCGAACGACGAGAGTTTGATCTCGTCGGCGTATTCGTCTCCGACCTCATAGGTGGGGTCGATGGCCTTGACCTCCGATACGGCGATCTGCATGTTGGGGTTCTCCACGGCGCCGTCCTCGACGACGGTGCGATTGCGCCAGATTTCGAGGTCGCCCTTCTCGGGGTTGATGATGACGTCGAAATTCTCGTCCGTTTCATACTGTTTCTGAAGCGCGTGGCGGAAGACGTCCTCCAGTACGCCGATCATCGTCGATTTGTCGATGTTCTTCAGCTCTTTGAACTCGGCAAAGTTGCTGATCAAATTCAGGTTGTCCATTTGAATGTCGTTATCTTTTTATTGTTTCGTTGTTTCCGATGTTTTGTCGGCGCACGGTCTTTCCGGGTCGGAGCCCTCCTGCATTCAAGCGCCGGCGGCGGCACGATGCGGCAGCCTTATTATTTGAAGTCGAGCCACTCGCGCGTGTATTTGACCTCGGCGAAGGGGTAGGTGTGCGTTACCTGTACGAGCTGCTTGCGTTTTTTGCCCTCGACGGCCTGCTTCTCCTCGTAGGAGAGGGTGATGCCCTCCTCGTCGGCGGCTTCGAGCCGGGCGAGGATCTTCACGCCGCTCGTCAGCAGCACCTCCACCGGGCGTCCCGTGATCTTGCGGTACTGGCGCAGCGTGCGCAGGTCGGAGCCGATGCCCGCCGAGGCTACCGTAAGCGAGAAGTCTTCGGCGTCGCGGTCGAGGTCGGCCTCGATGGCGCGGCTCAACTCCACGCAGGCGTCGATTCCCACCGTCGTGTCGCTGTCGATCGTCAGTTCGATCTCGTTGCCGGGGGTGCAGGTGCACTCCACGACGAACCGGTCGGTTCCCTCGAGGTGGCGTTCCGCCGCTTCAATAATTTTTTTCGTGTCGATCATGTGCCTGTCGTTCAGCTGTGTATAACTATGAAAGAAGGGGACTCACCGTCCCCTTTCCTCTTCGCTTCGTCTTTCGACAACGCAAATATAGTGAAAAATTCCGATATACCAATATGTAAGTGAAAAAATATGCAGCGGGAGCCGTTTCATAGCGAAGGCCCCCGCTGCCTGGTGGGTATCTTTCCGACGTTCCCCGGATTTATTCGGCCCGGCTGCGCGATTCGTAAGGCTTGATGATGCCGCGCTTGGATTCACGGATGAAGTTCACGAGCGCGTCGCGTTCGGGGCTTTGGGATACCTCGCGTTCCACCTCGTCGCAGGCGGTCATGTAGTTCAGACCGCTCTGGAAAAGGATGCGGCAGGCGTCGTGGATCTCTCCGATGCGCTCGGGCGTGAAGCCGCGGCGCGAAAGCCCGATCTTGTTGATTCCGGCGAAGCGGAGCGTGTCGTTGCGGACGATGACGAAGGGCGGCAGGTCCTGGCTTAACAGGGCTCCGCCCTGAATCATCGAATGCTCGCCGATATGGGTCCACTGATGGATGGCCGCGTGGCCTCCGATGACGACCCAGTCTCCGACGTGCACCTCTCCGGCGAGCGACACGCGGTTGGCGATGACACAATGGCTTCCGATGACGCAGTCATGGCCGACGTGCGTGTAGGCCATCAGCAGGTTGTGCGAGCCGATGCGGGTCGTCCCCGTCGAGGCCGTGCCGCGGCTGATGGTAACGTATTCGCGGATGTCGTTGTAATCTCCGATTTCGCAGGTGGTTTTCTCGCCGACGAATTTCAGGTCCTGCGGCAGGCAGGATACAGATGCCGCGGTGTGGATCTTGCATCCGCGGCCGATGCGGGCGCCGTCGTGGATCACGGCTCCGGGGCCTACCCAGCAGTCGTCGCCGATGACGACGTCTGCGGCGATATAGGCGAAGGGCTCCACCGTAACATTGTTTCCGATCCGGGCGTCGGGGTGGATGAAGGCGAGTTTGCTGATCATTATTTCCGGTTTTTAACGATTTGAGCCATGAGTTCCGCCTCGCAGGCGAGCGATTCGCCGACGAAGGCCTTGGCCTCGACGAGAGCGACGCCGCGGCGGATGGGTTCGAGCAGGTGGATTTCGAACTGGAGCGTATCGCCCGGTACGACCTTGCGCTTGAACTTGGCGTTGTCGATCTTCATGAAGTAGGTCGAATAGTTTTCGGGATCGGGCACCGTGTTGAGGACCATGATGCCGCTGCACTGGGCCATGGCCTCGATGATGAGCACTCCCGGCATGACGGGCTCTTCGGGGAAGTGTCCGACGAAGAAGGGCTCGTTCATCGTAACGTTCTTGATGCCGGCCACCGACGTGGCGTCGCAGTGGAAGATGCGATCGACAAGCAGGAACGGCGGACGGTGGGGCAGCATGTGGCGGATGGCGTTGATGTCGTAGAGGGGCGGCTTGCGGCAGTCGTAGGTGAAGCGGGGTTTTTCGCCGGCCTTGCGGATGGTGTGCTTGAGCTGCTTCATGAACTCCGTGTTGGCGAAGTGCCCGGGGCGGGTCGCCCATACGCGGCCCTTGATGCGTACGCCGAGCAGGGCGAAGTCGCCGAGCAGGTCGAGGAGTTTGTGCCGTGCGAGTTCGTTGTTGCAACGCAGTTCGAGGTTGTTGAGGTATCCGGCCTTGATCTCGATGTCGGGCTTGTTGAAGACCTTTTTGAGGTGGTCGAGCTGATCTTCGGGCACGGGGTTCTCGACGACGACGATGGCGTTGTCCAGGTCGCCGCCCTTGATGAGGTTCATCTTGATGAGCGGCTCGATTTCATGCAGGAATACGAACGTGCGGCAGGGTGCGATCTTGTCGGCGTAGTCGTCGCCGGGATCGAGCGTGGCGTACTGGTTCCCGATGACCTTCGAGTTGTAGTCCACATGGACCGATACGGAAAACTCGTCGTCGGGGTAGAGGATGATGGCGACGCCCTTTTCGGGAATCGTATAGACCATCTTCTCGGTAACGTGATAGAACGTACGTTCGGCCTCCTGCTCGACAAGTCCGGTTTCGGTGATCGCCTTGGCGTAGGCGCATGCGGAGCCGTCCATGATGGGCGTTTCGGGGCCGTCGATGTCGATCAGGGCGTTGTCCACGCCGAGGGTCCAGAGTGCCGACATGATATGTTCGATGGTGCTGACACGGTGTCCGCCGGCCTCGATCGTCGTACCGCGTGAGGTATCGACGACATAGTCGCAGAGTGCGGGAATAAGGGGCTTCCCTTCGATATCGGTGCGGCGGAATACGATTCCCGTGCCGGCTTCGGCGGGATTGACCGTCATGGTTACTTGGACGCCCGTATGGAGGCCTTTCCCGGAGAAGGAGATGGGGGCCTTGAGCGTTTGTTGTTTGGTTGTCATAAGCGGGTTCATGGTAAATTGCACGCAAAGATAATGCAACTCGGGCGCAAAACCAAATCCGGTCCGGCGCTCCGCGTCGAGTTTATTTTCTGTAAAGATAACAAAAAAACGGTAAAAAAACACTAATTTTGCCCGGAAAAACCAAAAAACACCTATGGCAGAGCGATCCCGGCGACAGCATCCGGAGACTTCCGATCCTCGGGAGGGGACATTCGCTCCGGCGCCCCGGCGGGAAACCGCCGCTGCGGCGCCGGCTGCGGAGCGGGGCTCTTCGCACCTGTCGGGAACCGCTTCGGAGAGTGCAGCCGCACAACCCGCACGACTCGCACAACCCTCGTCCTCTGCACGCCCTGCATCCCGCGCAACCGCTGCGTCCGCTGCGCAGCCTGCGCGCACTCCGCGCCCCGCGGCGTCCGCGGGCGCCCCGCGGCGTCCGAAGCTGCACCTGCCGTTTGAAAACCGCCGTGAGGATGCCGGCGTCTGGGCCTATGACCACCGTGCAGGCCTGTGCGTTACGCTGATCGTCTACCTGGTGCTGATGATAGCCTTTGTTTCGTCGAAGATCGTTATCGGAGGCCGACCGCACCAGCAGGGCATGTATATCGACCTGCAGACGCTTGCGGAGCTTGAGCAGGAGCGCGACCGCCTGCAGGCCGAGGTGGATCGCCGCCAGCAGGGCGAGGCGATCGACTGGGGGAGTATCCGCAACGAGATTTCGAATGAAAACGCCCTCAACGAGCAGCTCAAGGACGACCGGGGTACGAATGCTGCGGCCCTGAACGATGCCGCCGAGGATGCCGCGGCACGCATGCAGGCCAACCGCGAGGCCTACGAACAGGGCCTTGCCGAGGCGGAGGCCATCGGCGGCGACCGCGGCCGTGCGTCGGAGGGCAAACACGAAGACCGCAAGGTCAGGGGAAGCGTTACGGTGTCGTTTTCGCTGACCGATCCGTTGCGGCAGTCGGTCCATCTGAATGTTCCGGCCTACCGTTGCGAGTCGGGCGGACAGGTTGTCGTGGCGATTGTCGTCAATCGGGCCGGTGAGGTCATTTCGGCGCGGGTTGTCGAGGGCGGCGACGACTGCATGCGCGAGGCCGCCTTGCGTGCCGCGAACATTTCGACCTTCAATATCGACCCCGCGGCTCCAGCGCGCCATCAGGGCACCATCACCTACACTTTTATTCCGCAGTATTGATCCTGCCCCCTTTCCGCGACGGTTCCACTCTGCTCCGGCGTCCTGTTTCGGGAAGTATTGTCCGAATCGGGCGGGATGATCCGTTTTTTCGGCGGAAGGGGCATAAAATGTGCGTATTTTTTCCTAATTTTGCTGTCGGCCGGGCGTGAAACCCGTGTCGGAAATAAATTTCGGCCGGTCCATATCCTGATAGCGTATGATTTCGATCAGTGGTGAAAATATCGTATTGGTAGGGGCCATGCTCCTGTTCGTGGCGGTTCTGGCCGGTAAGGTGGCCTATCGTTTCGGGGCTCCGGCGTTGCTGTTGTTCCTGGGCGTGGGCATGTTGTTCGGCTGGGATTTCATCTCCTACCGTTCGGAGGAGATCACGCAGTTCATCGGCATGATCTCGCTGTGTATCATTCTCTTCACGGGAGGTATGGATACGTCGTTTCGCGAAATCCGTCCGGTCATCGGCCCGGGTGTAGTGCTGGCTACGGCGGGGGTGGCCATGACGGCGGCGATTCTTGCCGGGTTCGTCTGGCTTATCGCACCGTGGTTGGGTCTGGAGATGCCTTTTGCCGTGGCGCTGCTGCTGGCTTCGACAATGTCCTCGACCGATTCGGCGTCGGTATTCTCGATTCTGCGCAGCAAGAAGCAGGGCCTGAAGGAGCATCTGCGGCCGTTGCTCGAGCTGGAGAGCGGTTCGAACGATCCGATGGCCTACATGCTGACGGTCTTGCTGGTGGGGGTGCTTACGGGTGCCAAACAGGAGCATCCCGGTTTGTGGCTGTCGTTGCTTCATTTCGTGATGCAGATGGGGATCGGTGCTCTGGCGGGTTATCTGATCGGGCGTCTGGCGGTCTGGACGATCAACAGGATCAACCTCGTGAACCACTCGTTGTATGTGGTATTGCTGTTGGCCTTTGTCTTTTTGTCGTTTGCCTTCACCGATCTGCTGGGTGGCAACGGCTATCTGGCTGTATATCTTTCGGGTCTGGTCATCGGCAACCGCAAGCTGGTGCAGAAACGGCCGCTGACGGTCTTTTTCGACGGATTCACCTGGCTCATGCAGATTGTGATGTTCCTTACGCTCGGTCTTTTTGTCAATAGCCGGGAGTTGCTGCAGCCCGAGGTGCTGATTCTGGGATGCGCTGTGGGTGGCTTTTTGATTCTCGTAGCACGTCCGCTGACGGTATTTGCCTGTCTGCTGCCGTTCCGCCGATTTTCGACGCGGGCGCGGTTTTACATTTCATGGGTCGGCCTGCGTGGAGCGGTTCCCATCCTGTTTGCGATCTACCCGATGATGGACGATGTGGCGCATGCCGATCTGCTGTTCAATGTGGTCTTTCTCTCGACGATTCTCTCGCTTGTCGTGCAGGGCACGACCGTCAGCGGCATGGCCAACCTGCTGGGCCTGGCCTATGAGGAGCGCGAGTCGGCTTTCGATGTCAATATGCATGAAGACATGAAGTCGGCGCTGACGGAGGTTGAGGTCAATGAGAGCATGTTGGAGAGCGGTCCGACGCTCAAGGATATCGTCCTCCCGGAGAACACGCTGGTGATGATGGTGTGCCGCGACGGGGAGTATTTCGTGCCGCGGGGCAAGACGGAGTTGAAGCTGGGGGACAAGCTGCTGGTAATCAGCGACCGGAGCGAGGAACTTGAATCGACCTACCGGGAGATGGGCATCGACGATGTGATGAAACTCGAGTAATCTGCCAGGCGGTTCCTGTCGGCAGCAAAACGTAATAATATGCCAAGGAGGGGCCGCCTTTTGAATTTTCGCTCATTCAGATACGGATCCCCTTTTATTCGGCATGTCTTTTAAGAAGTGATTTTCATGATGCAGGAATTTTTTTGGACGATCCCATGCTTCTTGGAAATACTTCTCCGGTATTGCACCATACGGGTTCATCCCTTTTGACGTTTGCGGGTCATTTAATGTTTTATGCTGATGAATACCGCCAGGATGGTCAGATAATCCTTCAGGGAGAGACGCAGGGAACTTATGGCTCGTTGCAGTTCATAATCCACTTTGCGTGTGGTTATTCCGTTTCTGTCTGCAATTTCCTTATAGCTCATTCCCTCGAACTTGTTGGCCATGAAGATCTGACGTCGCAATTCGGGCATCTGTTCGATCTGTTTGCGGCAGATCTCCAGGATTTCGGTGCTGAATACTTCATCCGGGTTGCAGCTTTCGATGGTGTGCGTGTAGTAATCCATGACACATCGTTCCTTCATCAGAATCTTCTCGTAGACGGCTTTTTTGAGATTCCGGTTTCGGCGGTATTTCAGGCACTCGTTTTTTACGGACTGGTAAAGATAGGCCTCTACCTTCGTTTCGATATTTGCCCGGTGGTCCCATACGGAGGTAAAGCATTCATGGACAACATCCCGGGCCGCATCTCTGTCGCGCAGGTAGGAGTATGCGATTCTGTACAGCTTTTGTTCATAACGATGAAAAAGCTGTTCGAACGACTCGTGGGTCAATACGCCTGTCCCTGTCTCCTGCATACCTTCTGCTTGTCGAGCAAAGATACGGAAAAATAATTCAAAAATCCCGCAAACGGGAATTTTGTATATTACATTGATAATTAAATGGTTATAAAATTAATAATTCTTCGGAATTTAGTAAAAATATTTATTTGCAAGCCGGGTCGGGAATTTGCCCGGTTGATGGATCATTAATATATGGAAGGGGTTGGTAACAGCCCTGCTTTGACAGGAAACATGTAAATACAATCCGTATGATGGAAAACGAAATACCGGACACTTTGCTGTTCAAGTTTTTTCTGAGCGAGACGACGAACGATGAGACCGACCGGATCGCCGCCTGGCTGGACGAAAATCCCGAGGAGCATCAAAAACGCATGGATCGGGCTCATGAGCTCTTCATCAGCAGCATCATGAGTGAACCGGACATTGTTCCCGAGGCCGACACGCGCCTTTGGTATCGGCTGACACACTCCCGACCGGTTCGTCAGGCGATGGGGATTGCCGCCGCCGTGCTTGTTGCGTTCGGAGGCAGCTACCTTTTTTATGAGGCACGCATGGAGCGGATCTCCGACATCCCCACCTCCATAGAGGCCCCAGCCGGACAGCACATCCGCATTGCCTTGAGCGACGGCACTACCGTTGAACTCAATTCGAAAAGCCGGATCACCTATCCGGCACTTTTCGCCGGTGCGGAGCGGCGCGTGCGTCTCGAAGGCGAGGCCATGTTCGATGTGTACCATGACGCGTCCCGGCCTTTCATCGTCGAGACCTATGCCTGCGACGTCGAGGTTCGCGGTACGCGGTTCAACGTGATCGCGGAAGAGGACATGCAGGAGTTTTCGACGGCGTTGTTCGAGGGCAGCGTTGCCGTGAGCAACAAGGTGAACGACGAGCGGATCCTCATGGAGCCCAACACCATCGTGCATCTGAAAAACGGGCATCTCCATTTGAGTGATCTGGAGAACCATGACAATTATCTCTGGACCGACGGGATCATCTCGTTCGGCGGCGATGATTTCGGGCAGATCATCGACAAATTGAGACGGTATTACGACGTAAATATCGAGATTCAGAGGGAGACGCTGCCCGAGATCAGATACAAACGCCTGAAGGTCCGCACCTCGGAGGGCGTAGACCATATTCTGCGCATCCTGCAGCGCTCGTCGGATTTCACCTATGAGTACAATGACCTTGAGAACAAGATCATCATCCGGTAAAATATATTCCTTGAAGTTGAATCCAAAAAGAACCTGCCTATGACGTTGATATAGAAGCCTGAAAACAACCTTGAAATTTTTTGGTTGAAAATAGAAAAGCCTGCAGGTGTTGCCTCACCCGCAGGCCGCAGTTCAATCAAAAATACGAACCGATTTTTACTTGAACCTTAACTCACAAATGTATGAATAAAAAGATTATTCAGCAAATCCGTCTGTCTATTCTTTTGTTCGTTCCGGCCTTGGTTTTCCCGGCATCCGCCATCCATGCACAGAACGTGCGGGTTACGATCCGGGAAAACAGGGTGAAAATGGAACAGGTCATCAGTGCAATCGAAAGACAGACCCGTTATCTTTTCGGTATCGACGACGATGTGAATACGGACCTTCTGGTTTCGGTCCATGTCGAGAACGAACCCCTGAAAAAAGCCCTTGACGAGATGGTCCGCGGTACGGACATCGCCTATACGATCGAGGGGACCAACATACTTCTTTCCCGCCGGAATGCACCTCAACGTGGCGCTGCCGCCACGGTTTCCGGTCAGGTGCTGGATGCCAAGGGACAGCCGGTCATCGGGGCCTCGGTCATCGTGCGCGGCACGACCATCGGTGTTTCGACGGATGCCGAGGGGCGCTTCACGCTGGAAGTCCCGGTGCCCGCCGCCTCGCAAATTCTCGAAATCAGCTATCTGGGCTATCAGACTGCGGTTGTTCCGGTAGGTTCGCGTACGACCTTCGCGGTAACGCTGCAGGAATCCGCTTCGGAGATCGAGCAGGTCGTTGTTACGGCGCTGGGCATCAAGCGTCAGGAGAAAGCCTTGTCGTACAATGTCCAGCAGGTCGATGCCTCTGATATCACGACCGTCAAGGATGCGAACTTCATGAACTCGCTGGCGGGCAAGGTGGCCGGCGTTACGATCAACACCTCGTCGTCGGGCGTGGGCGGTGCCACGAAGGTGGTGCTGCGCGGTAACAAGTCGATTTCTCAATCCTCTAACGCGCTGTACGTCATCGACGGTATTCCGATGTACAACTTCGGAGGCGGAGGCGGCACGGAGTTCGATTCGCGGGGCGCCACGGAGTCCATCGCCGATCTGAACCCCGAGGATATCGAGTCGATCTCGGTGCTGACGGGCGCTGCGGCAGCGGCTCTGTACGGTTCGAATGCGGCGAATGGTGCGGTGATGATTACGACGAAAAAGGGACAGGCCGGCGCCTTGAAGGTGACGCTCTCGAGCAACACGGAGTTTCTGAATCCCTTCGTGCTGCCGGAGTTCCAGAACCGCTACGGAACTGGGTTGAACGGTTCGAGTTCGGGTTCCGCCGTCTACAGCTGGGGCGCGAAACTCACCCCGGCTGCGCAAACCGGTTATACGCCCAATGATTTCTTCGAGACGGGCCATGTCTATACGAACGCCTTCACACTTTCGGGGGGTACGGACCGCAACCAGACCTATTTCTCGGCTGCTGCGGTCAATTCCGACGGCATCATCCCGAACAACACCTACGACCGTTACAACTTCACCTTCCGCAACACCAGCTATTTTCTGAAGGACAAGCTGCGTCTTGATGCTTCGGCCAGCTACATCTACCAGCAGGACCAGAACATGACCAACCAGGGTGTCTATTCGAACCCGCTGGTCCCGGCCTACCTCTTCCCGCGGGGAACGGATTTCGATGCCTACCGAATCTTCGAGCGCTACAATCCGGCCTCGAAACTGATGGAACAGTTCTGGTCTTCAGACCTCGAGGGTGGTGACCTGCGCATGCAGAACCCCTACTGGATTGCCTACCGCAATCTGCGTAATACGGACAAGAAACGCTACTTGCTCTCCTTTTCGGCTTCGTACGACATTCTTCCGTGGCTGAATGTGGCCGGGCGCTTCAGGATCGACAACGCCAATTCGCTCTACACGCAGAAGCTCTACGCCTCGTCGAACACCACGATTACGGACGGCGGCAAAAACGGCCACTACACCGAGCAGCGCGAATACGATACGCAGACCTATGCCGACGTGATGGTCAATATCAACAAGACGTTCGGTGACGACTGGTCGCTGCAGGCCAACGTCGGCGCGTCGATCAACAACGTAAAGACCGACCTGCTGTCGTACCGGGGCCCGATTCAGGAGAACGGCCTCCCGAACGTCTTCAACGTTTTCGACCTCGATGATTCGAAGAAGCGGGCCGAGAAGTCGGGCTGGCAGGAGCAGACGCAGTCCCTCTTCGCCTCGGTGGAGGTGGGGTGGAAGCAGATGCTCTACCTCACGGTGACGGGTCGCAACGACTGGGCCTCGCAGCTGGCCGAATCGCCCGAATCGTCGTTCTTCTACCCGTCGGTCGGATTGTCGTGGGTGCCCACCTCGCTCTGGGACATGGGTCGTGCGCTGACCTATCTGAAGATTCGCGGTTCGATTGCCTCGGTGGGTATGCCTTTCCCGCGGCATCTGACCATCCCGACCTACGAATACGATGCCACAAACAAGGTCTGGACCGCCAAGACGCACTATCCGATCGGCGACCTCTACCCGGAGCGGACCCGCACCTACGAGTTGGGTCTCGACGCCCGTCTGTGGCGCCACATCAGCCTCTCGGCATCGTGGTACTGGGCTGACACCTACAACCAGACCTTCGACCCGCAGATCTCCGTATCGTCGGGCTACTCGACTATCTACCTGCAAACGGGCCACGTCCGCAATACGGGTGTCGAGCTCTCGGCCGGGTACGACAACACTTGGCGGGACTTCCGCTGGGCAACGAACTTCACCTTCTCGTGGAACAAAAACGAGATCGTCGAGCTGGTCCATAACTACAAGCATCCCGAGACCGGCGAATATATTACCAAGGACCGATTGGAGATCAAGGGCCTCGGCAAGGCGAAGTATATCCTCAAACCGGGCGGTACGCTGGGCGACCTCTACACCAATTCCGACCTGGTCTACAATCAAGACGGTTATATCGAAGTGGATAAGAGCGGCAACGTGGCCGTCAAGGACGATTACATGGAGGACATCTACCTCGGGTCGGTCTTCCCGAAATACAACCTCGCCTGGCGCAACGACTTTTCGTGGAAGGGTCTGAACCTCGGCGTGCTCTTAACGGGCCGCATCGGCGGCATCTGTTACTCCGCGACGCAGGCCAACATGGACCTCTACGGCGTTTCGGAGGCTTCGGCCGCGGCGCGTGATGTCGGCGGCGTTCTGATCAACGGACGTCAGACGATCGATGCCCAGAAGTGGTATCAGGCCATCGGTGCGCAGTCGGGGTTGCCGCAATATTACACCTATTCGGCCACGAATTTCCGCCTGCAGGAGCTTTCGTTAGGCTACACGCTCCCCGCGAAGTGGTTCCGCGACAAGATGCGGATGACCGTCTCGTTCGTCGGGCGTAACCTCTGGATGATTTACTGCAAGGCACCCTTCGATCCCGAGGCCGTCGCCTCGACGGGGCTGAACTATCAGGGCATCGACTATTTCATGATGCCGTCGCTGCGGAGTCTGGGCTTCAACGTCAAATTCCAATTCTAAATGAACAGCAAGACCATGAAAACTACGAAACATAACGTGCAGCGGCTGCTGCTTGCGGTCGTGCTGCTCGGCATGGCTGCCTGTACGGGCGACTTCGCGGATATCAACCGCAATCCGAACGAAGTGACCGACGAGCAGCTGCAGGCCAACAACTACAAGATCGGAACCAATCTCAAGACCCTGCAGGGGCTCGTTGTTCCGACGCAGGAGCACATGTACCAGTTCCTGGAGAGTCTGGTCGGAGGGCCCTATGCGGGCTATATCGGCGCCACGGTCGACACGTGGCAGAACAAGTTCGAGACCTTCAATGCTTCGGCCGACTGGCGGAAGTGGCCCTTCGTGAACGTCATCAGCGAGACCTACCCGGCCTACCGCGCCATCATCAACGGTACGGACGACGTAACGGCCCACGCGCTTGCCGCTGTCTGCCGCATTGCAATCATGCAGCGCGTGACGGATTCCTACGGTCCGATTCCCTACACGCAGATCATGGCCGACAAGACCGAATCGCTCGAGGTGGCCTACGACACGCAGCAGGAGGCTTATGCGGCGATGTTCGAGGAGCTCGACGCAGCGATTGCCTCGCTGGAGGACAATCTCACGCTGCCGTCTGACGCCTTCGGTCGCTACGACGGGGTCTATGCGGGCAATATCGCGCAGTGGCTGAAGTTCGCCAACTCGCTCAAGCTGCGCATGGCGATGCGCCTGACCTACGTGGACGAGGAGACAGCCCGCACGAAGGCTGCCGAAGCGATTGCCGGGGGCGTTATCACGTCGAATGCCGACAATGCGCGGATGCAGACCTCGGACAATCGTATGACGTTGATCTACAATGACTGGGGCGACCATCGCGTCGGAGCCGACATCATCAGTTACATGAACGGCTACAACGACCCGCGGCGCGAGAAGATGTTCACGACGGTGCGCCTCGTGGAGAACGGGCAGGAGACACAGGGCTACGCCGGTATCCGCATCGGCATCAGCGTGTCGAGCAAGGCGACGGCCGTCTCTTCCTATTCGAATCTGCTCATCACGGGCTCAGACCCCTATCTGTGGATGAATGCCGCGGAGGTTACCTTCCTGCGTGCGGAGTACGAACTGCGCTGGGGCTCGGCTGCCGAGGCGAAGACGCTCTATGAGGATGCCATCCGGCTGTCGTTCGAGGAGCGGGGTGCGAGCGGTGCCGACGCCTACATTGCCGATGCCACGCATACGCCGGCGGCCTATGTCGACCCGATTGGCAAGTATTCGGTTTCGACACCACAGAGCAGCGTGACGATTGCCTGGGACGACAAGGCCACGGACATCGAGACGAACCTCGAAAAGATCATCACGCAGAAATGGATCGCCATCTTCCCGCTGGGGACCGAGGCGTGGGCCGAACACCGGCGCACGGGCTATCCGCGGCTGCTGCCGGTGGTTGAGAATGCCAGCGGCGGGACGGTGGATTCGTCGCTCGGGGCACGGCGCCTGCCGTACCCGGTGGAGGAGTACACCGAGAATCCGACGAACCTCCAGGCGGCCATCGCCGATCTGAACAGCGAATCCGTCAACGGCGCGGGCGACACGCAGGGGACCCGCGTGTGGTGGGACCGCAAAAACCTTTAATGACAAACGCCATGAAAAAACACATCATCACCAATCTGTTCCGCTGTATGGCAGTCTCGGCGCTCGCTTTGGGAGCCGCCGCATGCAGCGACTGGACCGAAACGGAGGCTGTCGAGCAGCAGGTCCAGCGCCCCGCAGATCAGGATCCGGCCTTCTGGGCGGAGTATACGGCTGCGCTGCGCGAATACAAGCAGAGCGAACATTTCCTGACCTATGCCCGGCTCTATAATTCGCCGACCCCCTCCGCGAGCGAAAAGGACTACATGCGTTGTCTGCCCGACTCGCTGGACATCGTGTCGCTGACGAATGCCGACAACTTCTCGCGCTTCGACGCCGAGGACATGGTCACGATGCACGAAAAGGGGACCCGGGTGCTCTACCAGGTGGACTACGCCGCACGAAAAAGCGAATTTGCCGACGCCGCGGCCCTCAAAACCTACCTCGACGGTGTTATTGCCGCGGTAGCTGCCAATGGGCTGGACGGCTATTCGTTCACCGCCAACCCGCTGGATGCCACGGCTACGGCTTCGATTGTTGCCACGCTTTCGGCGGCCAAAACGGACGGCCAGCTGCTGGTCTATGAGGGTAATCCGCTCTTCGTGGCCGAAGCCGACCGCGCGAAACTGGACTATGTGGTCCTCGATACCGAGGCGACGAC
>DWWQ01000054.1 GCA_019119615.1 Candidatus Alistipes stercoravium | reverse complement strand
GTGAGGTTCCACCTCTTCCCATTCCGAACAGAGAAGTTAAGCTCACTAACGCCGATGGTACTGCGGTTTTCCCGTGGGAGAGTAGGTAGCCGCCTCTTCAAGGTCAGATCTTTATGGTCTGACCTTTTTTTTGTACATAGCTACCAGCTGTATGGGGGGGGCTGCGCCTGTCTGCTCCAACCGGAGGCAGGCGCTCCGTGATGTCTCGGCTGTCGGACTGTCGGCCGAACCCTTTCCCCATGCGCGGGAGAGGCCTGAAAAGCAGTCTGCGAAGGGGATATGCGACTTGCGCGACTCGCTGAGTCGTATGAAAAACTCCGGAACCGTGAGGCCCCGGAGTTTTGTCATGTTGGTTTTCAACCCTCTCTGCGGTACGGGTTGGGTGTTTATTCTCCTATTTATTCGTCTTCCCGGTCTCGGCGACAAAGTCGAGCAGCGCCTTGGCCGTCGCCTCCGGCTCCTCGAGAAATCCCATGTGGCCCGAGTGCTCGAGCCAGACAACGCGCGCCTCGGGATGGTCGGCCACCATCTTTTCGGCCACCTCCACGGGGATGTAGTTGTCCTTGCGCCCGAGGATGAAGAGAACGGGAACCTTCGTCTGGCGCAGCATCCCGTTCTGGTCCTTGCGGGCGATCATGCCGTTAAGCAGGGCGACGATGCCCTCCTCTTCGGTTACGAAGACCTGCTCGGTGAGATCCTCGATCGCATCCGCCATCCGGGTGCGGTTCTCCTCGGCAAATCCTGCTGCCGGCGCTACGCGGGCGAGCATCTCCTTCTTTCCGGCCTGCACGAGGGCGATCTCGCGGCGTCGGTTCTCGGCTTTCTCCTCCGTGTCGGGATTGGGCGTCGAACTCAACAGTATCAGGCCGTCGAGCATTTCGGGGTGGCGTTCGCAAAAGGCCAGTGCGACATAGCCGCCCATCGAATGGCCGACCAGCGTACAGCGTTCGATACCCAGCGCCTTGAGGCCCTCGGCCACCGTATCGGCGAGGAACTCCATCGTATGGCATTCGCCCGTAACGACCGAGATGCCGTGGCCCGGAAGGTCGAGCGTTACGACACGCACCTGTTTGTAGAGCAGCGGGATGAAGTCGTCCCAGACAAGCAGCGACTCAAGGTAGCCGTGGAGCAGCACCACGCACCGCTCGCCCTGTTCCGAGTCGCAGACGTGCAGGGCCGTGGGCCCAGCCATGATGAATTTTTCGGTCATGATGCTATTGTTCTTCTTCGTCGTCGAGGTAGTCGAGCGCCGATTCCCGCCGTGTGTAGGTGTACTCCTCGTCGTCCTCGTCGTGGAGGCTGCTGTAAAGCGCATGGCGTTCCTTGCCGCTTTTGCGCATCGGCTCGAGGCGTTTGGCTTTGCGGAGTTCGTCCGAGTGCGGGTCGCGAACTCCCTTCTGTGTTTTCATGGATGAAAATAACGGATTGTTGGTGGTTGGTTAGAAATTTTCGGTTCCGAATCTCCCCTCGAAAACGCGCCGTGCCGGGCCCGTGAGGCGGATGTTCGTGTAGTGTTCCGTATGGGGTTC
The DNA here is from genome assembly GCA_019119615.1 of Candidatus Alistipes stercoravium. Taxonomy (GTDB): domain Bacteria; phylum Bacteroidota; class Bacteroidia; order Bacteroidales; family Rikenellaceae; genus Alistipes; species Alistipes stercoravium. The sequence continues at coordinate 81,117 of DWWQ01000054.1, read as the reverse complement.
CCGCGAAAAGCGTACCGAAAGCACGCCTCCGGGAACGGAGATTTCATAATGGGTCGTGTCGGGCTGGGCGACGAAGTTCGTGATGATGGCTGCGGCCGTGGCTCCCGTGCCGCAGGCGAGCGTTTCGGCCTCGACGCCCCGCTCGTAGGTGCGTACGGAGATATGCCCCTTGTCCGTGATGCGGACGAAATTGACGTTCGTGCCCTGCGGGAACCGCCCGGTGTCGTAGCGGATCGTGCGGCCGCGGCCGCAGACATCGACCGCGCCGAGCTCCTCGGCAAATTCGACGTAATGGGGGACGCCCGTATTGAGGAACCACCATCCTGCACCGCTGCGGATCTGCCCGACATCGCACATACTCAACTCCACAAGGCCTTCCAGCCCTTTCGTGCGGCGGATGGTCGCCGTATGCAGGCCGTCGGTTGCACGGAAATACTTGTGTTCGCCGCCGATTCCCAGATGTTCGGCGAAGAGGGCGAAGCAGCGGGCTCCGTTGCCGCACATCTCGCCTTCCGAACCGTCGGCGTTGAAGTAGCGCATCGTGCAGTCCTCCTCGGTGCTGCGCGCAAGGGTCATCAGACCGTCGGCCCCGATGCCGAAGTGGCGGTCGCAGAGCCTGGCGATCCGCTGCGGATCGGGTGTGAAGCCTCCTTCGCGGTTGTCGATCAGGATGAAGTCGTTGCCGGCTCCTTCGTATTTGGCAAACAGTGTCAGCACTTCGGCGGTATGGTTATGTGAGGACAAAAATAGTAAAACTTCTAAAAGTTTTGCTAATTTTGCGAAAAATATCCGCACCCGTCTTCCGGGACGTCGCTGCGGTCCGTTCAACACTGACTTTAAAAGCTATCCGCTCCATGAAAAGTGCGCTTTTCAAGCATCGTTCGATTCGCAAGTTCCGTCCGACCCCGATTCCCGCAGAGACGCTCCGGGACTGTCTCGAAGCGGCGACGCGGGCCTCGACGTGCGGCAACATGCAGCTCTATTCGCTCGTCGTAACGCGCGAGGCGGCCCTGCGTGAGCGCCTTGCTCCGTGCCACTTCAACCAGCCGATGGTGCGCGAGGCCCCGTGTCTGGTTACGGTCTGCGCCGACGTGCACCGCTTTTCGATGTGGTGCGAGCAGCGCGAGGCGGAGCCCGCCTACGACAACTTCGCCTGGTTCCTGAATGCCTCGACCGACGCCCTGCTGGCCGCGCAGAACTTTTGCATCGAGGCCGAGCTCCACGGACTGGGCATCTGCATCCTCGGCACGACGATCTATACGGCCGCAGAAATCGCACAGATTCTCGAACTTCCGAAAGGGGTGATCCCCCTGACGACGATCGTCGTGGGCTATCCCGACGAATCGCCGGCACTCACCGACCGGCTGCCGCTCGAGGCGGTGGTCCACTACGAGAAGTATACGGACTATACGGCCGCCGAGATCGACGAGCTGTGGGCCGAGCGGGAGGAGTCGGTCGAGACGAAACGGCTTCTGGAGGAGAACGGCCTGCCCAACCTGGCGCGGATCTTCACCGAGCGGCGCTATGTGCGGCGCGACAATCTGGCCATTTCGCAGTCCTATTTCGCCCTGCTCAAGGAGAAGGGCTTCTTCAACAACAACTGAAACCGCTGAATCCCGTGCGGAAGATCTGTCGTATCGTTGCAGCCGTCGTGCTGGGCCTTGCCGGCTCGGCCTGCAGCGTTACGCGGCAGCTGCCCGAAGGGAGCTACTTCCTGCAGAAGGTCCGCATCGAGGAGGACCGTTCGACGCCCCGCAGCGAACGCATCACCGCTTCGGAACTCGGAAAATATGTCCGGCAGACCCCCAACAAGCGGCTGCTGGGTACCAATTTCTATGTCTGGCTCTACGGGCAGGCGGATCCCGCGAAGGAGAACGGCTGGAACAACTGGAAACGCCGCGTCGGCGAGGCTCCCGTGCTCTTCGATCTTTCACAGACCGAGCGGAGCGTGCGGAATCTCAAGGTCTACATGGACTCGAAGGGATTCTTCTCGTCGCGGGCCGTGTGCGAAGTGGATACCGTTTCGCGGCGCCGGCGGGCGAAGGTAACCTTCCGCACCTTCCAGGGCGAACCCTACCGCATCGATACGGTGGTCTGCGATTTCCGCGACAGTGTCGTCGGACGGCTTGTCCTTCCCGATACGGTCGGAACCCTGCTGCACCGGGGGGATGTTTTCGATGTTTCGGTCCTCGACGACGAGCGGGAGCGCATTACGGCCTACCTGCGCGACCGCGGATACTACAACTTCTCGGTCAATCAGATCGTCTTCCGGGCCGATACGCTTGCGGGCGACCGGCGGGTGAAGCTGCGCATGGTCGTGCGGCGCAATCTCGCAGGGTATGACGAGCAGGGCCGCGCCCGCGTGGACGACAATACGGTATACCGCATCGACCGCATCAATGTCTTCCCGGGATTCGACCCCACGGCGATACGCCATGACACGACGCTGCTCCGGCGGCTCGATACGCTCTCCTATCGGGGCCTGAATATCATCTACGACGGCCGACCCAATGTCCGTCCCTCGGTGTTGCGGCAGACCATTCCCCTCGATCCGGACTGCATCTACAACGCCTCGCAGGTGAGCCGCACCTACTCCGAGCTGATGGCACTGGGTTACTTCAAGAGTGCGAAGATCTCCTTCGAGGAACATGCACCCGCCTTGCCGGAGGCTGCTTCCGCAGGTCTGCATGCCGACAGCCTGGCGGCGCCTGCCGCCCGCGAGGGTTCGCTGACCTGCAACATCCTCTGCACGCCGACCCTGCGGCAGAGTTTCAAGGTCGATCTCGAAGGGAGTACGACCTCGAGCTTCTACGGGCTGAAGGCTACGGTGGGTTATCAGAACCGCAATATCTTCCGGGGTGCCGAGGCCTTCGACATCTCCTTCACGACGGGATACGAGTTCATGAAGGCGCCCGACGCCAAGAAGAAACGCGCCACGGAGTTCGGCGTTACGACGTCGCTGACCTTCCCGCGCTTCCTGCTGCCGTGGCGCGCCGGACGTTTCGAATCGGTGAACCAGCCCCGGACGAAGGTCGAACTGTCGATCAATTTCCAGGACCGGCCCTACTACCGCCGTACGCTGTCGAGTGCCGGCATCACCTACCTGTGGTCCAACAACCGCTACTCCTCCTTCTCGCTGCGGCCCATCGACATCAACGTGGTCGATGTTACGGATCTCGACGTCTCGTTCCTTATGGTGGACAACCCCGACTCGGAGGGCGAGGAGCTCACGCCGAACCGCTATCTGCTCGAGAGTTTCAATACGCAGTTCATCGGGGGGCTTTCGTTCGGATACAGCTACAACAACCAGAGCAAGAATCTCGGCGGCAACGCCACGAGCATCCGCTTCAATCTGGAGACCGCGGGCAATCTGATCGACGGGGTCGAGCACCTCTTCTTCTCGCCCTCCCGCGCCGAGGGGCATTATACGATCTTCGGAATCCCCTACGCGCAATATTTCCGTACGGACTTGAGCGTCAGCCGCAAAATCATGCTGGGCGAGACGACGGCGCTGGTCGGCCACCTCTACGGCGGTGTGGCGATGGCCTACGGCAACTCCTCCTCGGTGCCTTTCGACCGGCAGTTCTACTGCGGCGGCAGCAACGGCATGCGCGGCTGGGCGCCCCGAACCCTCGGCCAGGGCTCGGTGCTCGATCCGCACAGTTCGTTCCCGGTGCAGACGGGCGACGTGAAGCTCGAGGCGAACCTCGAGTTGCGCTTCCCGATATGGGGCATCGTCCACGGCGCGACGTTCTTCGACCTGGGTAACGTGTGGTACATCCGCCAGAATCCTACGGAGTATGCCGACGCCGCGGTCTTCCGTTTCGATCGGTTCTACAACCAGCTGGGATTCAATACCGGTCTGGGCCTGCGTTTCGACATCAAGTTCGCCGTGCTGCGCCTCGACTGGGGTATTCAGCTGCACAACCCGAACAATCCCGCGGGCGAGCGGTGGATCCACAACTTCAAGTGGAAGAATACGGCGCTCAATTTCGGCGTGGGTTATCCCTTCTGATCCCTTTCCGCCGGGGAGGAGACCGATGCAAAAAAAAGGACGTGCTTCGTGCACGTCCTTTTTTGGTTTGCATTGGCGGAGCGGTTCCGGGCTGCCTGCCCCCCCCCTCGGGATTGTTTTCTGCCGGCCCCCGGGATTACTCCTCGTCAGGCTCCTTCATCGTGTGGTAGACGTTGGTTACGTCGTCGTCCTCCTCGAGCTTCTCAACCAGACGCTCGACCGACTCGCGGCCCTCGGCGTCGAGCTCCTTCGTGTCGGTCGGGATGCGTACCGACTCACCCGACACGATTTCGAAGCCCTTGTCGTCGAGCCACTTCTGGATGGCGCCGAACGACTCGTAGGGGGCGTATACCGTGATGCCGTCCTCCTCGGCGTAGAACTCATCGACGCCCAGGTCGATCATCTCGAGCTCCAGCTCCTCGGGGTCGGCCCCGGCGGCAGCGTGGAACTTGAAGACGCATTTGTGCTCGAAGAGGAAGCCCACCGAGCCGCTGTTGCCCAGCGTACCGCCGCACTTGTTGAAGTGCATGCGGATGTTGGCTACCGTGCGGTTGGTGTTGTCGGTGGCCGTCTCCACGAGGAAGGCGATGCCGTGGGGGCCGTATCCTTCGTAGATGACCTCCTTGTAATCGGCGGCGTCCTTTTCGGTGGCACGCTTGATGGCACGCTCGATGTTCTCCTTGGGCATGTTCTCGGCCTTGGCGTTCTGGATCAGAATGCGCAGGCGGGTGTTGCCCGACGGGTCGGAACCTCCGGCCTTGACGGCGATTTCGATCTCCTTACCCAGTTTGGTGAACGTGCGGGCCATGTGTCCCCAGCGCTTCAGTTTTCTCGCTTTGCGATACTCAAAGGCTCTTCCCATACGATTATCTTTTTATCTGTTTTTTCTTTTGATGTGCAAAGGTACACAATTCCGGAAAAATTCACAAAGTTTGCGTAACTTTGTGCGCGATAAACCGACGACAATTATGGAAATCAAAGGCAGATTCGACCACTTCAACATCAACGTTACCGATCTCGGACGGAGCCTGCGCTTCTACGACGAGGCGCTGGGCCTCAAGGAGATCAGTCGCCAGAAGGCCGCCGACGGCTCCTACGAGCTGGTCTTCGTGGGCGACGGGGTATCGCCCTTCAAGCTCGAGCTGACCTGGCTGCGCGACCACGCCGCCACGCCCTATGAGCTGGGCGAAAACGAGAGCCATCTGTGCATCCGCGTGGCGGGCGACTACGACGCCGTGCGCGAGTACCACCGTTCGCGCGGCTGGGTATGCTTCGAGAACCACGAGATGGGTCTCTATTTCATCAACGACCCGGACGACTACTGGATCGAAGTGCTTCCTTTGAAATGACGGCCATGAAGACAACCGTTTCGACCGAAATGCAGCAGGAGGCCGCCGAGGCCGTGCGCATCCTGCGTGAGGGGGGCATCATCCTTTATCCGACCGATACGGTCTGGGGCCTGGGCTGCGATGCGACGAATGCCGCCGCCGTGGAGCGGATCTACCGCCTCAAGCGCAGCGAGAACAAGAAGTCGATGCTCGTGCTGTGCGCCTCGGCCGACATGACCGTACGTTATGTGAACAAGGCTCCGGGCATCGCCTTCGAGGTGATGGAGATGGCGACCAAGCCGCTGACGCTGATCCTTCCGGGTGCTGCGGGCGTCGCCGAGAACCTCATCCCCGAAGAGGGGACGCTCGGCGTGCGGGTTCCCGACCACGCCTTCTGCCAGCTGATGCTGCGCGGGCTGAAGCGTCCGATCGTCTCGACCTCGGCCAACATCTCGGGCTGCGCGACCCCCGCGGGGCTCGACGAGGTGGCCCGGGAGATCATCGACGGCGTGGACTTCGTCGTGAATCCCCGTTTCGAAGGCAAACCTACCCGCAAGGCCTCCTCGATCATCGCGTTCGGCGAGGGCGGCGAGGTGAAAATCATCCGCGAGTAAGATGGCACGCACGTTATCCGTTCCGATTCAGAAGCGCTTCTCGGACGTCGATGCCTTCCAGCATGTGAACAACGTCTCGCAGCAGTGCTATTTCGATGTAGGCAAGACGGACTTCTACCGCCGCGTGCTCGGCGAGGAGGTGCTCCTGGGCGCCCTGCGCGTGGTAACCGTCTCGACCTCGACCTCCTACATGGGTCAGATCCGCATGTACGACGATCTGCGCGTTACGACGACCTGCGAGCGCGTGGGCACGAAGAGCATGACGCTCTTCCAGCAGCTGCTCGTCGGCGACGAGGTGCGCAGCGAGAGCCGCACGGTGCTCGTCGTCTTCGACTTCGAGCGGCAGCGGAGCGAACCGGTCCCCGACGCCTGGCGGGAGCGGCTGCTGGCCGAATAGGGGCTATCCCTGTAAACGGGCGGGGCGGAAGTTCGAAACTTCCGCCCCGCTTCATTTCTTCGCTGGGCCCGGCTGCCGCGGCAAATCGGATGCCTACAGGAAGGGATTGATCTCCCCACCCACGACGATCACCTTCTCGCCGTCGTTCCGGAGATCCTTCCGGCGTTTGAAATCGTATACGCTCTGCCCGCCGAGCAGATCCTTCACATAGACGTTCAGGGTCAGGGCCTCGCACTCCGAGAAGGCCTCGTCCGAAGAGTAGGTGATTCTGTACCGGTACTTCTGGGGGCTGTCATCGAAGCCGTAATGTTGCAATTCTCCCTTCTTGACCGGGATGTTTGCATATTCGTAGTTGAATCCCTCGCAATACGACTTGTACACGTTGTTCTCCTCTTTCCACAGCGCCACACCCTTGACATGTTCCCATTCGCACTGCTCCAGGACCGCTTTTCCGTGAGGAGGGATTGCCATCACGCGTTGCTTTATGTACGTTTTCGAGGAGGAGTTGTATTTCCCGGAGGAGAAGTTGATACCGTTGGCCAGTGTCCCGACCGCTCCGCCGTCGCCGAAGAAATTGGAGACAACCCCGACATTCAGGCCGGCGCTGCCGCCCGCACCGTGGTTCACCGATGTCTGCGTCGTGTCGTAGTAAACCTTGGAGTTCCCGTTGCCGTCCACCCGGAAGGTATTGCCCAGATCGACATAGATGGCATGGTCGGTCTTGTTGTGCAGCTCCAGGTAGAAATGCCCGTTGAAGGGCCACGGATTCATGTATGTGCCGTGGAGCAGACAGCCGTCGGTCTGCACGATCGCAATTTCGAGTTCGGCGCTGGACATGACCGACGAGGCATCCACACCCAGGATGCCGATCCAGTCGTACGCCTTCCTGTTCGTTTGTTTTTCGACCACAAAGCCGGCTTCGTGGTCGTTGTACGAGCGGATCAGGGCGTCGTTGTTGTCGGCCGGGGCGGCGATTCCGCCGGAGGTCTTTTCCCCGGAGGTCTTTTCGGCCGCGGCTTGGAACGGCTGCGAAGTCTGCGGCGCATCCTGATCCGCGAAAACATCCTTTTCCCCGTTTTCGTATTTCACCATGAATACGTTGCCGAGCGAGAGCACATACGTCGGGCCTTTCGGATTGCTCCATTTGGCGTATTCGATCTCGCTCTCCGTTACCTTGAGCACCTTGGCCTGGATCTCGTCGCCGTTCTTCTTGAATATCACGTCCTGAGCCTGCAGGCCGGTGAACGGGGCCGTCATCATGAACAGCATCAACAGTTTCTTCATTTTTCGCGTGTTTTATGGATGAAACGGGCTTTCGCTATTCGCTCGACCCGCTCTCTTTCGGGTTCGTGCCCTCCGTCCGACCGGGCCCTTTGTCTGCCTCCGGTCGTGCGGTCAGTCCCTGTTCGGCCGCCAGGCGTTCCATGAGGGCGTGGGCCGCGTCGTATTCGTTGGGAATCTCGCCGTCGAGGATGGCGTTCTTGATGTGCTCCTTGATCTCGCCGATCACGCGGCAGGGGCCGATGCCGTAGGTCTGCATGATGATCTCCCCGGTAATCGGAGGCTGGAAGTTGCGGATGCGGTCGCGCTCCTCCAAATCCTTCATCTTGCGGCGCACCAGCTCGAAATTGGCCAGGTAGCGCTGGACCTTGGCGTCGATGCCCGAGGTGATGTCGGCCTCGCAGAGCGTCATGAGCGCTTCGATGTCGTCGCCCGCCTCGAAAAGCAGGCGGCGCACCGCCGAGTCGGTAACCAGATCCTCCGAGAGGATGATGGGCCGCAGGTGGAGGAAGACCAGCTTCTGGACGAACTTCATGTGTTCGTTCAGGGGGAGCTTCAGCTGTCGGAAGATCGCCGGGACCATCTTCGAGCCGAGCACCTCGTGGCCGTGGAAGGTCCAGCCCACGCGGGGGTCGTAGGCCTTCGTCAGCGGCTTGGCGATGTCGTGCAGTAGGGCGGCCCAGCGGAGCCAGAGGTCGTCCGATCGGCGGGCGACATTGTCGAGGACCTTGAGCGTATGGACGAAGTTGTCCTTGTGGGCATGTTTGCCGCGGCGTTCGACCCCCTTCAGGCGATGCAGCTCGGGAAAGATGAACTCCAGCAGGCCGGTCATTTCGAGCAGCTCGAAGCCCATCGAGGGGACGGGCGAGAGGACGATCTTGTTGAGTTCGGTGATGATGCGCTCGCGCGAGACGATGCGGATGCGGGTGGCGTTGCGGCGGATCGCCTCGAAGGTCTCCTCCTCGATCGTGAAGCCCAGCTGCGCGGCGAAGCGCACGGCGCGCATCATGCGCAGCGGGTCGTCCGAGAAGGTGATGTCCGGGTCGCACGGCGTGCGGATCGTGCACTCCTCCAGGTCGGACATCCCGTCGAAGGGATCGACCAGCTCGCCGTAGGTGTCGCCGTTGAGCGACCAGGCCATGGCGTTGATCGTGAAGTCGCGGCGCCGCTGGTCGTCCTCGAGCGTCCCGGCCTCGACCTGGGGCTTGCGCGAATCGTGCGTGTAGGACTCCTTGCGGGCTCCGACGAACTCCACCTCGATGTGCCCGGCGCGCACCATGGCCGTGCCGAAGGTCTTGAATACCGAGACGCGGGCCTTCAGCTCGCGTCCGAGAGCTTCGGCCAGGGCGATGCCGCTGCCGACGACCACCACGTCGATGTCGGTCGAGGGGCGCCGCAGGTAGTAGTCGCGGACATAGCCTCCGACGACGAAGGCCCGCACGCCCTGCGCGTCGGCCAGGCGTGAAATGCGGTGGAAGATGGGGTCCGAGAGCGGTGCGGGGCTATTTGACATAGGGTTTCAGGACATCGCGCCACACCAGATAGCCTTCGCCCAGCAGGTGCAGCCCGTCGTTCGTATAGCGTTTGTCGAGCAGCCCCTCGTCGTCGGCCAGGGCACTCCAGACGTCGATGTAGGTGATGCCCCGCTCCGCGCACAGCGCCTGCAGCAGCTCGTTCGTCGGAACGATGCGGTCGGCGTGCGCATAGTGGCTCCTGTAAGCGTCGAAGTCGCGGCCGTTCACCGGAAGGATGCTCTGGATGAAGATCCGTGTCCAGCGCGATTCGTTCTGGAAGCGGTCGATGATCCGCGCGATGTTCGCAACGACCTCCTCGGGCGTGGCGCCGCCCGCCAGGTCGTTGATGCCGATCATCAGGAACAGCCGCTTGGGATGCCCCTCGATGATGGGGTCCAGGCGACCCAGCACGTCGGTCGTGCGGTCCGAGCAGATGCCGCGGTTCTTGATGTGGCGGTTGTCGAAGAGTTCGTCCCATTCGCAGCCGTCGGTGATGCTGTTGCCCAGAAAGACGATGTCGCTCGAGCGCACGGGCAGCAGCTCGAAGAGCGTGCGCCGCTGCTCGCGGTAGACCGCCTGGGCGCAGGCCGTTCCGGCGATGAGAAGGGCGATGGCAAGAAGTGCGATCCGTTTCATAGCGTTCCTTTCTTTATTTCCCGTTTGTAGAGGGCCACGGTGTTTTCGAGCCCGTACCAGAGGGCGTCGCAGATCAGCGCATGGCCGATCGAGACCTCGTCGGTCCAGGGGATGTGCCGGATGTAGGCGGCGAGGTTTTCGAGCGAGAGGTCGTGCCCGGCGTTGAGCCCCAGCCCCTGGCGGCGGGCCTCCTCGGCGGCCGCAACGTAGGGCGCGACGGCCCGTGCGGGGTCGGCGGCGTATTCGCGGGCATAGGCTTCGGTGTAGAGCTCCACGCGGTCGGCGCCGCAGGCCCGGGCTCCGGCAACCATCTCGGGCCGGGGATCGACGAAGATCGAGACGCGGATGCCCCGCTCGTGGAAGCGGGCCGTGATGCCGGTCAGCAGATCGCGGTGGGCCATCGTGTCCCACCCGGCGTTGGAGGTGATGGCGTCCGGGGCGTCGGGGACGAGCGTAACCTGTGCGGGCTGCACTTCGAGCACCAGATCGACGAAGGAGGGGATGGGGTTGCCCTCGATGTTGAGTTCGGTCGTGAGCACGCGTTTGAGGTTGCGTACGTCGTCGTAGCGGATGTGGCGTGCATCGGGACGCGGGTGGACCGTGATGCCGTCGGCGCCGAAACGCTCGATCGCCTGAGCCGCGCGGATCACGTCCGGGAGGTTGCCGCCGCGCGAGTTGCGGACGACGGCGATCTTATTGATGTTTACACTCAACTTTGTCATAAAAAACGTATATTTGCATCGAAAGCACGCCGGCGCCCGTCGTGCGGCGGCCGAAATCCGCCGCGGAGAGCGCTCCGGCGTGGTAAAGGTACTTACTTTTTTCGAAACTCCGCCGATGAAAATCATACTTTTTTCCCGTCCGCTGGTCTCCCATGCCGCGGAGGAGCTCCATCGATTGTTCGGGGCCCTGCATGCCTTCGGATTCGACTATGCCCTCAATGAGGAGTTCGCTCCGATCGTGCGGCGGCTCGCGGGGCTCGAGATTCCCGAAGAGCGGGTCTACGGCGCCTGCGTGGGGCCGCAGCCCGAAGGTACGGTGATGGTCTGCTACGGCGGCGACGGCACGCTGCTCGAAGGGGTGCACCGCCTCTGCGGCGCGCCGATCCCGGTCATGGGCATCAACGCCGGGCATCTGGGATTCCTGACCAGCGCTCCGCGCAACGGCCTGGACCAACTCTTCGGCCAGATCGCCCGGGGGGAATTTTCCACCGAGCCGCGGTCGATGCTTTCGGTCGCGGGCGACTTCCTCGAAGAACCCGACCTGCACCTGGCTCTCAACGAGTTCACCGTGCAGCGCCACGGCGCGGGGATGATCTCGGTCGAGACCTATGTCGATCGGCAGATGGTGGCGACCTACCACGGCGACGGACTGATCGTCTCGACGCCGACGGGCTCAACGGCCTATTCGCTCAGCGCCGGGGGGCCGGTCATCGCGCCGACGTGCCGCTGCCTGGTGCTCTCGCCGCTGGCGCCGCACAACCTGACCATGCGTCCGGTGGTGATCCCCGACGGGAGCGTCATCACGCTGCGCGTTCATGTCCGCCATTCGGAGGCCTTCGCTACGTTGGACAACCGCACCTGCCCGATTGCACCAGAGGCGGAGTTCACCGTCCGCAGGGCCGAAGAACCGATTTTTTTGGCTGTTCCGCACAATATCTCCTTTTACGACACGTTACGCAATAAGATGATGTGGGGCGTCGATATCCGCAGTTGATGCCGTCGGATTTCGCGCCCGGTTGTCGTCCTGTCCGATGAACCTGTCGTTTTCGCCGTTTCGGAATCCGGAAGCGCCGGACGATTGAATTTGACGGGTTTTGACGAATTTTTCAATTTATATTTCTATATTTGTGCCCTAATATGAGCGAACAGAAACGCATACCGCAGCACGTCGCCATCATCATGGATGGCAACGGCCGTTGGGCCCGTCTGCACGGCAAGGAGCGTTACGAAGGCCACATCGCGGGTGTCGAGCCCGTGCGGGCGTCGTTGCGTGCCGCCGCGCGCTGGGGTGTGAAGTATCTGACGCTGTATGCCTTCTCGACCGAAAACTGGGGCCGCCCCGCCGGGGAGGTCTCGGCGCTCATGGAGCTCTTCTGCCGGAGTGTCGTCAATGAGACGCCCGAGCTGAAGCGCCAGGGGGTGCGGATCGCCATGATCGGCGACCGCAGCCGTTTTTCGGAGAAGGTGCAGCGCTACCTCGCCGAGGCCGAGCGGGAGACCGCCGGCGGTGAGCGGCTGACGCTGATCCTGGCACTCAACTACTCGTCGCGCAGCGAGATCGCGCGCGCCGTGCGGCATCTGGCCGCGCGTGCGGCCTCCGGGGAGATCGCTCCGGAGTCGATCGACGAGTCGGCGATTTCGCAGGCGCTCGACACGGCTCCCTATCCCGATCCGGATCTGGTCGTGCGTACGAGCGGCGAGCAGCGCCTGAGCAACTTTCTGCTCTGGCAGTCCTCCTACGCCGAACTGTGGTTTCCCGAGGTGCTGTGGCCCGATTTCACGGAGGCGGACTTCGACCGTGCGATCGAGGAGTACGCCCGTCGCGACCGGCGTTTCGGGTTGGTTAAATAAATGAAGTAAGATTAGACGCATACAGATGAATTATTCCGGTAAGATATTCATGGCGGTTGCGGCGCTCGCGCTCTACTGCCCGAATATATGGGCCCAGGAGGTGTCGCCGCAGGATTCGACGGCCTCCGCGGAGGAGCTCTTTCCCGAGGACGCCCCCATGCTGCAGATCAAGGGAGCACCGCAGCGCTACTACATCCGTGATATCCGGATCCATGGCGTGAAATACCTGAACGAGGAGGTTCTCAAGTCGTCGGCCGGTCTCGTCGCCGGTGATTCGATCTATCTGCCGAGCAACTTCATCGGCAACGCCATCTCGCGTCTGTGGAGCCAGCGCCACTTCTCCGACGTGAAGATCGGCGCCGAGATTGAGGGCGACAGCATCGACCTGGAGGTCTTCCTCAAGGAGCGGCCCCGCGTCTATCACTGGAATTTCGAGGGCATCACCAAGGGCAAGAAGAAGGAGCTCGAGGAGAAGCTCAAGCTGCGTCCGAACAGCGAGCTGTCGGACTACGTCATCGACAAGAACCAGAAACTCATCCAAAAATTCTGGGCCGACAAGGGCTTCCGCAACGCGACGGTGGATGTGCGCATCGACAACGACACGCTCCGTCCGGCCGGGCAGGCCGTGTCGGTAACTTTCGTCATCGACAAGAAGGAGCGTGTGAAGATCGGCCGGATCGACTTCATCGGCAACAACGAATTTACGGACAAGCGTCTGCGCCGTACGCTGAAGAAGACGCACCAGAAATCGATCAACTTCTTCAAGAGCGCCAAGTTCAAGGAGGCCGATTACGGCGAGGACAAGGAGCTGCTGATCGACTTCTACAACTCGAAGGGCTACCGCAACGCCACGGTCGTGCGCGACTCGATCTACACGATCAACGAGAAGCGCATGGGTATCGACATCGAGGTTTCGGAGGGCAACAAGTACTACATCCGCGACGTCTCGTGGGTGGGCAACTCGGTCTATCCGACCGACCAGCTGCAATCGCTGTTCGGTGTCAAGAAGGGCGATATCTACGACAAGAAGACGATGCACAAGCGTCTGGGTATCGGCAAGGAGGAGAACCCCGAGGACATGAACCAGATCAAGTCGCTCTACCAGAACAACGGATACCTCATGTCGCAGATCGAACCGGCCGAGACGATCATCGGTGCCGACTCGATCGATATCCAGGTCAAGATTTTCGAGGGCAAGCAGTTCACCATCAACGAGGTGGGTATCACGGGTAACCAGCGTGTCGATGACGAGGTGATCCGCCGCGAGCTGTATGTCCGCCCGGGCGAGCTCTACGACCGCTCGCTGCTCATGCAGACGATCCGTACGCTCGGATCGCTCGGACACTTCAACCCCGAGGCCATCATGCCCGACATCAAGCCCGTGTCGAACGAGCTGGTGAACGTGAACTGGCCCCTTGAGGAGCAGGCTTCCGACCAGTTCAACATCGCCGGCGGCTGGGGCTCCGGAACCTTCGTGGGATCGGTCGGCATCACGCTCAACAACCTCTCGGTGCGCAACTTCTTCAAGAAGGGGGCCTGGCGTCCCTACCCGATGGGTCAGAACCAGCGCCTCTCGATCTCGGCCCAGACCAACGGTACCTATTACAAGGCGCTGGCCATGAGCTTCACGGATCCCTGGATGGGCGGCAAAAAGCCCAATTCGTTCACCATCTCGGGCCACATCTCCGAGCAGAACGACGCCTACTACATCTGGCAGGATGCGACGCGCTACTTCCGCACCTACGGCCTTGCGGCCGGTCTGGGCAAGCGTCTGAACTGGCCCGACCCCTACTTTACGTTCTACGCCGAGGCAAGTTACGAGCGCTATTCGCTCAACAACTGGACGGGCTTCGTCGTCGCGAACGGCAACTCGAACCTGCTGTCGCTCAAACTGGTCTTCTCGCGTAACTCGGTCGATCAGCCCATCTATCCGCGCCGCGGTTCGGAGTTCACCGCATCGGTGCAGGCGACGCTTCCCTATTCGCTCTGGGACGGCAAGGACTACAGCGATCCGAACATGAGCGACCAGGACCGCTACCGCTGGATCGAGTTCCACAAGTGGCAGTTCAAGGCCCAGTGGTTCCAGGCCCTCTCGAACGACATGAAGCTCGTGCTGATGCTCAAGGCCGAGATGGGTTACCTCGGAAGCTACAACAAGAACAAGGTCTCGCCCTTCAACCGTTACGAGGTCGGCGGCGACGGCATGTCGGGATACAACATCTACGGTATCGACATCATCTCGATGCGCGGTTACGAGGACGGAGCGCTCGATCCCTCGAACTACTACTCGCGCGGATACAACAAGTATACGGCCGAGTTGCGTTACCCGGTGATTCTGAAACCCTCTTCGCAGATCTACGTCCTGGGATTCCTCGAGGGCGGTAATGCCTTCGATTCGTGGAAGACCTTCACGCCCTTCAAGATCAAGCGTGCGGCCGGCTTCGGCGTGCGCCTCTACCTCCCGGTTGTGGGCATGCTCGGCATCGACTGGGGCTACGGATTCGACCCCCCCGCCAACTCGACCACGAAGAGCGGCAGCCAGTTCCACTTTGTCATGGGACAGCAGTTCTAAAATCTGCACGATGGCAATAAATTTGGAAGAAAAGAGTTATATTTACGGAGTGATTTGTCAGAACGCTCCAGAAATGGACCTCTAAAAACCGGAAATTATGAAACGACTGTTTTTAATCGCGGCAATTTTGCTCTCCGTCGGTACGCTGTCGGCGCAGAATTACATCATCGTGAACAGCGAAAAGATATTCAAGTCCCTCGATGCCTACAACACGGCGATCTCCGAGCTGGATTCGCTGGCCAAGCAGTATCAGACGCAGGTGGACGAGCGGTTTGCCGAGGTGGAGAAGCTCTACAACGGGTACATGGCACAGCGGAGTTCGCTGAATGAGTCCATGCGCGAGTCTCTCGAGGAGATGATCCTTTCGAAGGAGAAGGAGGCCCAGACATTCCAGAAGAGCCTCTTCGGACAGGAGGGTACACTGATGAAGACGCGCGTCGAGCGAATCCAGCCGATCCAGAAGCAGGTCTTCGCCGCCATCGAGGCCTATGCCCGGGAGGCGGGAGCCGATGCGGTCATCGATTCGTCGAACAACCCCACGCTGCTCTACAACAACCCTGCGATCGAGCGCACGCAGCAGGTGATCGACCTGCTCAAGCAACAGATTACGACATCGAATAATTAACCTATAAAAGATTTATGAAAAAAGTTCTTAAGGTGGTTCTTTCCGTCGCTCTGGTGATGGGTGCCACGTCGATCCATGCACAGAAGTTCGGACGGATCAACTCCCAGGAGATCATCATGTCCATGCCCGAGACCGAGGAGATGCGTACGAATCTCGAAGCCTTCGGCAAGGAGCTCGAGGAGAATATCGAGACGATCAACGTCGAGTTCAACAACAAGTTCCAGGAGTACCAGAAGACGGCCAATACGCTTACGGAGTCCGTACGCGAGATGAAGGCCAAGGAGCTCGAGGACCTGCAGCGCCGCAGCCAGGAGTTCCAGCAGCGTGCCCAGCAGGATTACGCACAGAAGCAGCAGGAACTGCTCCAGCCCATCATCGAGAAGGCCCGGGCTGCGATCGAGAAGGTGTCTGCCGCGGGCGGTTATCTCGCCGTATTCGACATTTCGGCAGGTTCGCTGGCCTATTTTGACGAGGCGGTGCTGACGGATCTCGCCCCCGAGGTGCGCAAGGAGTTGGGCATTTCCGAGAGCGCGGCGGCTGCAGCGGCTGCGGCACCGGCTGCCGGAACGAAGTAGTTTGCGGCTTCTCCATGCAAAAAAGATCCGGATCCGACTTTGGGTACCGGATCTTTTTTTATCCGACGGGAGTCCTCAAAAAAGGATCTATGTTGTTCGATCTGTTTTCAGATGAAGTGGTTTCTATTCCATGTATGTGTAGAATGGTTATATTTGTTAAAATTTAAGCACGGTGATGAACAAAAAACAATCCGAGACCCCCATCACAAGTTTTACCCTGAACGATCTGCTCGCCCTGTCGGGTAAAACCGGCAATTTCGGTCTGTTGAGTGCCAGTTTGGCGGCGGCCAGTGCGTCGGATATGGAGATGTTCCATTTTCCCTGTCGTATCGATGCGTTTCTGATCGGAGTGGGAACCGAGGGTGAGGCTACCGTTTCGTTCAATCTGAATGAATACCGCCTCCGCAAGGAGTCGCTCTTCGTATTCGGTCCCAAGAACATCATTCAGGTGCGGTCGAACGAGGGCTTCAATTGTCATGTCGTAGTCATCTCCTCCGAATTTCTCCAGCGGATCAACATCGACACCAAGCATATGATGCCGCTGTTCCTCAAAATTGCAGCCCATCCCTGCCTGGAACTGACTCCCGAAGAGAGCCGTGCGCTGCGTGTTTTCATCGATTTGCTCGAGCAGGAGACAAATGGTGCGGGGAGCCTCTTCACCGTGGATGTGGTCCATGGCCTGATTTCCGCGATGATCTATAAGGTGGGCAATATCCTGACCCATTACCTTGAGGAGCATCCCGAGATCGAAAGTCCCGGGCACAGCCGTGCCGAGGAGTACTTCCGGCAGTTTATGGCGCTGCTCGGTGAATACTACCGGCAGGAGCGCAGCGTCGGATTCTATGCCCGGAAACTTTGCATCACGCCCAAATACCTGACAACGCTTATCCGGCAAATCAGCGGGAGGTCGGTTTCGGAGTGGATTGACGATTATGTGATTCTCGAAGCCAAGACGCTGCTCAAATATTCGAACATGAGCATCCAGGAGATCTCCTACTACCTGAATTTCGCGAATCAGTCGTTCTTCGGAAGCTACTTCAAGCGCCATACCGGCATGTCTCCCTCGCAATACAAGGCGATGTGATCCGTATGCGTTTGTCCGTCCGGCGCATAAACCGGGACAGAGGTGTTCCCGGATTTTCCGGATGCCCCGAAGAAGCCCGAAGTTCCGGTTTCGGGGAAACAGAAGGTCCTGCCGCAGAGCAGGACCTTTTTTGTGTGATGGGGCTGGCCGGTTATTCCCTTGAGAAGTGGATGCCCAGTTCGTAGAGCAGGTAGAGCGGCAGGAAGACGATCATCAGCGTGAAGGGGTCGCCCGTGGGAGTGATGACGGCCGCGAGTGCGAGCAGGATGACGACGGCATGGCGCCGGTATTTGCGGAAGAACGACTTGGTTACGAGCCCCAGTCGGGAGAGCAGCCAGGCCAGCAGCGGCAATTCGAAGACGAGGCCCATAATCAGGATGAGCATCAGGAAGTTGCTCATGTAGGAGTTGAGCGAAATCTGATTGACGATCGTGGGGCTGAGCTGGTATTCGGTCAGGAAGCGGAACGTGAAGGGGAACACCAGTCCGTATCCTACGGCGCATCCGAGGAAGAACATGCCCGTGCCGAAGCAGAAGGCCCAGCCGACGTTCTTGCGTTCGTTTTCGAAGAGGGCGGGTTGGATGAACTTCCAGATTTCGAAGACAAGATAGGGGAAGATAAGCACCAGCGCGAACCAGAACGAGGTGCTGATGTGGGTCATGAACTGGGAAGCGACGTTGATGTTGATGATCTCCACATGGAAATTGTCATCGCTGAAGTCGGGAAAGAACGGCCCGAGACTTCCGAGCTTCGCCAGCCATTGGTAAAGCGGGAAGTCGGATGTGGTGGGAGCCAGTATGACATGCTCGAACAGGTAGGGCATGAAACAGAAACTGGCAATCATGAACAGGAACAGTACGGCGACCACGCGGACGAGTACCCAGCGGAGTGCTTCGAGGTGGCCCCAAAATGTCATTTCATTCTCTTCCATTCTTTCTCTTCAGGTCTTGGCGTCGGGCGGCATGCGCGAGCCGGCCCGGGAATGTGATATCATATGGCGGAGCTATGGCCCCGCATTTCCGGCATGATCCGGATAAAAATCTCCGGGAGGAAGCCTTCGGGCTCCGGCTCCCGGAGATGCGGGTTACTTGCTGTAGGAGGCCTTCACGAAGGGGGCTTCGAGCAGGTACTCCAGGCTCAGGCGGACGCTCTTCTCGACGTCGTAGCTGTACTGCTCGACCTCGACGACGATCTGCTCCACGCCTGCTACGTCGGCGTTGCGGAAGATGGCGTCGAAGCCGACCATGCCGCTCTGCCCGATTTCGCGCAGGTCCTTGATGTGGAGCATCTTGAAACGTCCCGGGTATTTGTGGAACAGGTCCACGGGGCTTGCCTGACCCATGACCGTCCAGTAGACGTCCATCTGGTAGAAGACATAGCGGGGATCGGTGTGCTGGATCATGTATTCGAGCATCGGCTCTCCCTCGACCTTCTGGAATTCGAAGGCGTGGTTATGGTAGCCGTACTGCATGCCGTTTTCGAGGCAGCGCTTGCCGATCTCGTTGAAATAGTCGCAGTAGAGCTTCAGCTCGCGGAGCGTCTTGAGCATCGGCATCGAAGGCGTTACGAGGTACTTCATGCCGGCGGCCTTGTGGGCGGCGATACACTCGTCCCACCACTTCATGGCTTCGGTAAGGTCGCCGCTGGCGAGCTCCTCCGCGGAGAGGAAGCGTGTGGCGTGCGACGAGAGGACCTCCATGCCGGCAGCCTCGACGTTGGCCTTGAAGGCTTCGGGCGTCTTGCCGTAGAACTTGCCGTCGCCGTAGCTGGCGGCCTCCACGGCCGTGTAACCCATCTCACCGAGCGCCTGCAGCACGTCGGTGTAGTCATGCTGGTTCTGTCCGAAGCTGCCGATCAGGTCGCGGACCGAGTAGAGCTGAATGGCGATCTGTTTTTCGGGCGCTTTCTTTGCCGAGGCGGCGTCGGGCATGGCGATGGCGGCACACATGAGCAGTCCGAGGGTTATGAGTTGTCTCTTCATGGTTCGGGGCGTTTTTCGTAACCCGACCGATGCCGGCACTCCGGGATTCCGGAAGCCGACACCGGTCGGATCGTTCGATGGTTTATTCGAGAACCTTCACGCGGATATTGCGGAACCAGACGTCGTCGCCGTGATCCTGGAATCCGATGTAACCCTCATGGTTCTCGCCGCCGCAGTTGTTCAGCAGCTCGAAGGCCAGCGGCCACTTCTCGGAGGAGAACTTGCTCTTCTCGAGCATCTCGGTCCACTGGGGTGTCCAGAGGTGGTACTCCAGCACGTTGGCGTCGTTCTGACCGTGTACGACCGTGCCCTTGTAGACCATGATCTTGGCCTTGTTCCACTCGCCGTAGGGCTTGGCGTTCTGCGGAACGGCGGGGATCATGTCGTAGAGCGATGCCGACTTGCGGTTGCCGTCCACGCCGAGCTTGGCGTCGGGATGGTTCTCATTGTCGAGGACCTGGTACTCCGGGCAGGAGATGTAGATCGGTTCGAACTGCTGTGCGCCGTCCTTGGTCGTAGCGACCTCCTGGGCCAGGTAGAAGATACCCGAGTTGCCGCCCTTCGAAACCTTCCATTCGAGCTCCAGCTCGAAGTTCTTGAACTTGTGGGCGAAAATCAGGTCGCCGCCCTCGCCCGTCTGGGCTTCGCCGGTTCCCGTGCCGTTGAACTTGATGGCTCCGTCGTCGATCGTCCAGCGCGAGGGAACATTCTCCTTGCCGTAGCCGCGCCAGCCGTTGAAAGTCTTGCCGTCGAAGATTACATAGTAGCCGTCCTTGTCCTGGGGGAAGGTTGCCAGATCGACCGTTGCGTTGTTTACGACGGTGTATTCGGGAACGGCGGCCTTCGTCTCGGCTGCATCTCCCTCTGCGGTCTTGGCCTTGCCGGCGTTGCCGCCGCAGGATGCGAGCGTCAGCGCCAGGGCTGCGCACGCCGAACAGGTGAGCATCTTTTTCATATTCGGTAGTTTTTAGTTAGTTAATATTTGGGTTTGTCTCTTTCCGGGGGCCGTTACAGCGGCATGTCGGGGAGTTTGTAGCCGTTCTGGTAGGTGTGCTTGATGAGCTCCTCGGCGAACTGGTTGGCGTCCACGGGATCGGTCCAGGTCTTGTCGAAGGTCGGGTGTCCGTCCTTGATGTGGAATCCGTCCTTGATGACCGACTGGATCGTGGCGCCGGCCGGGATGTTCGTGAAGCGCATGTTCTCGCCGTCCCAGTGCAGCTCCTGGTTGAGGCCCTGCAGACGTACGGCCAGCACGCCCATGGCGACCATCTCGTTGAACGGTCCGGCCTCGCTGAAGTCCGAAGCGGTCGGGATGCGGTCGTCGGGATCCTCCTTGCAGGCGCGCACCCAGTCCATCTGGTGCGACTCCTTGACCTCGCGCAGCACCTTCGGTGCGTCAGGTACACGTCCCGAGAGCAGGTAGGGGTTCACGCCGTAGCAGCCGCAGATGAGCGTATCCTTCGTACCGTAGAAGATCACGCCGCCGCCGGCGTCGTTGAGGCTCTTGCCGGCGGGAAGCCCTGCGGGACGCGTCGGCATCAGGCCGCCGTCGTACCAGTAGACCTCCACCTCGGGCATGGCGACCTTCGGCATGTTGTCGCGTGCCGGGAATACGAACTTGATACGCTGTGCCGACGGGGCCGACTCGGAGAGCAGCAGCGTCGAGCTTCCCTCGACCTTCGTGGGATAGCCCAGCTTGAGGGCCTTGAAGACCGGGTGGAGGATATGGCAGGCCATGTCTCCCAGGGCGCCCGTACCGAAATCCCACCATCCGCGGAAGTTCCACGGCGTGTAGGCCGAGTTGTAGGGACGGAAGGGAGCCGGACCGATGAAGGCCTCCCAGTTCATCGTCTTCGGGACGCGCTCGTCGTTCTCGGGACGTGCGAGGCCCTGCGGCCAGATCGGGCGGTCGGTGAAGGTCTCCACGCGGGTTACCTCGCCGATCTCACCGTTCCAGATCCACTCGCAGACCTTGCGGACACCCTCGCCCGAAGCTCCCTGGTTACCCATCTGCGTGGCAACGCGGTACTTGGCGGCGAGCTTGGTGAGCAGACGCGACTCATAGACCGAGTGCGTCAGCGGTTTCTCGACATAGACGTGCTTGCCGGCGGTCATCGCCTCGGCGGCGATGATGGCGTGCGTATGGTCGGCCGTAGCCACCATGACGGCGTCGGCCGACTTGAGCAGCTCGTCGTACATGCGGCGGTAGTCGTTGTATTTCTTGGCGGCAGGGTAACGCTTGAAGACGTGGTCGGCGTATTTCCAGTCCACGTCGCAGAGGCCGATGATGTTCTGGCTCTCCATCTCCTGCAGGTCGGCGGCACCGCGTCCACCGATGCCGACACCCAGAATATTCAGCTTGTCGCTCGGAGCCGTATATCCGAACTTCTTGCCCAATACCGTACTCGGCACTACGGCCAGTCCGAGTGCCGCGGCAGCTCCCGTCTTGAGGAAGTTGCGTCTTGACATTTCTTTTGCCATGGTTCTTGTTTTTAGGTTGGTAGTTTGTGTTGTCCGTTATTTCTTGTCGTCCGTGGGGGTGTTCTCGATATCCTTTTCGATGTTGTTCACACCCTCCTTGAAGCTGCGGACGCCCTTGCCGAGACCCTTCATCAGTTCAGGGATTTTTTTGCCGCCGAAGAGCAGCAGAACGATCAGTGCGATGATGATAATCTCTCCGGCACCGAGGTTTCCGAAGAACAGTAAGTGATTCATAGTGCGATTTTTTTAATGAATATAGTTGTTGTCTGTAGGTTCTTGGTATGTCGGGGTTTCTCCCTCTTTCGGTTTCAGGCCCGCTTGCGCAGCAGCCCGTATCCGTTTTTCATCGTCCGCCGCCGGTCGCGGATCTCCTCAAGCTCTTCGGCCGTGCCGATGGCCGGCATGTCGTGCTTCCGGGCATCCTGCAGGAAGCGCCAAGCGTATTCCGATGCGATGGCGGCATCGCGGAATGTCGGCAGCGCCCCGTCGCGCACGCCGCTCTCGATCGAGCGGGCGAAACGCTCGCACATCGTGCCGATGTTCTTGCCGCCGAAGGGGCGTTCGATGCGGTGGGTCTGCGTCGTGCCGCGCAACTCGACGACCGCCGTCTTGAAGTCGTGCGTCATGCGGGCGATGCCCTTCGTACCGATTATATCTATATAGGAGTTGTGGGTCTGGTCCTTGGCCAGCTGCCCGTAGACATGTCCCTGCGTGATGTCGAAGACGACGCCGTTCTCGAAGGTTCCGTGGCACTGGAGCCACCAGGGATCCTTGTAGTTCCACATGCGGATGGCCTGGGCGTTCCACGTCTTGAATTCCGAGCGGGCATACCAGCGGGCGATATCGACGTAATGCATGCCGCAGTCGTGGAAGGCGGGCCCTTCGTATTCGTGCCCTTCGCCCGGGGCCAGCCCCGGGGTCATGTGGCAGACGCGGATGATGGCCAGTTCGCCGATCTCGCCCCGGTCGATGAACTGGCGGATCGTCTGGTGGTACCATGAGTTGCGCAGGTAGAGATTGACCGTCGAGAAGAGCGGGGTGCTTTCGGCCAGAGCCACGGCCTGCCATTCATGCTCGACGGAGTCGGCGATGGGTTTTTCGGAGATGACGTGCTTTCCGGCGGCGATGGCCCGGGCGATCTGTTCCGGACGCGAATCCGCCAAGGCGCACAGGGCGACGACCTCGATGGCGGGATCGTCAAGGATTTCCCGCTCATCGGCTACGACCTTCGCACCCGGGACAAGCCTGCGGGCTGCAGCCCGTGCCTCGGGGGAGAGATCACAGATGCCGGCGACCTCCCAGCGGTCGCTTTTCAGCAGTTCGTCGAGGTAGAAACCTCCCATGCGGCCGAATCCGATCAGCCCGATCTTGATGGGATTCATTTCGTAGGTTCAAAAAGGTTGTTTCGGTTTGCCTGGGGATCGGCTTCGGATGTCGGTCGGACAACCCGGTTTCGATCCTTTACAAAATTAATCCGTTTTGGTACAGTTTCCGAATTTTGGGACGGAAAATGTAGATTGCATAAATTTACTATTATCTATAAATCAATAAATTGTACTTATATTTTTACTGTAAAATGTAGATTGTCTGGAAACGGTCAAGTATCTTTTTCGAGGCTGTTCCCGATCTCGGAGATCTTTTTTTCGAACTCCTCCTTCGATACGGAGGCCCGGTTGCGCATGCGCGTCCGGTAGTTGTAGACCGTGCTGAGCGAGCAGCGCAGGAAGGCGGCGATTTTCGAGCTGTCGGTGATGCCGAGCCGCAGCAGGGCGTAGATGCGCAGCTCCTTGTTGAGCAGTTCGCCCGGGCGCAGGCGGATGCGCTCCTCGTCGGCAAGCAGCGCATTGAAATCCGCGACGAAGGTCGGATAGAGATTCAGAAAGACCGCGTCGAAGTTCTTGTAGAGTTCATCCACCTCGTTTTCCATCATCGACGTGGACTTCAGCCGTTTGTGCAGTTCGTCGAACTGCCGGTTCTGGGCCAGGCGGTAGAGGCTCTTCCGGTAGCCGTCCATTTTGTCGATGTAGAGCGAGCAAAGGTCGAAAAAACGGGCGATATACTGCTCTTTCAGGTCGTTCGACTCCGAGAGCTCGCGGTTCTTGTCGCCCAGTTCGTCGTTGAGCTGCCGCAGGGAGGCGTTGGCCCGCGAGAGTTCGACCTGCGTCCGGGAGAGTTTGTGCAGCTGCTGGTAGAGGTAGACGAAGAGTACGGCCAGCACGGCCGACAACAGGCTGATGAGCAGCATGTAGTGCTGGAGTTTCGACTTGGCGCGCGCCTCCTTGGCCTGGTAGGCGGCGTTGATGATCGAGTAGAGCTCGGCCATCTGGGCCGTGCGGAACTGCACGTTGCTGAACTGCGCATCCTCGATGGCCGCCTGGGCATATTTGAAGGCATCCGAAAGATCGCCTGCGGCATAGCTCATCCGGGCCAGCTCCTGAAAGGAGGCGTTCTCCTTGGTGGCGTTGCATACGTCGGCCAGAGCCGAGAGCATGTAGTACTGCCGGGCGCGCCGTTCGTCTCCGAGTTGCCGGTAGAGCCCTCCCAGACCGCAGGCGATCTGGGCGTAGCGCGGGGTCCTCTCCCCGGCCTCCTCCAGCAACCCGAAGAGTTGCTTTTCGGCCTTTTCGAACTCGCCCCGTTCGACAAGCCCTCCGACCGCACGGCTCCGGTAATCGAACGATGCGGTGTCCAGGACAAGGTCGGTGGAGTCTTCGTAGTGTCGGATCAGCCGGTTGTAGCGGGTCTGGTTGCTGATGGCGGCGTAGTGGCCGTAGAGCAGGCTGTAGGTCTGGTAGTAGGTCGCCCGCAGCGAGTCGGGAAGGGTCGCCCGTTTCGTGGTGTCGAGGATCTCCTTCGTTTCGAGGCTCTTGCCCGAGAAGGAGTAGAGCTGGGCGAGGTGCAGGCTGGTGGCGATGCCGGCACCGCGGTCGTCCAGTTCCCGGGCGATCGCAAGGTTGCGTTCCGCATAGCGGATCGCCGAGTCGAGCTTGTATTTCCAGAACTCCTGGTAGAGGCGGGCGTTGATCGCATACTCCTGACGGGGCGAAAGGCCCGTTACGCGGAGCATCCCGCGGAGTTCGTCGATCCGTGCCTCCTTCTCCCGTTCATAGATCCCGCGGTTGCGGATCGCCGCGTCGAGCTCCTCCTCCAGCGTGCGCGTGTCGTCGGACCCGCAGGCCGTCAGGCCTGCCGCACAAAGCAGCGGCACGAGGCTCCGGCCGATTCGGTATGCGCGATCCAGGATCTTCATCTTTCGCTCCGCCTCCCGCACATGATAAGCGGCCCGAACCGAACGGGCGATGCTCCGGAAGGGGCATTGCCGCAATGGTTCGGGGCCGCGTCGGGCGGCGTTGATACAAAGGTACGAATTTTTCCCAAACGCGGAGGAGAGGAGCCCTGTGAAGGGCGATTTTTTCGGTCCCGGATCGAAAAAAAAGCGGGGTCCGGAATGCCGGACCCCGCTTTTGGGCTTCCGGGCGGCGGCTGCAGCTCTCGGCAACCTTCCGCTCCGGGGTTTGCGGCGCGTCAGAGGCGCGCCTTGATGGCCTTCGAAGCCTCCTCGTAGCCCGGCTTGTCGAGCAGGGCGAACATGTTCTTCTTGTAGGCTTCGACGCCGGGCTGGTCGAAGGGATTGACGCCGAGCAGGTAGCCGCTCATGCCGCAGGCCTTCTCGAAGAAGTAGAGCAGCCCGCCGATGACGTGGGCCGAAACCTCCGGGATCTCGACGCGGATGTTGGGCACCCCGCCGTCCATATGGGCCAGCTGCACGCCCAGTTCGGCCATGCGGTTCACCTCCGAGATGCGTTTGCCGGCGAGGAAGTTCAGGCCGTCGAGGTTCTCTGCGTCGGACTGGATCTTCACCTCGTGGGCGGGCTTCACGACCGAGATGATCGTCTCGAAGAGCGTGCGCTCGCCCTGCTGGATGTACTGGCCCATCGAGTGCAGATCGGCCGTCAGCGTAACGCTGGCCGGGAAGATGCCCTTGCCCTCCTTGCCTTCGCTCTCGCCGTAGAGCTGCTTCCACCACTCGTTGATGTACTGCAGGCGGGGTTCGTAGGAGCCGAGGATCTCGATCTTCTTGCCGGCGGCGTAGAGCAAGTTGCGCGTGGCGGCGTAGATGGCTGCGGGGTTCTCGTCGAAGGCAACGTGCTCGTCGGTTGCGCGTTCCATCTCCTGCGCTCCGGCCACGAGGGCACGGATGTCCACGCCGGCGACGGCCAGCGGCAGCAGCCCGACGGGTGTCAGCACCGAGAAGCGGCCGCCCACGTCATCGGGGATGACGAAGGTGGGGTAACCCTCCTGCGTGGCGAGGGTCTTCAGGGCGCCGCGGGCCTTGTCCGTAACGGCGACGATGCGCTCGGCAGCCTCCTGCTTGCCGTAGCGGCGTTCGATCTCGGCCTTGATCAGGCGGAAGGCGATGGCCGGCTCGGTCGTCGTGCCCGACTTGGAGATGACGATGGCGGCGATCGAGTGCTCGCGGGCGGCGTCGAGCAGCTCCCAGGTGTAGTCCTCCGAGATGTTCTGTCCGGCGAAGACGACCGTGGGCTGCGTCTGCTCCTTGTGCAGCAGCTTGAAGGGGTCGCTCATGGCCTCCAGCACGGCGCGGGCGCCGAGGTAGGAGCCGCCGATGCCGATGCAGATCACCAGGTCGGCCTTCGCGCGCAGTTTGGCGGCGACCTCCTCGATGGCTGCCAGCTCGCTGTCGGAGATCGACGAGGGCAGGTGCACCCATCCCAGAAAATCGTTGCCCGCACCCTTTCCCGAGTGGAGCAAGGCGTTGGCCTCCTGTGTCTTGGCCTTCATTTCGGCCGGAATTTCGATGCCGGTTTTGGCAATGTCGATTTTTACGCTTTTCATATCTTGTCAGATTAATTTGGTTGTCAGTTCCTTCATGCTCCGGCGTGCCGAGGCCCCCTCGTAGAGTACCCGGTAGACCATTTCGGCGATGGGCATCTCGACCCGGTGGCGGAAGTTGATGTGGCGGATGCAGTCGGCGGCGAAGTAGCCTTCGGCGACCATCGTCATCTCGTTCAGGGCGCTGCGCACCGTGCAGCCGTGGCCGATGAGCAGTCCCAGCCGGCGGTTGCGGCTGTAGGTCGAGTAGCAGGTTACGAGCAGGTCGCCCAGGTAGGCCGAGGCCTGCGTGTCGCGCGGCGCGGGGTAGCTCTCCTCCAGAAAGCGCGTCAGCTCGCGGGCGCAGTTGGCGATGAGCACCGCGAGGAAGTTGTCCCCGTAGCCCAGGCCGACGGCCATGCCCACCGAGATGGCGTAGATGTTCTTCAGGATCGCTGCATATTCGATGCCATAGAGGTCCGTCGAGTAGGAGAGGGCGAGCGATTCGGATGCCAGGCGGCTTCCGAGCATCCGGGCATTCTCCTCGTCGGTGCAGACGACGGTCAGGTAGGAGAGTTTCCCGCGTGAGACCTCCTCGGCGTGCGAGGGCCCGGAGATCAACCCGATCTGCTTGTACGACAGCCTGTAATGGTCGTGGATGTACTCCATGACGGTCTGGTAGTCCCCCGGGACGATGCCCTTGATGGCCGAGACGACGAATTTGTCGTTCAGCGGGATGTCGAGCGGTGCGAGGAACTCCTTGAGGTAGGCCGAGGGAGTGGCCAGGATGATGACCTCGGCCCCGCGCACCACGGCGTCGAGGTCGTCCGACGGGGCGATGAGGTCGCGGTCGAACTCCGTGTCGTTGAGGTAGCGGGGGTTACGGCCCGCCGTGCGGAGGCTTTCGAGCACCTCCTCGTTGCGGACGTACCAGCCTACGCGCTGTCCTCCGTGGGTGAGCTGTTTGACGAGGGCCGTTGCCCAGCTTCCGTGGCCGATGACGGCGCAGCGGGCTTCCGAACCGATTTTGTATTCCATGCGGGTCGTTGAGTTTCGTGTTACAAATGTAATTAAAAAAATGATTAAAAAATATGGAAATTATCCCGGGCTTTTTTGTATCTTTGTCCGGATATTCCGCCGTTGCGTTCCGCAGCGATGTGCGCAGGCGGCGGAATGCGGGTTATATTATTGATAGAAAGGAGTTTAAGAGATAAAAAAGCTGGGGATTCAATTATGGGGATCTTTTCTTTGACACAGGAACTGGCGATCGACCTCGGAACGGCCAACACGCTGATCATCTACAACGGCAAGGTCGTCGTCGATGAACCGTCGATCGTGGCACTCGACGTACATACCGGAAAACTCGTGGCCATCGGCCATCAGGCGCGTCAGATGCACGAGAAAACCAATCCGAATATCAAGACGATCCGTCCGCTCAAGGACGGCGTGATCGCCGACTTCAACGCCACGGAGCTCATGCTGCGCGGCATGATCAAGAAGGTCAAGACCTCGGGCAGCCTCTTTGCCCCGTCGCTGCGCATGGTGATCTGCATTCCGTCGGGTTCGACGAACGTGGAGATCCGCGCCGTGCGCGACTCGGCCGAGCATGCCGGAGGCCGCGAGGTCTACATGATCTACGAACCGATGGCCGCAGCCCTCGGTGCGGGTCTCGACGTCGAGGCTCCGGAGGGCAACATGGTCATCGACATCGGCGGCGGTACGTCGGAGATCGCCTGCATCTCGCTCGGCGGCATCGTCTGCTCGGAGTCGATCAATGTCGCGGGCGACGTCTTCACGAGCGATATCCAGAGCTATGTGCGCCAGCAGCACAACATCCGCATCGGCGAACGTACGGCCGAGGCGATCAAGTGCTCGATCGGTGCGGCGAGCTCCTCGCTCGAGGAGGAACCCGAGGATTTTGTCGTAACGGGCCCCAACATGCTCACGGCACTGCCGCAGACCGTCTCGCTCTCGTACAGCGAGATCGCCTACGCCCTCGAGAAGTCGCTGGCCAAGATCGACGCGGCGCTGATGAAGGTCCTCGAGTCGATGCCTCCCGAGCTGTATGCCGACATCGTCAAGAACGGCATCTACCTGGCGGGCGGCGGTGCCCTGATCCGGGGTCTCGACCGGCGTCTGAACGAGAAGACGGGCATTCCGTTCCACATCGCCGAGGATCCCCTGCGGGCCATCGCGCGCGGTACGGGAATTGCGTTGAAGAACATCAACCGTTTCTCGTTCCTCATGAAGTAGCGGACGGCCGGGGCGGGGGCTGCACCATGGCCTCCGGGGCGAAACCGGTTTACAGGAAACAATTACGGAGATTGCGGGCTTCGGTCCGCAATCTGAATTAAAAGGAAAGCGGCTTTGCGCAAGTTGATCGAGTTCATACGCAGCATCTACGTCGTGGTGCTGTTCGTGGTGCTGGAGGTTTTGGCCGTCAGCTACTATGCGCATTCCTCCAGCTATACGCAGGCGCGTCTGCTGGCGCGGACGAACCAGGTGAGCGGCGGCCTCCGCAGTCTTTTCGGGGGCATCCGCCGCTACTTTCTGATGGGATCCGAGAACCGGGTGCTGCTCGACCGGATCACGCAGCTCGAAGAGCGCCTCTCCCGCTACGAGGAGGTGGTGGCCTCAGCACACCTGGACAGCTGCCTGCAGAGTATCGGGGAGTCGAAATACTTCTATACCGTGGCTTCGGTGGCCTCGAATTCGATCAACCGGCAGCAGAACCTCATTACGCTCAACCGGGGCCGGAATGCGGGCATTCAGCCCGACATGTCGGTGCTCACGCCCGACGGCGCGATGGTGGGCTATGTGGTCGATTGCACGGACCGCTACGCCGTGGCGATATCGGTGCTCAACACCTCGTTCCGGGCCAGCGGCAAGCTCGCCGACTCGGACTACCTGGGCTCGATCTACTGGGACGGCCTCGACCCGCATGTGGTCATCCTGGGCGAGTTGTCCAAATATGCCGAACCCCACCCGGGCGACGAGGTCGTTACGACGGGCTTCTCGGAGTATTTCCCCGAAGGGGTGCGGATCGGCTGGGTCGAGAGTGCCGAGCTGGATCCGATGCGCACCTCCTATACGGTCCGGGTGCGTCTGGCGGCCGAGATGTCGCGCCTGTCGGATGTCATCGTGGTCGAAAACCGGGACCTGAACGAGATCCGCGCGCTGCAGCAGAGCGAACTGATCGAACAACACACACGCATGTAACCGATGTATCGGACACTCCCATATCTCGCCCTTTTCGCGGCAACCGTGCTGCTGCAGGTTTTCCTGTTCGACAACCTGTCGATCAGCGTCTATCTCAATCCGCTCATATACGTCGCCTTCATCATCCTGCTGCCGCTCGACACGCCGCCCGCCGTCCTGCTCGGCGCGGGCCTGCTCACGGGCGTGGTGATGGATGCCTCGATGGGTACGGCGGGCATCAATACCATCGCGACGCTGCCGGTAGCCTTCCTGCGCCCGATGCTCCTGAACCTGCTCTGCGGCCGGGAAAATGTCCGTGAGGGCGGAATCCCCTCCGTCGAACGGCTCGGACGCCGGACGTTCATCGACTATCTGCTGCTGATGATCCTCATGCACCATACGGTCTTTTTCCTGCTTGAGGCCCTCTCGTGGGAACATCTCCTGCATACGGTGATCCGTATCCTGGTGAGCTCGCTCCTGACGCTGGCCTTTGTCTGGATCATCGCCCGGGTCTTCACCGTCAAACTCTCCGTGCGCGTATGAACAGTTCCGAAGGATTTGTCCGCATGCGGACCCTGCAGGCGGTCGTGCTGCTGATCTTCGTGATGATCCTCGGGCGACTGGCCTACATCCAGCTCATCGATACGCGCTATGTCGAGATGGCCCGCGGCAACGTGCTGCGTTTCGAGGTGCAGTATCCGCCGCGCGGCGAGGTCTACGACCGCAACGGCGAGTACCTCGTGCAGAGCCGCGAGTGCTATGACCTGATGGTCATCTACCACGACATGGACCGCAACGGCTTCGACACGGCGCGGCTGTGCGCCATTGCCGGCATCTCGCGCGAGAAGCTCGACCGCGAGCTGGCCAATGCCCGCGTCTATCCCCGGGCGCCGCGCCTGATCGCCAACTACGTCTCCAAGGAGGAGAAGCTCCGCTTCGACGAGTGCAACTTCCGCGGCTTCTATACGGTTTACCGCACCGTGCGCCACTACCCGCGGCAGATCGGCGGCAACCTGCTGGGCTATGTCGGCGAGGTTACGCAGGACATGCTCAAGCGCTACACCTCCTACAAGGCGGGCGACTATGTGGGCATCAGCGGCGTGGAGTCGGCCTACGAGCCCGAGCTGCGGGGCAAGAAGGGTGTCAAGGTTCTCGAACGCGATACGCACGGGGCCATCAAGGGCTCCTACATGAACGGCTACTACGATTCGCTGCCCGAGCCGGGCAGCACGCTTGTGAGCACGATCGACGCGCGGCTGCAGCTGCTCGGCGAGGAGCTCATGCGCGGCAAGGTCGGTGCGGCGGTGGCCATCGAACCCTCGACCGGGGAGATCCTGATGATGGTCTCCTCGCCGACGTACGATCCCGACGAGCTGGTGGGGCGCGAGCGCGGCAACCACTACATGCAGATGCTCTACAACAAGCGGCAGCCGCTCTTCAACCGGGCCGTGAAGGCCAAGTACCCGCCGGGCTCGACCTTCAAGCTGGTGCAGGGACTCATCGGACTGCAGGAGGGGGTGCTGCGCCCTTCGGACCGCCACGTCTGCAACATGGGCTACCAGGCCGGGCGGCTGAAGATGAAGTGCCATGCGCACGCTTCGCCCCTGGATCTGCGCTATGCCGTCTCGACCTCGTGCAACGCCTACTTCTGCTACGTCTTCCGCGATATCCTGGAGAACCCGAAATACGAGAACGTCAAGGAGGGCTTCGATGTCTGGCGGGAGTATGTCGAGAGCTTCGGCTTCGGCCGCAAGCTGGGCTCCGACTTCCTGGACGAGGGCAACGGCTATGTCCCCGACCGGGCCTACTACGACAAGCAGTACCGCAAGTCGTGGAACGCCCTGACGGTGCTCTCGCTCTCGATCGGCCAGGATGCCCTGGGCTGCACGCCCCTGCAGCTGGCCAACCTCGCGGCGATCGTCGCCAACCGCGGCTACTACTACATCCCGCATATCGTCAAGCGGATCGAGGGCCGCGACTCGATCGACGCCCGCTTTTACGAGCGCCACTACACGAAGGTCGAACCCAAGCATTTCGAGCCGATCGTCGAGGGCATGTGGCGGAGCGTGAACGTGGACGGCACCTCGCGCATGGCGCGCCTCGACGGCTGGGATGTCTGCGGCAAGACCGGTACGGCACAGAACCCCCGCGGCCGCGACCACTCGACCTTCCTTTCGTTCGCCCCGAAGGACAACCCGAAGATCGCCATCTCGGTCTATGTCGAAAACGGCGGTTTCGGAGCCTCGGCCGCACTGCCCATCGCCAGCCTGCTCGAGGAGTACTACCTGACGGATACGATCCGTCGCCCGGCACTCCTCGAATATGTCAAGAACATGCAAATCTACTATCCGGCCTATGACCGCTAACCGGCACAATACGATCTTCGACGGCGTCGATTTCGGCACGGTACTGCTCTATGTGCTGATCGTCATCGCGGGATGGCTCTCGATCACCTCGGCCTCCTACGACGATACGGCCGGCGACATCTTCTCCTTCTCGCACTTCTACATGAAGCAGCTCGTCTGGATCGGCGCGGCGTGGGTCGTGGCCGTCATCGTGCTGCTGCTCGACGTGCGCTACTACCACATGCTGGCCTATCCGGCCTACTTCCTGGGTCTGGCGATGCTGTTGGCGGCCCTGGCCTTCGGCCATGAGGTCAACGGCGCCAAGGCGTGGTTCGAGTTCGGCTCGTTCCGCGTGCAGCCCGTGGAGTTCGCCAAGATCGCCACGGCCCTGGCCCTGGCCCGCGTGATGAGCAACTACAGCTTCTCGATCAACCGCCCCGGAGACCTCTTCAAGGTGGGCGTGGTGATCTGCACCCCGCTGCTGATCATCATCCTGCAGAACGACACCGGCTCGGGCATCGTCCTGGCCTCATTCCTCTTCGTGCTCTACCGCGAGGGGCTCAACAAGTGGCTCTGCATTCCGGTGCTCTTCATCGCCGCGCTGTTCATCTTTTCGTTCCTCCTCTCGCCGATGACCCTGCTCGTCTCGCTGATCCTGGTCTGCACGCTCTCCGAGGCGATGATGAACGGACGGTGGCGTTCGCGCGTCATCTACCTGGCCGTCCTCTCGCTGGCGAGCATTCTGCTCTGCATCGTCGCGCAGCTCATCGCTCCCGGATCGCTGGACCTCTACCACAGCCTGCTGATCGTTACGGTGGCCTCGCTGTTTTTCGTTGCGGTCTACGCCTTCCGGACGAATCTGACCAATATCTTCATCACGCTGGGCCTCTTCGTCGGCTCGCTCGTCTTCCTGCCGACGACCGACTACATCTTCAACAAGATCCTCAAGGAGCACCAGCAGAACCGTATTTTGAGTTTCCTGGGAGTTATCAACGACCCGCAGGGCATCGACTACAACGTCAATCAGTCGAAGATCGCCATCGGCTCGGGCGGCTTCTGGGGCAAGGGCTTCCTGCAGGGCACGCAGATCAAGTACGGTTTCGTCCCCGAACGCCACACCGACTTCATCTTCTGCACGGTGGGCGAGGAGTGGGGCTTCGTGGGTGCCACGGTGGTCCTCACGCTGCTCTGCCTGCTCATCCTGCGCCTGATGCGCATGGGTGAACGGCAGGAGGAGCCCTTCGGACGCATCTACTGTTACAGCGTCGCCTCCATCCTGCTCTTCCATGTGCTGGTCAATGTCGGCATGGCCATCGGCCTGATGCCCGTCATGGGTATCCCGCTGCCGTTCATGAGCTACGGCGGTTCGTCGCTCATCGCCTTCACGATACTTCTTTTCATTGCCGTGCGGCTCGACGCCTCGACGCGGCAGTTCACCCTCAATAAGTTCTGAAAATGATCCGCTACAACCCGAAGGGACTCACCTCACAGGAGGTCGCACAGAGCCGGAGCACGCACGGCGACAACGTCATCACCCCGCCCAAGGATGCTTCGGCGTGGCTGCTGCTGCTCGAAAAGTTCCGTGATCCGATCATCCGCATTCTGCTGCTGGCCGCCGTGCTGTCGCTGGCGATCGGCTTCGTGCACCGCGACTTTACCGAGTCGATCGGCATCATCTGCGCCATCATCCTCGCCACGTGTGTGGGTTTCTGGTTCGAGTGGGACGCCCAGCGGCGGTTCCGGCGGCTGAACCGCGTCAATGACGACGTGGCGGTGAAGGTGATGCGCGACGGGTCGATCCGCGAGATCCCGCGCCGCGAGGTGGTTGTCGGCGACGTGGTCTACGTCGAAAGCGGCGAGACGATCCCGGCCGACGGCGAGCTGGTCGAGGCCGTGTCGCTGAAGATCAACGAATCGACCCTCACGGGCGAACCCGAGGTGGACAAGACGGTCGACGAGGCCCATTTCGACCCGGAGGCTACCTATCCGTCGAATGTCGTGCTGCGCGGCACGACCGTCGCCGACGGCTACGGCATTCTGGTCGTAACGGCCGTGGGCGACCATACGGAGGCGGGACGCGTTACCGAGCAGTCGACGGTCCAGACCGACGAGCCGACGCCGCTCGACCGGCAGCTCACGCGCCTCTCGCAGCTCATCGGCCGCGTCGGCATCGCCCTCTCGGCACTGATCTTCTGCGTGATGCTCGGAAAGGCCATCTTCGTGGGCGACCTGCTTGAAAAGGACTGGCTGACCATCTCGCAGCAGGTGCTCCATATATTTA
Organism: Candidatus Alistipes stercoravium; assembly: GCA_019119615.1. GTDB lineage: Bacteria > Bacteroidota > Bacteroidia > Bacteroidales > Rikenellaceae > Alistipes > Alistipes stercoravium. The sequence goes on along the minus strand of DWWQ01000054.1, from coordinate 46,784 downwards.
TGGTATCGGTGGCTCTGATCGTGATGGCCGTGCCCGAGGGGCTGCCGATGAGCATCACGCTCTCGCTGGCGATGTCCATGCGGCGGATGCTCAAGACGAACAATCTGGTGCGCAAGATGCATGCCTGCGAGACGATGGGCGCCGTAACGGTCATCTGCACCGACAAGACTGGCACGCTTACGCAGAACAAGATGCACGTTCAGGAGCTCGTGCGTTACGATGCGCTGCCCGACGGGGAGTTTGCCGAGGTCGTGGCGCTCAACTCCACGGCCTTTCTCGACGCGGAGGGGCACATCATCGGCAACCCTACGGAAGGGGCGCTGCTCGAGTGGCTGCGCGGCCGCGGCGAGGATTACGAACAGCTGCGTGCCGGGGCGCGGATCATCGACCGGCTGACCTTCTCGACCGAGCGCAAATACATGGCGACAATCATCCGCAGCGGCGTCTCCGGACGGCAGATCCTCTGCGTGAAGGGCGCTCCCGAGATCGTGCGGGCGATGTGCGCCGCAGACGGAAACGACGAGGCGGTTGCCGCCCGTCTGCTGGACTTCCAGAACCACGCCATGCGGACGCTGGCCGTGGCGTGGGCCGAGACCGCGGCTTCGGACTGCCTTGAGGCGGTGGCGGCCGGGGGCCTGCACTTTGCGGCCGTGGCGGCGATTCAGGACCCCGTGCGCGAGGATGTTCCGGCGGCTGTCGGACAGTGCCTGCGGGCGGGTATCGGCGTCAAGATCGTTACGGGCGACACGCCCGCAACGGCGCGGGAGATTGCCCGTCAGATCGGACTCTGGGACGATGCCCGCGATACGGAGCGCAACCACATTACGGGTGCCGACTTCGCTGCGGCGAGCGACGGGGAGCTGCTCGAACGGGTGCAGGAGCTGAAGATCATGTCGCGGGCGCGCCCGCTGGACAAGCAGCGCCTGGTGCGCCTGCTCCAGCAGCGGGGCGAGGTGGTGGCCGTAACGGGCGACGGCACGAACGACGCCCCGGCGCTGAACTTCGCCAACGTCGGCCTCTCGATGGGCTCGGGAACCTCCGTGGCAAAGGATGCCTCGGACATCACGCTGCTCGACGACTCGTTCGCCTCGATCGCCACGGCCGTGATGTGGGGCCGCTCGCTCTACCGCAATATCCAGCGTTTCGTGCTCTTCCAGCTGACGATCAACTTCGTGGCGATCCTCATCTGCTTCGTCGGTGCAATTTTCGGCACCGACATGCCGCTGACGGTCGTACAGATCCTCTGGGTCAATATCATCATGGATACCTTTGCGGCGATGGCCATGGCCTCGCTGCCGCCGAGTGCCGAGGTGATGGAGGACCGGCCGCGCCGGTGCGACGAGTTCATCATCTCACCGGCCATGGCCCGCACGATTTTCGCCTGCGGCATCGTCATGGTGGCCGTGCTGCTCGGGCTGCTCTTTGGCTGGACCTTCTCCGCGGAGGGCATGACCGTACACCGGCTGACGCTCTTCTTCTCGACGTTCGTCTTCTTCCAGTTCTGGAACATGTTCAACGCCAAAGGGTTCGAAACCCACCATTCGGTCTTCACCTGCCTGAAGGGATGCCGCGAGTTCTTCCTTATCCTGCTGGCCATCGCCGTGGGTCAGGTGCTCGTCGTCGAGTTCGGCGGCGAGGTCTTCCGCACGACGCCGCTGCCGTGGCAGGAGTGGACCGTGGTGATTCTGCTGACTTCGCTGCTGGCCTTCGGCGGCGAGGCCGTGCGTGCCTTTCGGCGGCGTAAAATACGTTAAGTCATGTGTCGGCTCATTGGAATCCTTCTTTCGGCAGCCTGCCTGCTCCCGCTTTTTGCCGGGGCGCAGGTGCGCGACTCGCTCGGCCGCGAGTACCTCGTGCCGCTCTCCGAGGAGGGCCGTTTTGCGCGGCATATCGACCTGCATACCTCCACGAGGGCTTATCGGATGACCTATGTCGCCGTGCCGCTGATCGTCGGCGGGGTCATCATGCAGTCCTATGATGCCGACTTCCGCCGGCTGCGCAACGGCTATGTCTCGTCGTTCCACCACGACTATGACGACTATTTGCAGTATGCCCCTGCGGCGGTGATGCTCGGCATGAAGGCCTTCGGCGTGCAGGGACGCAGCTCCTGGGGCCGCATGCTCACCTCGGATGCCTTCTCGGCCGGATTGATGGCCATTGCGGTCAATTCGCTCAAGTACTCCTGCCGCGTGATGCGTCCCGACGGATCGTCGCGCAACTCCTTTCCTTCGGGCCATACCGCCACGGCCTTCATGACCGCGACAATGCTCCACAAGGAGTACGGGCATCGCAGTCCGTGGTACAGTATCGGCGGCTATACGCTGGCGACCGTTACGGGTGTTACGCGCCAGCTGAACAACCGCCACTGGATGAGCGACGTGATGGTCGGAGCCGGTATCGGTATCCTCGCCACCGAGTTGGGCTACTACCTCGCGGATCTGATTTTCAAGGAGCGGGGGTTGCGCGTCGCCGAGGTGATGACGATCCACGACCGTTCCCGGCATCCGTCGTTCGTGGCCTTCAATATCGGCATGACCGTCGTTCCCGGGCGTTATACGCCGTGGGCGGATATGCGTACGGAGCTTTTCTCGGGCCCTTCGGTCGGGGCCGAAGGCGCCTGGTTCGCCTCGCCCTACTGGGGTGTCGGCGGCCGCGTGGCCGTAACGAACCTCCGGGTGGCCGTGAACGGGGTTTCACAGCGCGACAATCTGGAGGTCGGCTCGATTCTCGCGGGACCCCAGGCCTCTTATCCCGTGTCGTTGCGATGGCTCGTAGGCGGGCGTCTTTTGGCGGGTTATGAAGGGTACAAATCGTGCGAAACCGACCTGCGGCCTCTGGGCGACCGGGGCGGATTTTCATTCGGCGCGGGTTTCTCGACCACCTATTTTGCCACCCAGAATCTCGGTGTGCGCTTCGCCACCGACTACACCTGTGCGCCGCCTCTTGTACGCGTCTCGCGCGAGCGGCTGCATTGCCTGACCCTCGGCATCAGCATCTGCGCCATGTTCTGACGGCGCGGAACATCCCTGCGAAACGCCCCTTCGGAAATTGCTTCCGAAGGGGCGTTTCATGCTGTGGCGGATGCTCCCGTCAAAGCAGCTCCTCCAGACAGGCCTCCAGCTCGGCATGGGTGGGATTGACGGCGAGGATCTTCCCGTCGCGGCCGATCAGCAGCACCTTGCCGCCGGCGTTGCCTGCGCCGTACTGCTCCCAGAGCTGCGTGGCGTCGTCCATCTCCAGCAGATTGAGCCACGGGTAGCCATCGCGTTCGAGGGCCAGATGCCAGTCCTTCGTATCCTTGAACTCGCGGGCCACGCCTACGATGACCAGCCCGCGGTCCCGGTACTTTTCGTAGAGGGGAATAAGCCCCAGCGAGAAATTGCGGCACGAACCGCACCACGAGGCCCACAGGTCGAGCACGGCGACCTTCCCGTCGATGATCTCCGAGAGGGTCGTGGGGATGCCTTCCGTATCGGGCAGCGTGAAGTCGATGTAGCGGTTGCCGACTCTGGCCTTCATGCTCTGGCGGATGCTTTCGATCCGCTTGTGGTAGGGATGGCCGGGAAAGCGGTCGGCAAAGACCCTGTCGTAGCAGGCGATCCATTCCGCCGGGTCCTGTTTGGTGCTCATCCGCTGTCCGTGGAGCAGCTCCTCCATCATCCGGCAGAAAGAGGGCAGATCCGCATGCCGCGCGGCCTCCTCCTGCAGCCATCGCTGCTGTTCGCGATAGAGCGCCTGGTACTCGTCGTCGAGTTGCCGCCCCTGCTCCGTATAACAGCTTCCGGTGGTGCGCATGCGTTCCATCTGCCGGTAAAGATCCTGCCGCATGATTTGGTCCGTGCAGGACTGGATCTGGCGGATCAGTTCGTTATACGGCTCGCTGAAGAGAAGGTTGTCCCGATCCAGACGCTCCTGTGCATCCAGAATCGAATCCATGCGGGGTTTGAAGCGCGCCCGCTCTTCGGCCTGCCGTTCGAGTCTCTTGCGGTTGAGGGGACCCTGCGCGATCATGCGGATCGGTTCACCCTCGAAGGCTTCCGAATACTCGAACCTTACGCCCTTCGCTTCGGGAAGAAACTGGATGAAATAGAAACTGCCGTGATCGCATGGAACGTTCAGTTCGTAGAGCTGGAGCGTGTCGGTTTGCAGCAGGTATTCGAACCGCCCGTCGTGTACGGGGATCCGGATTCCGCTTTCGAGCCGGTCCGTGGAAGGAAGCAGGAGAACCTCCTGGACAGACAGCGAGTCGGGGATCGTTCCGGTGATGAGGCATTCGGTGTGTCGCTGCCAGGTGTTGTCGGGGCCGCATCCGACGCAGAGCAGGGCGCTCGCGAGCACGGTGAGGGTGGCGTGCAGTTTATTCATGGGGCTGAATGGGCTTGTGTTATTATGAATACCCCCCCCCGCCGGTGGCGGGGAGGGGTATGCTTACAGGAAGCGGTCGCGGCCTACAGGATGCCCTGCTCGACCATCGACTTGGCCACCTTCATGAATCCGGCGATGTTGGCGCCCTTCATGTAGTTGATGTAGCCGTCCTTCTCGGTACCGTACTCGAGGCAGGCGTGGTGGATCGACGACATGATCTGGTGCAGCTTGGCATCGACCTCCTCGGCCGTCCAGTTGAGCTTCTGGGCGTTCTGCGTCATCTCAAGACCCGACGTGGCGACGCCTCCGGCGTTCACGGCCTTGCCCGGGCCATAGGGAATCTTCGCCGCGATGAAGGCGTCGATGGCCTCCGGACGGCAGCCCATGTTCGAAACCTCGGCCACGATCTTCACGCCGTTGGCCAGCAGCTTCTTGGCATCCTCGCCGTCGAGCTCGTTCTGCGTGGCGCACGGCATGGCGATATCGACCTTGACCTCCCACGGCTTGCGGCCCGGGAAGAACTGCGATCCGGGGAACTTGTCGGCATAGGGAGCCACGACGTCGTTGTTCGAGGCACGCAGCTCGAGCATGTAGGCGATCTTCTCCTGATCCAGGCCGGCGGGATCGTAGATGTATCCGTCGGGTCCCGATATCGTTACGACCTTGGCACCCAGCTCCGTGGCCTTCGTGGCGGCACCCCAGGCGACGTTGCCGAAGCCCGAAATGGCGATCGTCTGGCCCTTGATGTCCATGCCGGCCTTCTCGAGCATCTGGCGCAGGAAGTAAACGGCGCCGAATCCCGTGGCCTCGGGGCGGATGAGCGAACCGCCGTAGGTCATGCCCTTGCCCGTCAGCACGCCCGTGTTCTCGCGCGCCAGCTTGCGGTACATGCCGTAGAGGTAGCCGATCTCACGGCCGCCGACGCCGATGTCGCCCGCCGGAACGTCCGTCTCGGGACCGATGTGGCGCCACAGCTCGGTCATGAAGGCCTGGCAGAAGCGCATCACCTCACGATCCGACTTGCCCTTGGGGTTGAAGTCCGAGCCGCCCTTCGCGCCGCCCATCGGGAGCGTCGTCAGCGCGTTCTTGAAGATCTGCTCGAAGCCGAGGAACTTCAGGATCGAGGGGTTCACCGAGGGGTGGAAACGCAGACCGCCCTTGTAGGGGCCGATGGCGTTGTTGAACTGGAAGCGGTAGCCGGTATTGACCTGCACCTCGCCCTTGTCATCCACCCAGACCACCTTGAAGGTGAAGCTGCGGTCGGGCTCCACGATACGTTCCGCAATGCGGTTGGCCTCGAATTCGGGATGCTGGTTGTAGGTCTCCTCCACGGTCATGAGGACCTCGCGTACGGCTTGCAGGTATTCGCTTTCGCCGGGATGACGGCGCTCGAGCTCCGCCATGAGTTTGTTTACGTTCATAGAGTTTGAAGTTTTGAAGGTTGTTTTGTCTGTTACAAATATAACACTATTTCTTATAAATTGTAATCTGTCGCGCAAAATTTATTCGGATCCGGCAGTTTTTCCGGCCCTTCCCTTTCGGAAGCGGCTTCCCGGCGCCGGGGCGGATCACTGTTCGTCTTCCGCGGCTTCGCGGACCATGCCGCGGTTCGAGCGCCCGTCCACGCAGACCCACAGCGGGCGGTCGAAGCGCACCTGCCGCAGGTATTTGCCTTCGTAGTACGCCTCGCGGGCGTCGAGCAGCTCCTCGCGGAAGATGCCCTCGCCGCGATAGGGGTTGATCGTCAGATATCCCACGCCGAGCGAGGTAACGTTCTGGAAGAAGTGCGTGCCCTGCGAGGGCTCGACGTTGAAACGCTCGATGCCGCATTCGACGATCACCTTCGCCTCCGAAATGTGCGTCCACTTGACCGGCACGCCGAGGAAGGGGTCCGAAGAGCCCCAGCGTCCGGGGCCCACGAGGATGTAGGGGCGCCCTTCGTCGCGCATGCGGGTGTTGAGCAGGAGCAGCTCCTCGGCGATCTTCTCGGTCGAGAGCGAGTCGAAGGCCGCGGACTTCACATAGATGATGTCGGCGATGTCGGCCATGCGGCCGATGCCGAGGGCCTGCTCGGCGTAGATGAGCGCCTGCGAGGGGTCCTCACGGCTCCAGTCGATCGGGCGGTTGTTCTGGTTGTCGATGATCGGGCGGATCTGCAGCAGGTTGAAGATCCGCTGCTGCCCCGGGGCGACGTCCATGTTCACGGCGAACTCCACCTCGACCGGGCAGCGCATCTCCTCGGCCCCCATGCGGAGGATGTCGGCGACGATCTCGGCCAGCGGGAAGGTGTTGTACTTGAGGATATTGTTGAAGGTGATGACCTTGCGTCCCCGGTCGAAGGGGCTGTCGGAGATCCGCTCGTTCTCGCGGTCCCAGACCGAGCAGACAAAGCGGGCGTTGCGCAGGTCGGCAATCTCCTGGAGCGAGAGGCGCCGCAGGTTCACCGCGTCGTCGATCGAGGTGCGGAACTCCTCGGGGCGCAGGCTCAGGGCGAGCACCTCGCTCTGCGTGTCGCGCAGGGCCAGCTCGGGCGTCGAGGTCTGGAGCACCTTCTGCGGGTAGCGGGGCGAGAAGCGCAGCGTGCGGCCGCCGTCCACGACGAGCTTGCCGAGGCCCATCGCCACGTTGCAGATGCCGTCCTCGGGGCGCTCGTCGCCGATCGGGTAGTAGTTGATCGAGCGGGCGACGCCCGAACAGGTGGGCATGTAGAGCCCGTTCTGCTCCGTGCCGCACACCTCCTGGATGATGACTGCCATCTTCTCCTCCGAGATGAGGTTCTGCGAGGTCTGGATGTAGGCCCTCGATGCGGCGAAATAGACCGAGGCGTAGACGCTCTTGACGGCGCGCAGCACCAGGCGCAGCATCTGGTCCTCGTTGTCCGTGTAGGGGATCATGTAGGTCGAGTAGATGCCGGCGAAGGGCTGGTAGTGCGAATCCTCGAGCTTCGAGGAGGAGCGGATGGCCAGCGGCGTGCGGACGGTGCGGATGTAGGCCTTCAGCTCCTCCTGCAACTGTGCGGGGATCGACGAGGCGACGAACTCCGAGAGGATCTCCTCGTCGGAGAACTCCTGCGAGATGATGTACTGCAGGCCGTTGATGCGGATGAACTCGTCGAAATACTCCGTGGCGATGACCACCGAGCGGGGGATCATGATACGCACCCCCTCGTGGATGTCGTACTGGCGGTGCTTGATGAGCATCGAGTTCATGAAGGCCAGGCCGCGGGCCTTGCCGCCGAGCGACCCCTCGCCGATGCGGGCGAAGGCCACGGCGTCGCTGTAGGTCTCGGGGTCGAAGCGCGCCACGACGCCCTGGCCCAGCAGGCGGCGGTAGTCGCTGATCAGATTGACCAGCACGCGGCGGTGCTCCTCGACCGTCGCGAAGTGGCTCTTGTTGTACTGGCGGATCGAGGCGGCCAGCGGGAAGAGTCCCCGCGAGTAGAGCCATTTCGAGAGGTGGTTCTGCGAGGTGTGGTATTCGAACGCCTCGTCGGGGATCGTGGCGATCATCTCCTGCATCTGCGCGAGATCCTTCGCGCGGCCGATCTCGGCGCCCGTCTCGGGATCCTCGAAGACGAAGTCCCCGAAGGCGAACTCGCGGCCGATGAATTCGGCAAGCTGCGTGAGCAGCGTCTTGGAGTTCTTGGCGATGAATCCCGCACCGAGTGCCGCAGCCTGCGCCCCGAACTCCGTCTGCGAGGATTGCAGCAGCACGGGCATCAGGGGATTCTCCTCGCGGATGCGGCGGCAGAGGTCGATGCCCGCGTCGAGCTTCTCGCTCTGGGGCGGGTCGTTGCGGTGGAGGACGAAACCCACGTCGGAGATCACGCCCAGGAGGTTTTTCTTGTAACGGTCGTAGAGTTCCACGGCCTCCTCGTAGCAGCGGGCCAGGAGGATTTTGGGCCGGGCGCGTTTGCGGAGCACCTGCTGCTGCTCATTGAGGGCGTCCTTCAGGAATTCGGTATTCTGCAGCAGGATGAGCTTGTAGAGCTCGGGCAGGTAGGTCGAGTAGAAGCGGATCGAGTCCTCGACGAGCAGGATCGCCTGCACGCCCCCTTCGCCGATGTCCTCGGCGGCGTTCATCTTGTCCTCGACGAGCTTGATGATGGCGATGATGAGTTCCGTGTTGCCGTGCCAGCAGAAGATGTAGTCGAGGCCCGAGCGGTCCTGCTCCTCGATGCGGCGGTAGATGTCCTTCGAGAAGGAGGTGAGCAGCGCCACGGGAATCTGCGGGTGGCGCTCCTTGACGATCTTCGCGAAGGCGAAGACGTCCGGCTCGCCGACGTTGTACATCGTGAGGATGAAGTCGTAGGAGTCGTCCTCGCGGAGCGTCTCGAGCGCCTCGGCCGTCGAGCTGACGCGCGTGAACGAGGGGGGATTCGACATGTTCAGCTCGAGGTATTCGCGGTTGATCTGCGACTCGATGTGTCCGTCCTCCTCGAGGATGTAGCCGTCGTAGCTGCAGCAGACGAGCAGGATCTTGTGGATCCGGTATTTCATGAAACGGTAGGGTTCCCGGCCGCTGTCGGGCATATAGGCTTCGAGTCGTTGATTCATCGTGAGGCTAATTTTGATCCATGAACAAAAATAAGGAAAAAATTGTTACCTTTGAAATCGGAAAAGACAAAAACAACCGAAAGCGATGAGCAAGGAAAAATACAAGTTGCAGGAGGTATCGACTCCGGCGCAGGTGCGCGAATGGCTCGACTTCCCCAAAAAGATATACAAGGGCAACCGCAACTGGGTCTGCCCGCTGGATCAGGACATCGAGGAGGTCTTCGACCCCCGGAAAAACGAGCTTTTCGCCGACGGCGAGGCGATCCGCTGGGTGGTGCGCGACGGCCGCGGCGAGGTCGTGGGACGTATCGCGGCCTTCTACAACCGCGAAAAGGCGGCCCTCGAGGAGCAGCCCACGGGCGGCTGCGGCTTCTTCGAGGCGGTCAATGACCAGCAGGTCGCCGACATGATGTTCGACGCCGCGCGCATGTGGCTCGCCAGCCGCGGCATGGAGGCGATGGACGGCCCGGTGAACTTCGGGCAGCGCCGCGACTGGTGGGGACTGCTCGTCGAGGGCTACGAGTTCCAGCCTCTCTACAAGAATCCCTACAACCCGCCCTACTACAAGGAGCTGTTCGAGAACTACGGCTTCAAAAATTATTTCAACCAGAACAGCTACATCTGGCGGGTGAACGCTTCGGAGACCAACCAGGCGATCTTCGCGCGTGCCGGACGCCTGGATGCGAGCTACCATGTCGAGAATATCGACATGAACAACCTGGAGGAGGCCGCCGAGAACTTCCGCGTGATCTACAACAAGGCCTGGGCCCTCTTCTCGGGCGTGAAGCCCATGACGCACGAGGAGGCGCTCGAGATGGTGCACGAGATGAAGCCGATCATCGACCCGCGGATCATCTTCTTCGCCTACTTCAACGACGAGCCGATCGGTTTCTTCATCACCGTCCCCGACCTGAACCGCCTGATCGGCAAGTTCAACGGCAAATTCGGACTGTGGCAGAAACTGCGCCTGATGTGGGACCTGAAGGTGCGCCGTTCGTGCGACCGCATCTTCGGCATCATCTTCGGCATCGCGCCCGAGTTCCACGGCCGGGGCGTCGAGTCGGCCATCATGGTCAAGTACTACGAGTTCCTGGAGATGACCAAGAACGAATACAAGTCGATGGAGCTGGCCTGGATCGGCGATTTCAACCCGGTGATGAACCGCATGATCGAGACCTACGTCTGCGCCACGAAGCACAAGGTGCACACCACCTACCGCTACCTTTTCGACCGGGAGAAGGAGTTCAAGCGCTGCCCGCGCCTGGGTGTGAAGCGCCGCGAGTAACGAACGAAAACATACCACATACAACCGATGAAAACTACCGTATTTACCAAGTACCACATCGCCGCGGGGGCCAAAATGGCCGAATTCGCGGGTTACAACATGCCGATCGAGTTCTCGGGCATCAACGACGAGCACATGGCCGTGCGTCAGGGTGCCGGCGTCTTCGACGTGAGCCACATGGGCGAGATCTGGGTCAAGGGCCCGAAGGCCGAGGCGCTGCTGCAGCACATCACCACGAATGACGTCGCGAAGCTCTACGACGGCAAGGTGCAGTATTCGTGCATGCCGAACGGCCGCGGCGGTATCGTCGATGACATCCTCGTCTACCGCATTGACGCCGAGACCTACATGCTCTGCGTGAATGCCGCCAACATCGACAAGGACTGGGCGCATATCTGCGAGCAGGGGCGCGCCTTCGGCATGGAGGCCGGCAAGGGCAAGGAGCTCTACAACGCCTCGGACGAGATCTGCCAGCTGGCCGTGCAGGGTCCCCTGGCGATGAAGATCGTGCAGAAGATGTGTGCCGAACCCGTCGAGCAGATGGAGTATTACACCTTCAGGAAGATGCCCGTCGCCGGCTGCGACGCCATCCTTTCGATCACGGGCTACACCGGTGCGGGCGGCTGCGAGATCTATGTGGCCAACGAGGACGGCGACCGTCTGTGGAAGGCCCTCTGGGAGGCCGGCGCCGAGTACGGGCTGAAAAGTATCGGTCTGGGCGCCCGCGATACGCTGCGGCTCGAAAAGGGCTTCTGCCTCTACGGCAACGACATCGACGACACGACCTCGCCCATCGAGGCCGGCCTGGGGTGGATCACCAAGTTCGCCGAGGGCAAGGAGTTCATCGACCGCCCGCTCATGGAGCGCCAGAAGGCCGAGGGCGTTGCGCGCAAGCTCGTGGGCCTTCGGATGGTCGAGCGCGGCATTCCGCGCCACGGCTATGCGCTCGCCTCGCCCGAGGGCGAAGAGATCGGGCACGTTACCTCGGGGACGATGTCGCCCTGCCTGAAGGTGGGCGTGGCCCTGGGTTATGTCCGTACGGAGTACGCTAAGCCGGGGACGCAGATCGCCGTCGTGATCCGCGAGAAACCCGTGAAGGCCGAGGTGGTGAAGATCCCGTTCGTTTAACCGATTAAGATAAATTGAGCAAGAAATGAAAGCGAAATACCTCGGACTCGAACTTTCGAGTCCCGTCATTGTCAGCAGCTCGCCCTATACCTCCACCGTGCAGCACGTCGAGCAGTGTGCGCGTCAGGGAGCGGGTGCCGTGGTGCTGAAGTCGATCTTCGAGGAACAGATTCTCCGCGAGGCCGCCTCGCTGGAGCACATGCAGGGCTACGGCGATGCCGGCGAGTACCTCGAGCGCTACCTCGGCGACGCCTATAAAAACGAATTCCTGCAGCTGGTCCAGGGTGCCGTGGCCACGGGCGTGCCCGTGATTGCAAGCATCAACTGCGTGGGTGCGGGCGATGCGTGGGTCGAGTATGCCCGTTCGATGCAGCAGGCCGGAGCCGCCGCACTGGAGCTCAACATCTTCCTGCTGCCCACGGACCGTCATGCCTCGGCGCAGCAGCTCGAACAGGCCTATGCCGACATCGTGCGCAAGGTCGCCGCGGAGGTTACGATCCCCGTCTCGGTCAAGCTGCCGATGCGTCTGACGAATGTTCTCGCGGTCGGCGATGCGCTGCTGGCGCGCGGCGCCCGCGGCGTGGTGCTCTTCAACCGCTTCTTCGAGCCCGACATCGACATCGAGAAGATGAGCTTCGTGGCGGGCGACCCCTTCAGCGAGCCTTCGGAGCTGCGCAACGTCCTGCGCAGCACGGCGCTCTGCGCCCATGCGCTGCCGCAGCTGGATGTTGCCGTCTCTACGGGCGTGCATGACGGCGAGGCGGCCGTCAAGGCGCTGCTGTGCGGCGCTGCGGCCGTGCAGGTCTGCACGGCGATCCACCGCCACGGCTACGAGGCGATCGGCACGATCGCCCGCTTCATCGACGAGTGGGCCGCACGCCACGGATTCGATACGCTCGACGCCTTCCGCGGCCGCATGGACTACGGCTCGGCCGAGGGCGACGTCTACCAGCGCGTGCAGTACATGAAGTACTTCCCGCACGGGGTTGAATAGGAGATACGGGGCGTTGCGCGGAACGTTTCCGCGCGGGCTTTTCGAATGTCAGGAATCAGGGGAAACCTTCGGGTCTCTCCTGATTCGAAGTATAGGGGGATATGACTGAACAATATCGCAAGTTTGTGCGGATCGCGAGCCGCTTCATTCCTCGCGACCGGATCTATACCGACGCCCTGCGCCGCCTGGCCTGGGGCACCGATGCCGGTTTCTACCGCCTCATCCCGCAGGTGGTCATCCGCAGCGTCGATGAGCGGGAGGTGGCGCGGCTGCTGCGCCTGGCCGGGAGCCTGCACCTGCCCGTAACGTTCCGGGCCGCCGGCACCAGCCTCTCGGGGCAGACCGTCAGCGACTCGATCCTCATCGTCGCGGGCAAGCACTGGGAGCGTTACGAGGTACTCGACGGCGGTGAGGCCGTCCGCCTCGAGCCGGGGATCGTCGGGGCCCGGGTCAATGCGATCCTGAAACCCTACGGGCGGCGTTTCTCGCCCGACCCGGCTTCGGTGGCCAGCGCCATGGTCGGCGGCATCGTGATGAACAACGCCTCGGGCATGAACTGCGGCACGCACGCCAACAGCGACCGCATGCTGCTCTCGGCGCGCATCGTGCTGGCCGACGGCACGCTGCTCGACACGGCTTCGGCGGAGAGCCGCAGGGCCTTTGCGGAAACACATGGAGACCTGCTGCGGGGCCTTGAGGCGCTGCGCGACCGCGTGCGCGGTAATGAAACCCTCGCGGAGCGTATCCGCTACAAATATTCGATCAAGAACGTTACGGGACTGAACCTGCTGCCGCTGCTGCGCTTCGACGATCCGTTCGAGATGATCGCCCACCTGATGGTGGGGTCGGAGGGCACGCTGGCCTTCCTCTCGCAGGTGGTCATGCGCACGGAGTGCGACTATCCGTGCAAGGCCAGCGCGATGGTCTACTTTAGCGACATGCGCGAGGCGTGCCGGGCCGTCGTGGCGATGAAGCGCCTTGAGGAGCGGGCCGGCGAGCGGATCGTCTTCAGCGCCGAGATGCTCGACCGCAAGTCGCTCGAGGCGGTGAACGATCCCACGGGCACGGGCCTCACGGCCGTGCTGACCGAGACGAAGGCCTCCACGCCCGAAGAGCTCGCGGCGCGTATCGCGCGCATCGAGGAGCTCTTGCGCGGCTTCGACACCTTCACGCCGGTGCACTTCACCGACCGGCCGGAGGAGTATGCGAAGTTCTGGGCGATCCGCGCGGGCATCTTCCCCTCGGTAGGCAGCATGCGCCGCCCGGGCACGACCTGCCTGATCGAGGATGTCGCCTTCCATATCGACGACCTGCCGGAGGCGACGGCCGACCTGCAGGCGCTCATCGCCCGCCACGGCTACGACGACGCCTGCATCTACGGGCATGCCCTCGAAGGAAACTACCACTTCATCATCAACCAGTCGTTCTCCTCGGAGGAGGAGACGCGCCGCTACGCCGCGCTCATGGAGGATGTCGCGGCGCTCGTGGTGGACAAGTACGACGGTTCGCTCAAGGCCGAGCACGGCACGGGCCGCAACATGGCCCCCTTCGTGCGGCGCGAGTGGGGCGACGAGGCCTTCGAGGCGATGCGCGAGCTCAAGCGGCTTTTCGATCCCGAGGGGCTGCTCAACCCCGGCGTGATCTTCAACGACGACCCGCAGTGCCATCTCTCGCACTTCAAGCCCCTGCCGCTGACCGATCCGCTTATCGACCGTTGCATCGAATGCGGCTTCTGCGAGGTGAACTGCCTCTCGTACGGGCTGACGCTCTCCTCGCGGCAGCGCATCGTGGCGCGGCGCGAGATCTCCCGCCTGGAGCGCAGCGGCGAGGACCCCGAACGGCTGCGGGCGCTGCGCCGTCAGTACCGCTATGCCGGGGAGGCCACCTGTGCCGGCGACGGGCTCTGCTCGCTCTCCTGCCCGTTGGGCATCAATACCGGGGAGCTGACGCACGCCGTGCGGACCGCATCGCTCCGCCCGGGAAGCGCGGGGCATGCCGCCGGGGAGTTTGCCGCCCGCCATTTCGAAGGGGTCAAGGCCTCGCTGCGGCCGGTGCTGACGTTGGCCGACACGGCGCGGCGCATGCTCGGCGTGCGGGCCATGTCGGGCCTTGCCCGCGGCCTGCACCGTGCGGGGCTTCCGCTCTGGCAGCCCGCCATGCCCCGGGCCTACCGGATTCCGGCGGCCTTGAGGAAGCCGGCTGCGGCCGAAACCCCGAAGCGGGAGCCCGACTGCGTGGTCTACTTCCCGAGCTGCATCAACCAGACGATGGGCCTCGCGCGCGAAACGCCGGTCCGTGAACCGCTGGCCGAGAAGATGGTCGCCCTGCTCCGCAAGGCGGGCTGGGAGGTGATCTTTCCCGAGGGAATGGAGCATCTCTGCTGCGGTACGATCTGGGAGAGCAAGGGCATGGCCGACATCGCCGACCGCAAGACGGCCGAACTGGAGGAGGCCCTGTGGAAGGCAAGCTGCGAGGGCCGCTATCCGGTGCTGTGCGACCAGAGCCCCTGCCTGCACCGCATGCGGGAGAAGATCCGCCGCATGAAGCTCTACGAACCCGCGGAGTTCATCTGGACCTTCCTGCGCGACCGGCTGGAGTTCCATCCGCAGGCGGAGCCCGTGGCCCTGCACATCACCTGCTCGATGCGGCGCATGGGGCTCTCCGACACGATTGTGGCGCTGGCGCGGCTCTGCGCCCGCGAGGTGGTGATCCCCGAGGAGGTGGGCTGCTGCGGATTCGCCGGCGACCGGGGCTTCACCCATCCCGAGGTGAATGCCTACGCGCTGCGCAAGCTGCGGCCCGCGATCGAACGCTCCGGGGCGCGGATCGGCTACTCGAACAGCCGGACCTGCGAGATCGGCCTCACGACCCATTCGGGAATCCCCTACGTCTCGATCGTCTATCTGGTCGATGCCTGTACGACGCCGCGCACCGACGCGGATGAGGCCCCGAAGGAGTGATCCCAATCCGAGAGAAAAGAGAAGCCCCGCACGGCAAGGCGTCGAACCTGCCGTGCGGGGCTTCTTTACGGGATGCGGGGCATTAGTCCCGGCGCTGCTCCTCGTCGAAAAGGGTGTCGAAGAGCCGTCGCAGCCGCTCCGTGTCGCGGATCGTGGCCCGCAGCTCCTCCAGACGCCGGGCGTTGTCCGACTCCGGAATCCAGAGCTTCAGGTAGCCGCCCTCGCCGTACTTGTGTTGCAGGTGGTCGAGACAGCGGGCATAATGCTCTTCGCGCGTGAGCGCAGGGTAGTGGGCCACGCCGTACTGCACCGTACGGCGGATGATCGTCGCGGGATCGATGCAGCGGTCCGCCTCGGCGACGATGCGTCCGTAGATCGAGCGGGGTTCGTGGTCCGACGAGGCTCGGTGGTCCTCGACGGCTTCGCGCATCGTGGCGATCTCCTCCCCGGAAAACCAGCGGCGCAGGGCGGGGTCTGCGGCGAGGATCCGCCCGCCGGCAAGATGATGCTCCTCGCGGCCTTCGGCAAGGCCCGTATCATGGTAGGCGGCGATCGTGTAGACCATCGCCGGGTCGAGCCCGTAGGGTGCGGCGAGCGCGAGGCTCCGCTCGATGACCTGCAGGACGTGGTCCGTGGAGTGGGCGCGGTCGAAATTGCGGTAGCGGGGCAGAATCTGCGTCTCGATGTGGGCGACGAGCGCCGTGTCGATCTCTTTCATGCTGCGAATATATTATTTTTTTCGTACTTTTGCCGCCAAATCAGCATCCCGTTATGAAGACGCAGGCCGAACTGAAGGCGATCGCACGCTTTGTCGCCGAATACGCCACCCGCCTCATGGGTTCGGGAGTCCACACCTCGCGCGTGGTGCGCAACACGAAGCGCCTGGGCGAGGCGCTCGGAGTGCGGGTGATCGTCTCGGCCTTCCAGAAGGTCGTAAATTTCTCGGTCTTCGACGACGAGAGCGGCGAAGTCTACAGCGAGGTGGTCGATATCCCGCCCCGCCCGATCAGCTTCGAGCTCAACGCCGAGTTGAGTGCCCTGAGCTGGGAGGCCTGCGACCGCCACCTGACTCTCGAAGAGATCGAAGCCCGCTACCGCGAGATCATCGCCCGTCCGCGCATCGACCCCATCTTTACGCTCATCGTCGTGGGTCTGGCCAACGCCTCCTTCTGCCGTCTGTTCGGCGGCGACTGGTTCGCCATGAGTATCGTCTTCACCGCGACGCTGCTCGGCTTCTTCCTCAAGCAGGGGATGCAGAACCGGGGTTTCAACCATTACGTCGTATTCATCGCCTCCTCCTTCGTCGCGTCGATGTACGCCTCCGTGGCGCTCACCTTCGATACGACCGCCGATATCGCCATTGCCACGAGCGTGCTCTTCCTCATCCCGGGCGTGCCGCTCATCAACGGCGTGATCGACATCGTCGAGGGGCATGTGCTCAACGGCATCGCCCGCCTCACATCGGCGCTGATGCTCATCGTCTGCATCGCCATCGGACTGTCGGCGACGCTGATGATCGTAAAATCCGGACTCCTATGATGTGGCTCGAGATCCTTTCCGACGGTTTCTTCGCCGCCGTGGCCGCCATCGGCTTCGGGGCGATCTCCGATCCCCCGATGCGGGCCTTCCCGAGCATCGCGCTGCTCGCGGCCATCGGTCATGCGCTGCGCTTCGTGCTGATGCACTGGGGCATGGATATCGCCTCGGCCTCGTTGTGCGCGTCGGTTACGATCGGCGTGGGCAGCCTGCTGCTCGGAGGCCGCATCCGCTGCCCGATGACCGTGCTCTTCATCCCGGCGCTGCTGCCGATGATCCCGGGCATGTACGCCTATAAGACGGTCTTCTCGATGATCATGTTCATGAAGACGCTCGACGATCCGGCGCTCGGCGCGGAGTACCTGCAGGCGATCGTCCGCAACGGCTTCATCACCTTCAGCGTGATCTTCATGCTGGCGGCGGGAGCTGCGGCGCCGATCTTCCTCTTCAACAAACGGGCGCACTCGCTCACGCGCGATAAAAAACACCTTCGGAAATGACGAACACGGTCTTCTGGCAGACGATTGCCGACTACAACCGGATGACCTGGCCCGTGCAGGTGCTGCTGGTCCTTGCGGGGATCCTGCTGACCTGGCGGCTCTACCGCCGCCCCACGTCCGGCATAAAGCGCGTGATGAAGTACTACCTGGCGCTGCTCAACGGCTGGATCGCCGTGGGCTACTATCTCGTGGCATGCGACGCCCGCTCCTACAACGAGGTAATGGCCCTTTTCTGGGGCGTGATGGCCGCCGTGTGGGTCTATGACGACGTGGTGGGCTATACGACCTTCGAGCGGACGCGGCGGCACGACCTGTTTGCCGTTATCCTCTGCCTGATGCCTTTCGTCTATCCGCTCTTTTCGACACTCCGGGGCATGCACTTTCCGATGATGACCTCGCCCGTGATGCCCTGCTCGGTGGCGCTCTATACGATCGGGCTGTTGCTCGCCTTCTCGAAGCGGGTCAATCTTTTCGTCATCCTGTTCCTGTGCCACTGGTCGCTGATCGGCCTCTCGAAGGTCTATTTTTTCGGCATCCCCGAAGACCTACTGCTGGCCGGGGCGCTGGTCCCTGCTCTTTATCTCTTCTTCAAGGAGTACATCGACCTGAATTTCCGCAGCGATACGAAACCCGACCGGCGCGTGATGCGGCTGCTGCTCGCGGTGATGTGCGCGGGGATCGGGATCTTCTTTCTGGCGACGATCTGGCGCCAGATTGCCTCCCTTGTCTGACAAAAACGGCCCGCACATCGGATGTGCAGGCCGTCGGATCGGTGGATTGCCGCGGTTGCCGTCAGAGCGTCCAGCCGCGGGTCCAGTCGTTGTCCGCGGGCACGGCTCCCCGATAGGGTGCTGCGGTGAAGAAGCTGTCGGAGAGCGTCTTGCCGCCGTCGATCGTGCCGACGTAGTTGCCCGTGAGCGTATTCGTGTAGTCGGTGCTGTTGTGGCTGCCTCCGAGGAACAGGTTGTTCGTGTAGATGCCCTCCTTCGAGTTGAGTTCAGAGCTCATCGAGACATATTCGAGTTTGGAAACTCCCTCTTTCAGGGCCGTCTCGGTCTCCGAGGTCTCCACGGTGATGCACTTCGTCTTGCCCGTTACGATGGCGTTCGAGATCTCGACCTGCGTGCCGGCGCGCAGACGTACGCCCTGCGAGTCGGAGCCATTGCCGACAAGCGTCAGGTTCGTCAGTACCGGATGGGCGACGGGCGTGGCGGCGAAGTTGTTGCCGTTGTTGTCGCACTCCATCAGGCAGTCGCAGTCATAACCCACGCCGGCATCCTGCCAGGCGACGAGGAACTGTCCGCGGCCGTTCCAGCCCTCGGTCCAGTCGAAGGAGTCGTCCGAGCAGCTCGTTGCGACCATGTAGCGGATATTGACCGAGCCGCCGAAGAACTCGAAACCGTCGTCCGAACCCTTGTAGGCCTGCAGGTACTCGACCGTCGTGCCGTTGCCCACGCCGTAGAACGAGATGCCGTTGGCCTCGTGCTCCTCGTCGAAGGCGTAACCCGTATATTCGAGACGGACGTAACGCAGCGTGCCCGAGTTGTCGGCGTCGTTGCTGCCGCCGTAGGGGGCGTTGCCGATCTCCGAGAGAACGCCCGTGCCGGCGTTGGTGTGGGCATAGCCGCAAATGTGCAGGCCGCCCCAGGCTCCGGCCGACTTCTTTTCGCTTGTCATGACGATCGGCGAGGAGGCCGTGCCCTGTGCGTCGATTCGGGCACCCTGCTCGATGAGGATGTAGTCCACCTTGTCGTCATCGACCGCTATGATGTTCACACCCGGTGCGATGTGGAGCGTGGCGCCGGCCTTGACGTGTACGCCGCCGCTCAACCGATAGGTTCCGTTCTGGAGCAGGTAGGCATCTTTCGTGATGTTGCCTTCGAGGGTCGCTCCCGAGGCGATCTCGCCTTCGAGGGAGGGTGCGCCTCCGTTTTCGTCGTCGTTGTTGCAGGCCGTGCAGAAGAGTGCGCCGGCGGCAGTCAGGACTGCCAGAAGTTTCCAATACGTTTTCATGTTGCGTGAAAATTGAGGGATTGAATGTGTGCGTGTGTCAGAATTTGAGGTTCATGCCGACCTCGAAACCGATGCCCGTGCGGTAGCGCTCGACCTCGACGGTGCGGTCTTTCTGCGGCACTTCCTGCTCGAAGACGATCGCGCGGTTCAGCAGGTCGGTGAACCGGGCCTTGATCTCGGCGCAGCGGCTGAAACGGTAGGAGGCCGTGAAGTTGAGCGTGTGTACGGGGAGCTGCTTCACGTCGCCCAGTCCCGAGATACCCACGGCATGGATGCGCGGACCCTGGAGGTTGTAGAGCAGCGCCAGGTTGAGCTGCCGCTCTCCGCCCAGGCGCGGCGACCAGGTGATGTCGGCATTGGCCAGGTAGGGCGAGGCGCCCTGCAGGGCCCGCTCCTTGTTGGTGTAGACGCCGCCGTCGGGCAGCTTGACGTTCGTGTACATGCAGGAGCCGTTCACCCCGAGGCGCAGCTCCTCGGTGAGCGCCTTGCGGAACTCGATCTCCACACCGGCGGCCATGCCGTTGTCAGCATTGCGGAAGGTGTGCACGGCGGCACCGCCCGAGAGCATCTGCACGCGCTCGATCGGCTCGTCGAGGAACTTGTAGTAGGCCGTTACGGAGAAGAGGTCGCCCCGGCGGTTGAGCCGCTCGTAGCGCAGGTCGAGGTTGTAGTTGTAGCTGTTGAGCAGCGCCTCGTTACCGCGCAGCTGCAGCGATCCGTAGGACTCCTGGTAGAGGAACGGGGCCATTTCGATGAACGAAGGGCGCGTGATCGTGCGCGAGGCGGCCAGACGCAGCTGCTGCCCTTCGCGGAGCGTGTAGCGGATGTTCAGCGCCGGGAAGAGGTCGCCCTTGTCGATCGTGCGCCGCTCGCGGAGGCTCTGGTCGTTGGCATAGTCCACCCACTGCTCGGACTGCTCGTAGCGCAGGCCGGCATTGATGAGCAGCGCGTCGGTGGGGTGGAGGTCTATCGAGACGTATCCGGCGAGGATGCGGTTGCCGGCGTCGTAGCGGTCCTTGGGCTGGTTCTGGCGGTCGATGACGATCTGTCCGTTGGCGACATTTACGAAGTTGAGGTAGCCGTCCGTGTCGTAGATGTCGTCGATCTGCGGCGTAAGGGCCGTCAGGTCGTAGTAGAAGCGGGTGCCGGCGTAGTTGCGGCTCTTGTCCTTGCAGGAGAGGCCGACCGTGAGCAGGTTCTCGCGTCCGAAACGGAAGTCCGTCGCGGCATGGGCGTTCCACTCCCGCTCGTCCAGCACACCGAAGTAACGCATCGTCTCCTGACGGTTGAGCTTGAACAGCGTGAGCGACCCGTCGTCCATCTTGCGGAACATTACCTGCCGGCGGTCGGGTTCGTCGGACGAGGTGCCCGAATAGGAGCCGCTCCAGCGCAGTTTCCACTGCGGGCCGAAGACGTGCGTGCCGTTGATCTGGTGGGTCATCAGCTTGTAGACATGCAGCACGTCGTTGCTGCCGATCAGGTGGTGGTCCTCCTGGTCGTAGCCCTCGCGGCGCATGTAGGTGTCGATGGCGTTGCGGGCATAGAAGAAAGTGTAACTGATGCGGTCGGCCTCGCGCAGGGTGATGCCCAGACTCGCCAGAGCCGCAATTTTCAGTTCACTTGCATAGCTGTCATAGGTGTAGTCGTCCGTTACGGTTCCCGTGGCTTCGAGCAGCCGGAATTCGGCGTCGCGCATCGTCTGTTGGTCGTTGCTCATGCCTCCCGAAGCCAGCAGGCTCAACGTCTGGTTGCCGACGCGCAGGTTGCGGCTCCAGGCCAGGTTGCCCCCGAGCGTCGGGAGCGCCGTCTGTTTGCGGACCGTGAAGTCCGTGTCGAAGATATCCTTCTCGACGACCCGCTGGCGGAACTCCGCGAGCGTGCCGTTCATGGCGCGCGCATCGACCGTCGGCTGTGTGAAGAGCGAGCGGTGGTCCATGCGGTAGAAGGCCTGCCCGAGGGTGTTGAGGCGCCCGCCGATGTGGAAGTCGGCCGTGAAGAAATCCTCGCCGGTATTCTCCTTGGTGTCGATGTCGATGTGCGCGCCAGAGTAGTCGGCGTAGGAGCTCACCTCGTAGACCTTGCTCACGGTGATGTTGCGGACGACGGACGAGGGGAAGATGTCGAGCGGGATGAGCTTGTTGTCGGGGTTGGGCGAGGCAATGGGCTGTCCGTTGAGGGTCGTGATGCTGTAACGGTCGCCCAGACCGCGGACGATGAGCTGTCCGGCCGAGGCGATGGAGATGCCGGTGATCTTCCTGACGCCCTCCTGGACGTTCGAGATCCCTTTGAGCGACATTTCGCGGGCGCCCATGTTCTCGATCGCCACGTTCGAGGCGATGCGGTCGGTCTGGAGGCTGCGTTCCGATTCGAGGTTCCGGCGCCCCTTGACCGTAACCGACTGGAGGGTCTGCGTGTCGGGTGCAAGTTCGATCGTAAGCGGCTCGTCTGCGGCGGGAATCCGGACCTCGACCTGTTGCGTGAGGTAGGAGATGTAGGAGACGGTGAGCGTGTGCGTGCCCTCGGGAAGGTTCATTTCGAAGGCTCCCGCAGCGTCGGTCGTCGTGCCCTGTGTCGTCCCCGAGAGGAGGATCGTGGCGCCGACGAGCGGTTCGCCGGTCGATCGGTCGAGAATTCGGCCCTTGAGGTCTGCGGCGAAGGCGGCGCGGGCGCCGAAGAGCAGCATCAGAAGAAGCAGCGTGGCTTTTTGCATCGTAACAACACTTGATTTCACGCCGCAAAGGTGCCCCATTCCTGTTTCGTCCGTATGACGAAGCGGTTTCCCGCTGTTACAAAGCGTGCATGTTTCGGTTACAAAATATCTCTCCGAGGTTTGTTATATAAATAGGTAAAGCCCCGTCCCTGCAGCGCAGGGACGGGGCTTTGTCATGCGGTTCCGGATCGCGGGCTACTTGGCGTAGGCCACGGCGCGGGTTTCGCGGATGACCGTGATCTTCACCTGGCCGGGATAGGTCATCTCGTCCTGGATCTTCTTGGCGATATCGTGCGAGAGGCTCTCCGACTCCTGATCCGAGAGTTTGTCGGCGCCGACGATCACGCGCAGCTCGCGGCCGGCCTGGATGGCGTAGGTCTTCACGACGCCGGGATACGAGAGGGCGATGTCCTCCATCTCCTTCAGGCGCTTGATGTAGCTCTCGACCACCTCGCGGCGGGCACCCGGGCGCGCTCCCGAGATGGCGTCGCAGACCTGGATGATCGGTGCGATGAGCGAGGTCATCTCCACCTCGTCGTGGTGGGCGCCGATGGCGTTGCAGACCTCGGCCTTCTCCTTGTATTTCTCGGCGAGCTTCATGCCGATGATAGCGTGCGGCAGTTCGGGCTCGTCGTCGGGCACCTTGCCGATATCGTGCAGCAGGCCGGCGCGGCGTGCCACCTTGGGATTCAGACCCAGCTCGGCGGCCATGATGCCTGCGAGGTTCGCCGTTTCACGGGCGTGCTGCAGGAGGTTCTGGCCGTAGGAGGAGCGGTATTTCATCTTGCCGATCAGGCGGATCATCTCGGGATGCAGGCCGTGGATACCCAGGTCGATGGCCGTGCGCTTGCCGACCTCGACGATCTCCTCCTCGATCTGCTTCTGGACCTTGGCGACGACCTCCTCGATGCGTGCCGGGTGGATACGTCCGTCGGTTACGAGCTGGTGCAGGGCCAGACGGGCGATTTCGCGGCGCACGGGATCGAACCCCGAGAGGATAATCGCCTCGGGGGTGTCATCGACGATGATCTCGATGCCCGTGGCGGCCTCCAGGGCGCGGATGTTGCGGCCTTCGCGGCCGATGATGCGGCCCTTGACCTCGTCGCTCTCGATGTTGAAGACCGTTACGGCATTCTCGATGGCCGTCTCGGTCGCTACGCGCTGGATCGAGGCCACGATGATCCGCTTGGCCTCCTTCGAGGCGGTCATCTTCGCCTCCTCGATCGTCTCGTTGATGTAGGCGGCGGCTTCGGTCTTCGCCTCGGCCTTCATGTTCTCGACCAGAATGTTCTTTGCCTCCTCGGAACTCATGCCCGAGATCTGTTCGAGGCGGAGGTTTTGCTCGCGCTGCATCTGATCGACCTCCTCCTTCTTGTGTTCGAGGATCTGCAGCTGGTTCTGCAGCTGATCCTTGAGCCGGTCGTTTTCGCGGATGCGGCCGTCCAGGTCGCGCTCCTTGTTCTGGAGGTTCTGCTCGATCTGCTTGGCGCGCTGCTCGCTCTGGGCGATCTTCTGGTTCCGCTCATTGACCTGACGGTCGTATTCGCTCTTGAGTTGTATGAACTTCTCCTTGGCCTGAAGGATGCGCTCCTTCTTGATCATCTCCCCTTCGGCCTCGGCCTCCTTGATGGCGGCTTCGCGGCGCTTGCGGATCGACGTCTTGGCTATGAGGTTCGTAACGACCGCATAGACCGCAACGGCGACCACCGCGGAGATGCAGGCAGTCAAAATGATGCTATTCATCGTTTGTCGTTTTTTTTGTTTTTATTATGGGGTTTTCAATGGTATCACAAAAAAACCGCATAGGATTCCTTACTCTCGTTTGACGAATCTGCAAGATTGTCAGGTGTGGGGGCTCCGACAATCGCAATCTTCCAACGGTGCGCCGGAGCGCACTCCCCCGAAGGGTAGTAAGGCCTGATTTTGAGGCGTCGTGAGTTGCCCCAATGTAATAAGTGTTCAGTTTCGCAAAGCTTTAAGGAATCTATGCGGGTAGATTTTTCCTTTATAATTATGTAAAAGAACCTTCTCTTTTGCGGGCGGCGCGCCGGTATTCCCGGCCGACGGTCCCTTTCCGCCGTCTGTGCTTCCGATCTTTGGCCGGAGTCAGCGGGTCGGATCGTTGAGGCAAGAGTCTATCTCCTCTCCGATCGCCTCGAGCCTGCGGAGGTCTTCGCTGTCGAGTTCGCGGCTCTGCCGCATGCCGACATTGGCGATGGCAAATTTCAGCGCGGTCATCGACAGGTAGTCCTGATCGGTCCAGTTGCGGATATTCTGTTGCTTGATCAAGGTGAGGTAACTGTTCACCTCGCGCTCGGCCAGACGGTACATCTCCTCTTTGCCGCTCTCGATCTGGAACGGGTAGCTCTTTCCTGCTATCTTGAGTGTGATCGCCTGCTTTGCCATGTTTTTTCGTTCGTTTATTCTGCCTTCCTCTTTTTCGTCTCTTGCGTCCTCTTGCGTCGGGCCCTCCGCATTCTTTTGTTTCCGGCCCGCACTTCCGCGGTTTGTCGCTTCGGCTTCCCTTGCCGGGGTTCCTCCCTTCTGCCGGGGTTTCTCTCTCCCTTGCCGGGCTTCTTCCCTTCTGCCGGGGGTCTACTCTCCCTTGCTGGGTCTTCTCTCTCCTGTCAGGGTTTCTCTCTCCCTTGCCGGGTCCTCGTTTGTCGCCCCTTTCTTGGGCTCCGGCCTTATTGGGCCTTCGGCTTTTCCGGGGTCGGGTCGGTCTGCGACTGTCCCACGAGCGCGATGCACTTGTCCACCTCCCGCATAAGACGGTTTACGCGTGCCCGCGCCTTCTCTCGGTTCGTACCTCCTCCCGCAAGGCCTTCGGCCAGCTGCATGCGTCCTACCTGGGCATCCAGTTCGCGGACGCGCTCCTCAAGCGAGCGTTTCTCGGCCCGCAGCGAATCCCGCTCCCGGGTCAGCTCGGAGCAGAGTCCGGAGAGCCGCCGATGCTCTTCGATCAGTCGCCCTACACGGGCTTCGAGGTTCGTTATCACGCTTTTGTCGGCCATGCTCCTCGGGAGAAGTTCCTATTAACCACTCAAAGGTACGAAAAGGATCGGTAAAAAACAAAAAAATGAGGCAAAGAGTTGCTTTTGCCCCATTTCTGCATGATGCCGTACGATGCGCCTACCGATGTGCCGTGCGGGGTTTTGCCACGACCGTTCCGTAAAGGTCGTAGTCGGCGGCCGAGGTGATCCGTACGTCGTAGAAGTGCCCGCGCAGCAGGCGCCGTTCGTCGGCCGGGATGAGGATTTCCTGATCGACTTCGGGCGAGTCGTACTGCGTGCGTCCGACGTAGAAGTCGCCCTGCCGCGAGTCGATCAGCACCCGTTCGGTGCGTCCCACGCGGCGGCGGTTGTTCTCGAGCGAGATGCCGTTCTGCAGGGCCATGATCCGCTCGACGCGCTCCTGCTTGAGGTCCTCGGGTATGTCGTCGTGCAGCTCGCAGGCCGAATAGGTCCCCTCCTCCTCGGAGTAGGCGAAGACCCCGAGACGGTCGAAACGCACCTCGCGGACAAAGTCGAGCAGTTCCGTAAAGTCGGCCTCCGTCTCTCCCGGATAACCCACGAGCAGAGTCGTGCGTAGCGCAAGGTCGGGAATCGCCCCGCGCAGGCGGCCGATGAGCTTCATCGCCTCGGCCTTCGTGTGGCGGCGGTGCATGGCCGTGAGCTGGGCGTCGGAGATGTGCTGGAAGGGTATGTCGAGGTATTTGCAGATCTTGGGCTCGGAGGCCATCACCTCGATCACGTCGTCGGGGAAGGCGGCCGGGTAGGCGTAGTGGAGGCGGATCCACGCGATCCCCTCGATGCGGCAGAGGCGTCGCAGCAGCTCGCCGAGCATGCGGCGCCCGTAGAGGTCGAGGCCGTAGTAGGTCGTGTCCTGGGCGATGACGATCAGTTCGCGGACGCCCTCGGCGGCGAGTTTCCGGGCTTCGGCCTCGAGCTCCTCCATCGGAACCGAGACGTGCGGCCCGCGGATCAGCGGGATGGCGCAGTAGCCGCACTTCCAGTTGCAGCCCTCGGAGATCTTCAGGTAGGCGTAGTGGCGCGGGGTGGTCAGCAGACGCTCGGTCTCCAGTGCGGGATCCTCCGAGGCCCCCAGGGCGCGGATGATGCCCTCCCAGGTGCGGGCGCCGAAGTAGTCGTCCACCTCGGGAATTTCGGTACGCAGCTCGTCGGCATAGCGCTCCGAGAGGCAGCCGATGACGAACAGATGCTCGATCTTTCCGGCGCGCTTGGCGGCCGCCGCACGCAGGATCATGTCGATGGACTCCTGCTTGGCGTCGCCGATGAAGCCGCAGGTGTTGATGACCACGGTCTTGGCGTCCGTGCGGTCGCTGTCGAAGACGACGCTGTAACCCGCGGCGGCCAGGCGGGCCATCAGGTGCTCCGAGTCCACGGTGTTCTTCGAACAGCCGAGGGTGATGACGTTAATTTTTCGCATCGCCGAAGAGTGCATGAACGAATTCGTGGCGGTCGAAGATGCGCAGTTGGTCGATCCCCTCGCCGATGCCTATGTAACGCACCGGAATATGGAACTGGTCGCTGATGCCGATCACCACGCCACCCTTGGCCGTGCCGTCGAGCTTGGTGATCGCCAGCGAGGTTACCTGCGTGGCCTGCGTAAACTGCCGGGCCTGCTCGAAGGCGTTCTGGCCCGTGGAGCCGTCCAGAACGAGCATCACCTCGTGCGGCGCTCCGGGGATCACCTTCGACATGACGTTGCGGATCTTCGTCAGTTCGTTCATCAGGTTCACCTTGTTGTGCAGGCGGCCGGCCGTGTCGATGAGCACCACGTCGGCGCCGTTGGCCTTGGCCGAGGTGAGCGTGTCGAAGGCTACCGACGCGGGGTCGGAGCCCATCTGCTGGCGGATCATCGTCGCTCCGGCGCGGTCGGCCCACACCTGGAGCTGGTCGATGGCTGCGGCGCGGAACGTATCGGCGGCGCCGATCCATACCTTGCGGCCCGCCTTCGTGAGCTGCGCCGCGAGTTTGCCGATCGTCGTGGTCTTGCCGGCGCCGTTCACGCCCACGACCATGACGACATAGGGTTCGCCTTCGGTGGCGTCGAGCCCGAAGTGCTCCGACGAGCCGTGTGCCTCCTCCATGAGGGCCGAGACCTCCTCGCGGAGGATCGACTGGAGTTCCGAGGCGTTCATGTACTTGTCGCGGGCCACGCGCTCCTCGATGCGGCGGATGATCTTCACGGTCGTCTCGACGCCCACGTCCGAAGAGATGAGTACCTCCTCGAGGTCGTCGAGCACGTCGGCGTCTATGGTCGTACGTCCGGCGACGGCGCGGGCCAGCTTCGAGAAGAGTCCCGTCTTGGTCTTTTCGAGTCCGGCGTCGAGCTCCTCCTGGCGGTGCGGGGCCTGCTCCTTGTCGGCGGGCGTATCCTGCTTCTTCCTGAATAGATCGAAAAATCCCATTTTATCAGCTTTTATAGGGCAAAGATAGCAAGAAAGTTTCAAAAAAAACGTTACATTTGTCCTATTATAAATCGGCGTCCGCTTGTCCGGAACCGCGGGGATCGCATGCGGGATCCCGATTATTAAGATTTTGCGATGATGAGAAAAACGCTTTTCCTGCTCTTTGCCGCGTTGTGCGGCGTGATGACGGCTTCGGCTCAGGACCTGATCGTCAAGAGGGACTCCACGAAGATTGAGGCCAACGTACTCGAGATATCGACGGAGACGGTCCGTTACAAGAAATACTCCTATCCCGAGGGTCCGACCTACATCGTACCGGTCAAGGATCTCGCTTATATCCGTTACGCCAACGGGGATACGGAGCGTTACGAGGTGTCGGTGCCCGCAACGCCGCTGATGCCCGCCGCACCGCGGCAGGAGGCGGCTCCGGGCGTACGGCAGTATGAGATCGGTGATCTGTACGAGGCGGACGGCGTGCGCGGCATCGTCTGCCTGGTTTCGGAGGACGGCATGCACGGACTGGCCATCTCGCTCGACGAGATCTACCTTCCGTGGAGCGAGTTCCGCAAGCCCGACCTGCGGGTGATCGGAACGACGGACCGCAGCGACGGACGCGTGAACATGCGCATCGTCGAGGAGTACATCGCGGCGAACGGCCTTTCGTGGGACGACTTCCCCGCCTTCAAGTGGTGCCGTGAAAAGGGCGAGGGGTGGTACCTCCCCTCGATCGACGAACTGCTCAACATCGGCCACAACTACAACGGCGGCTCCCGGGCCTCGAACAACCGCAGGGCGCACAAGTTCTTCAACGACCGCCTCAAGGCGGCCGGCGGCAAACGCATGGACCGTCTGGTCAATTATTTCTCCTCGACCGAGGCCGACGAGCGGAATGCCTATACCTCGCACATGAACATCGAGCCTCCCTATGTGGTCGAGATTCAGAAGTACGGCAAGTTCCTCGTGCGGGCCGTACACGCCTTCTGACCGGCTTCGTTGATCCGAAAAACAGCGGCGCGGCATCCTTATATGGACGCCGCGCCTGTTTTTTCCGGGGTGCAGAGGGCTGCGGGGTGGTCAGATCGCCTCGATCAGGCGCCGCAATGCCGGGATGATAATCTCCCAGGCATAGTGTTTCCGGACGTAGGCCGGGCCCCGGGAGCCGAGCTCCGTGCGGAAGGGTTCGTCGGTGAGCAGCCGGTGGAGATGCCGGTGGAATTCCCGCTCGTTGTCGTACCAGAGTGCGGCGCCGCTTTGCCGGCAGTGGTCTTTCATTACGCGGCTGCGGCCGTTCACGAGGGCCGGTATACGGTTGTCCATCGCTTCGAGCATCAGCAGCGAAAGGCTCTCCAGGTGCGAGGGGTTTACCAAGACCGCCGCATGGCGGATGATCGCCGCCTTCTCGGCGTCGCTGACAAACCCCGTGCGAAGGATCTCCGGGTGGGTCTCTTCGCCCATCTGCGGGTCGATGCCTCCCGTGAGCACCAGTTTCGTGTCGCTGCCGTAGCGGCGGCAGTAGTTGAGGAAACTGGGTATGAGGTCGTTGAGTTTCGAGTGAGTAACGCGTCCCAGATAGAGGACATAGCGTTCCGGAAGGTTGTAGCGGGCCTTGACTCGAGCCCAGTCGGCGGCCGGGGTCTGCTCGATGCCGCAGCCGATAAGGCTGTTCGGGGCCAGCGAGGCACCGAAGATCCGGCGCGTGGTGCGACGTTCGGCTTCGGTGTTGAAGGCGATGTGCCGCACGCGGGTGAACATCGGGGCGTTGAGTGCCCAGTAGAGGCATTTGTCGGGATGGACCAGCGGGATGAGGATCGTCTTCTGCGGGGCGATCACGCTGCCCAGCACCGTCTGGCTGAAGTAGAAATTCATGAAGAGCAGCGCGGCATACTCCTCCTGGTGCTGTTCGATGAACTGCAGCATCGCGGGGGTGTGGTCGGGTTGCGAGAGGAAGAAGCGCCTTTCGGCGGCGGTGCTCATCCGCCATTCGGGATGGATGGAGGAGAGGGCTCCCAGCAGATGGAGCCGGTCCAGCTGCCGGCGGACTCTTCGGGCCGTGCGGCACTGCCGTCCCAGTTGGCGGTGCTGCTCCCCGTCGATCGGATGGGGGCGGAAGCGGCGGACCGTTACGCCGTTCTCGACGCTTGTCCCTTCGGGAAAATCCGCCTCGGGAGTGTTGAAGATGCGCGTGGTGGTCGTCAGCACCTCGACGTCGTAGAAGGGGGTGAGCCGTTCGGCGAGCATGCGGCAGTGCGCTTCGGCGCCGCCGTTCACCTCGACGCCGTAGCGGATGATGATGAAGGCTATTTTCTTCATGAAGGATGCGGGTCGGATATTTCCGGCTAAAAATACGAAAAAAACGGCAATACGGAACCCGTATGCGGCCAAATACAAAGGGCACTCCCGCGGGAATGCCCTTTGTATTTAAGAGAGGTCTCTTAAAATACTACTTCTTCTCCTCGAAGAAATCCTTTACCTGGTCGTTGGGAACGATGCTCTCCTTGAACATGTAGGCACCGGTCTTCTCCGACTTGACCATCTTGATGCACTTGGTAAACTGCTTACCCGTGCCGGTTTTCAGTGTTGCGACTACTTTCTTTGCCATAGTGCTTCTCTAACTATTTGATTTCACGGTGAACGGTAACCCGCTTGAGGAAGGGATTGTACTTCTTGCGCTCCAGACGCTCGGGCGTGTTCTTCTTGTTCTTGGTCGTGATGTAACGGGACATTCCCGCAACGCCGCTCTCTTTCTGTTCGGTGCACTCGAGGATGACCTGAACTCTGTTGCCTTTCTTTGCCATTTGTTACTTGTTTTTAGTACACGCTTTTGGGCGCGGCAGCTTCGCGCAGAGCGACTGCGAGACCCTTCTTGTTGATAGTTTTCATGCCGGAGGCCGATACCTTCAGGGTAATCCAGCGACCCTCCTGCTCAGACCAGAAACGCTTGGTTTTCAGATTGGGACTGAATTTGCGCTTGGTCTTGTGGTGCGAGTGCGAAACGTTGTTTCCCACGATTGCCACCTTGCCTGTGATTTCGCAAATTTTCATTTTTTTCGTGTAATTGTTTTGTGTAAACCCTTTTAAGGGAGTGCAAATATACAACCTTTTCGGCAAATAGCAAAAGGAGCAGCCTTTTTTTTGAATGGAGCCCGTTCCGGCGGGCGGAACCTACTCCGGGTCTCGCTATTGTTCCGCAGCGGGTTCCAGCGCATCGCGGAGCATTGCGATGGCGAAGGCCGAGGCGCGGTCGATGACCTGCCCGCGATCCGTGCCGCACTGTTTGCAGACGGCCGCGGTGCCCTCGGGTGTCGCCACGGCGATCCATACCGTGCCGACGGGCTTTTCGTCCGAGCCTCCCGCGGGGCCCGCGATGCCGGTCGTGGCGATGGCGTAGTCGGCGTCGGCCACGCGCCGCACCCCTTCGGCCATCTGGCGAGCCACCTCCTCGCTGACGGCGCCCACGCGGGCGATCGTCGCGTGATCGACGCCGAGCAGGGCCGCTTTCGACTCGTTGCTGTACGACACCACGCCGCAGCGGAAGTAGGCCGAGGCCCCGGGCATGGCCGT
Source organism: Candidatus Alistipes stercoravium (assembly GCA_019119615.1). GTDB lineage: Bacteria > Bacteroidota > Bacteroidia > Bacteroidales > Rikenellaceae > Alistipes > Alistipes stercoravium. The sequence goes on along the minus strand of DWWQ01000054.1, from coordinate 15,742 downwards.
GAAGCGTGCGGCGATCGCACCGCCCGTGCAGCTTTCGGCCGTGGCGAGGGTTTTGCCGCGTTCGGTGAGGATGCGGTGCACGAGCTCCTGCATCGTGGCCGTCTCGTATCCGATGACGTTGTGGGGGATCAGGCGGCGCAGCGCCTCGAACTGCCGCTCGATCTCGCGGGCAACGCTCTCGCCCTCGACCTCGTAGGCCGACAGACGCAGCCGCACGGCACCCGGGTTGGGCAGGTAGGCCAGCTTCAGGTAGGGCGGCAGGGCGTTTTCCCACGCCTCGATCCGTTTGGCGAGCATCGATTCGGGCAGTCCGGCCGTAATCAGCGTCCGGTGGACGATCTGCCGCAGAGCAAAACGGGCCTTCAGCCGCGGCATCACCTCGTCCTGCATCAGGTGCTCCATCTCGTAGGGAACGCCCGGCAGCGAGACGACGACGTGCCCGTCGCGCTCGAACCACATGCCGGGGGCCGTGCCGTGGGCGTTGAAGAGCACCGTGCAGGCGTCGGGAACGAGGGCCTGCGAGCGGTTCAGCTCGTTGTAGTCGATGCCGCGTGCCGTGAGCATCCGCTCGACATGTGCGGCGACGCATTCGTCGCAGTGCATGCCGCTGTGGAAGAGCTCCGCGAGGGTCTTCTTCGTGATGTCGTCCTTCGTGGGGCCGAGGCCTCCGGTGATGACGGTAACCTCCGTCTCGCGCAGGGCCCGCGCAACGGTGTCGAGGATCTGCATGCGGTCGTCGCCGATGGAGATCTTCTCGCGGACGACGATGCCCGCCGAGTTGAGATGTTTGGCGATGGACACGGAGTTCGTGTCCACGATCTGACCGATCAGGATTTCATCTCCGATCGTAAGGATGGTTGCTTTCATGGCTGTCTCAGCATTTGGGGTTGCTCCCGGAATCCGTTTCGGGCGGTTATGCCGTTGTCGCGGGGGTGTCGGGGGCGGATTCCGCCGTCGGGGTATCCGGCTGCGGGCTTTCCGGCGATTCCGTCCCGGGGGATGCGGGGCTCCCGGAAGCCGCTTCGGCTGCGGGGCTTTCCTTGTCGATCCGGCAGGCCTTCCGCGTTTCGGCGGCAATCAGGGCGTCGCAGATCGTGCGTACGAATTCCGGGCCGTTGTAGACGTATCCCGTGTAGACCTGCACGAGGTCCGCTCCGGCCTCGAGCATCGCCAGCGCATCTTCGGGAGTCATCACGCCGCCCGAGCCGATGATGGGGTAGGTGCCGCCCGAGAGGGCGTGGATGCGGCGTACGATCTCCACGGCACGCTGCGTCAGGGGAGGACCGCTCAAACGGCCGCTGCCGATCTTGTCGAGACTTTCACGGCTGGTCTGGAGTCCCCGACGGCAGGCATGGCTTCCGTTCGTGGCGACGATGCCGTCGAGGGGCGACGAAGTCAGCACCTCCGTTACGGTGTCGATTTCGCAGTCGGTGAGGTCCGGCGATATCTTGAGCATGATGGGGCGGTAGTCGCTCTGCCCGCGGCGGAAATCGAACAGCGGGTTGAGGATCTCGAGCAGGTGCTCCTTCGTGTAGGTCCTGGCGTCGTGGCAGGCGTTGTCGCAGCTGATATTGACGGTGAAGTAGTCCGCATACTGGTAGAGGCTGCGGAAGAGCTTGAGGTAGTCGGCGGGAGCCTGTGCGGCGGGGGTGTCGGTATTCTTGCCGATGTTGCATCCCAGGATCACGCCTTCGTGCCCGCGGCGCAGGTAGCGTACCGTGGCGTCGAGCCCCCGGTTGGCGATACCGATACGATTGACGATGGCATGGTCTTTCGGCAGGCGGAAGACCCGCGGCCGCGGATTGCCCTCCTGGGGGCGCGGCGTTACGGTGCCGATCTCCACGAATCCGAAACCCAGGGCTCCGAATTCCCGGACCGCCTCGCCGTTGCGGTCGAATCCTGCGGCAAGCCCTATGGGGTTGGGAAAGCGGATTCCGAAGACCTCCCTTTCGAGCACCGGGTGCGACACGCCATAACAGCGGTGCAGCAGCCAGCGGCCTCCGGGAATCAGCCCCATGACGCGCAACAGCAGCAGGACAATCCGATGGGCCCGTTCGATGGTGAGCGAGAAGAGCAGGGGTTCTATGAGTTTCCGGTACATGGCATCAGATACATCCGGACAAAAGTACGAAAAATCTGCGGATTTGTCCTAAAAATATTCCTTCCGATAGGCATAATGGTCGCGCAGCGCCTCGAAATCCCCGGGCCGGGACTTCAAAAGGCGGCTTTCGGCTTCGATGTCATAGGCTTCGCCGATCGTAGCGCAGAGCTCCTCCCACGATATGGGACGTGGCGTGCAGGGGGCGACCTGCGGCGGATACCACCCCCCGAGCGGCAGGCCGAAGAAGCGGCTCAACGTCGCCACCGTCATGGCCGTGGCGTTGGCCTTGCCCTGCTGGGAGTATCCGGCGATGTGGGGCGTTGCGAGCAGCGCCCGGTCGAGCAGGCGGGCGTCGATCTGCGGCTCGTGCTCCCAGACGTCGAGCACCCATTGCAGGCCGCTTGTCGCGAGGGCTTCGCCGTCCACGACCTCGCCGCGCGAGGAGTTGATGACTGTGGCACCGGGTTTCATCTCCCGGAAAAGGACGGCATCGGCCATGTGGCGGGTCGAGGCGTCGAGCGGCGTGTGGAAGGTGAGCAGGTCGGCTTCGCGGGCCACCTCCCCGAGCGGCAGGAAGCCGCCGTGTTCGCGCACCTCGCGCGGCGGGTCGCACGCCAGCACGCGGAAGCCCCACGCCTCGGCATATTGCCGCACGAGCGATCCGACATGGCCCACGCCTACGACGCCCAGCGTCCTGTCGGCCGGTTCCCAGCCCTGCGTGCGCGAGAGGTGGGCGAGCACGGCGCCGATCCACTGCAGCACACCGCGGGCGTTGCAGCCGGCGGCCGTGGCGACGCGGATGCCGCGGGCGGCGCACCAGGCGAGGTCGATATGGTCGAATCCGATGGTCGCCGTGGCGATGAGCCGCACGCGGGAGTCTTCGAGCAGCGAGGCGTCGCACCGTGTGCGGGTGCGGATGATCAGGGCGTCGGCGTCGCGGACGTCGGCTGCCGTAATCGATTTGCCGGGGAGGTACCGTACCTCGGCGAAGGGCTCCAGAACACCCTCCAGGAAGGGAATGGCGCTGTCGGCGATGATTTTCATACTTTTTTCAGACGTGTTAGGAGCGACAAATATAGTGAATGATGCGTGCCGCGGCAAATGAAAGCCTCTTTTCAGTGCGCTTTTGCCGGGCGCATTCGATTATTCAAATAGGATCCAAATGTAGTGAAAATCGGAGAAAACGGAATCCTCCTTTTGCAGGATCGGTCGAAAAACTGCTCCGCCGATGTCGATGATCAGGTGCATGTTCCCGTTTGGGATGTGGCGACAGGGGATTTTTTTTCGTGAGAAACGGATTTCTTTCGGACGGTCTCCCTTTATTTATCCGGAAGAGGGTTTTGTATATTTTTTGTATCTTTGCTCCCGAATGTACGCTATGGAAAACAAAACCTTCGATCCCGACGGCGTCGGTGTGGCCAACGGCGCCTATTTCGGCATGCCGTTCGACCCCGAGACGGCCGAACTGGTCCTCATCTCAGCACCGTGGGACGTTACGGTCTCCTACGGAGCCGGTGCGGCCTATGCCCCCGATGCGATCATCGAGGCTTCGACACAACTCGATTTTCACGATCCGCTGGCTCCCGGCCTCTGGCGCCGCGGTATCGCCACGGCCGACGTGGACTATACGCTCCAGGAGGAGTCGCAGCGCCTGCGGGCCGATGCCACGCGGGTGATCGACCACCTCGAGGGAGGCGGCTCGCCCGACGACGACTATGTCGTGCGCAAGCTCCGCCGTGTGAACGAGGGGTGTGCGGCGATGAATGCCAATATCGAGCAGCAGGCGGCCCGCTGGCTCGATGCCGGCAAGACGGTGGGCCTCGTGGGCGGCGACCATTCGACACCCTACGGGCTGATCCGGGCCCTCGGGGCGCGCCACGAGCGCTTCGGCATCCTGCATATCGACGCCCACTGCGACCTGCGCGAGGCTTACGAGGGGTTTGAGTTTTCGCACGCCTCGATCATGTACAACGTCCTGCGCGACGTGCCGCAGGTCGTGCGGATCGCCCAGGTCGGCGTGCGCGACTTCAGCGAGGGGGAGGCAGCGCTGGCTGCCGCATCGGAGCGTATCGCCTCGTTCGACGACTTTGCGCTTGCCGAGGCCCGGTTCCGCGGTGAGACGTGGGACGCCCTCTGCCGGAAGATCGTTGCGACGCTTCCCGGGGAGGTCTACGTCAGCTTCGACATCGACGGACTGACCTGTGAGAACTGTCCCCATACCGGTACGCCCGTTTCGGGCGGCCTGACCTTCAACGAGGCGGTGTGGCTGCTTGTCGTGCTGGCCCGTTCGGGACGGCGCATCATCGGCTTTGACCTGGTGGAGGTGGCTCCCGTTGCCGAGGAGCGGATCGACGCCATTGCCGGGGCGCGCATGCTGTGGAAACTCTGCGGACAGACGCTTGCATCATCAAAGAACAGAAATATCGTCTTGGAAGAAAAATAGAGATGCTTTCATTATCGAAATTCAGTTGGATCAGCCTGACACACAGGGCTGTGCTTCGGATCCGCGCATTTATGCGGGCCCCGTGGGCCGGGGGTGTGGTGTTATTGACGTGTGTGGTTGTGGCCATGCTTCTTGCCAATCTCCCCTTTACGAAGTTTTATTACCACCATCTGCTCGAAACCGAACTCTCGCTGCTGGTACACTCGCCCGGCGGCGGTATCAACTGGGCTTTTCCGAGCGGCATGACCGTCGAGAAGTTCATCAACGACGGGCTGATGGTCATCTTCTTCTTCTCCGTGGGCCTCGAAATCAAGCGCGAGGTCGTGCGCGGGCAACTCTCTACCTGGCGGAAGGCAATCCTTCCCGTCGTGGCCGCAGCAGGCGGTATGCTGGCCCCGGCCATTATCTATACCTGTTTCAACTACGGGACGCCGGCCGCTTCGGGCTGGGGAATCCCGACGGCTACGGATATCGCCTTTGCGGTCGGTATCCTGACGATGCTGGAGACCCGGATTCCGGTATCGCTGCGGGTCTTTCTGATGGCACTGGCCATCGCCGACGACCTGGGGGCCATTCTGGTGATCGCCCTCTTTTACGGCGGCGAGGTTCACGCGGGTTGTTTGTTGCTTGCGCTGTTGATTATGGTCGGCATCTATGTCATGAACCGGCTCGGTGAAAAACGCATGATCTTCTACCTGATCCCGGCTGTCGTGGTGTGGGGCCTGTTCTATTACTCGGGCGTCCATTCGACGATCTCCGGTGTGGCGATGGCCATGCTCATCCCGATGGAGCCGCGTTACAGCCGGGAGTATTTCGTGCAGAAGATGCGCGCCCTCAAGTCCGATTTCGACCGGATCGAAACGTCGGGAGAAGACTTTCCGGATGCCGAACAGCAGGCCTGTCTGCGCCGGGTGCGGGATCTTGCCACCGAATCGGTCGGTATGAGCGACCGTCAGGAACACGCCCTGGCTCCCTATGTAACATTCCTTGTCATGCCGATCTTCGCCCTGGCCAATGCCGGTGTCGGGATTGAATCGACCGAATATCTCAATATTTTCCACTATACGCCCGAAGTGGGAGCCATTGGCATGGGAGTCTTCTTCGGCCTGCTTGTCGGCAAGCCGCTGGGTATCTTCCTTGCCAGCTGGATCGCCGTACGGACCCGCTTTGCCGTGATGCCCGACGGAGCATCGTGGCGGATGCTGTTTGCCGTGGCCTGTCTGGGCGGTATCGGATTCACGATGGCGCTGTTCGTCGATTCGCTGGCCTTCACCGATGTGGCGATGATCGACCGCGGCAAAATTGCCATCCTGATGGGCTCGATGGCCGCCGCGATCTTCGGGTCGCTGCTTATCCTGGTCTTCGGTAAGAAAAAGAAAGCGACAAAATAACGATGAAAAAGTTTTTGATAATCCCGGTACTGGTGTTGCTGCTGTGTGGCGGTGCCTGTTCGAAAAATTCGGGAGGGAGCGTGAAACTTGCCCGCGACACAGACTCGGTGGCCTATGTCATCGGCATGAATATCGGCCGCAACCTTCAGCGTATGGACTCCACGATCCGTGTCGAGGCTGTCTGCGAAGGTATCCGCGACGTTTTTCGCGGCAAGACCCGTCTGACGGACGAGGAGGCGCGCACCTTCTTCCTGGCTTATGTCAATTACATGCTTCCGGAGAAGGCCCGCGCCTATGAGGAGCAGTTCCTGGCCGACATGGCCAAGTCGAACCGTTCGTATGCCCGCACCGGATCGGGCGTTACCTATACGGTAACCGAGGTCGGCGATCAGGAGCGCGTCCCGGTCTCCGAGCGGGACAGCGTGGCCCTGCGCTATGTGATCCGCTCCGTCGATGGCAGGCAGTTCTACTCCTCCTATGAGCAGGGGGATACGATCCGCGAGTTGCTGGGGCGGTTGCGCCGGGGCGTCCGCGAGAGTGTGAAACTGATCGGTGAAGGAGGCCGTATCGAAGCGTGGATTCCCGCCGATGCGGCCTACGGCGCCGAAGGCGACAGGAAGATGGGCATCGGCCCCAATGCGACGCTGCATTATGAAATCGAGCTGGTCGATCTGGCCAAATACGGCGAATGGTCGCGGCGCAACAAAATACGCCGATAATGAACATATTATTGCAAATATTTCATATCTTTGCGGAAATTTAGCGTTTTGGCGGATTTTGAACCCGAACACAAATTCAAATGCATAAATTCAAAACCATGAAAAAGATTACTTTTGCAGCGGTGCTTGCGGGCGCCGCAGCGCTTGTCTCCTGCAATGGCGGCAATCAGGAGGGCCTTCAGATGGGCAGCCTCTCGAAGTTCGACTCGCTGTCGTATGCCGTGGGTGCCAATATCGGTTACGGTCTTTCCATGCAGATGAGGGAAATCCCGCTCGATCCGAGCCGGATGCGCGAAGGCATGGAGGAGATGGCCTCGGGTAAGGCAACTCTGAATCACGACGATGCCAGCGAGATTCTGCGCGAATATTTCATGAACAAGCGCGGCGAGCGCATGCAGGCCATCATGAAGCAGCGTGCCGAGGCCGACAGCATCCGTCTGGCATCGGGCGATACGACCAAGGTGGAGTATCCCGTGGCTGATCCGGCCATGTTCCTCACCGAGGAGGAGCGCGACAGCGTATCCTACGCACTGGGTAACGACATCGGCTTTGCCATGACGAACGCCAACCTGCCGCTTCAGATCGTCTGGATCGGCGAGGGTCTCCAGAACGTCTTCGAGAACGATGCCCGCATGACGCAGCAGGAGGTGAACCGTTACCTGCAGAACTACTTCCTGGTAACGTTGCCCATGCAGAACGAGGAGGCTTCGACCAAGTGGCTGAGCAAGATCGAGAAGAAGTCGGGTGTGCAGAAAACCGAGTCGGGCCTGCTCTACAAGGTGATCGACGCCGGCGACATGACGGTGAAGGCTGCCGACAAGCGCGACGTGGTCAAGGTACACTATACGGGCCGCACCCGTACGGGCAAGGTCTTCGACTCTTCGCTCTTTGAGAATCGGCCGAAGAACCAGCAGGAGATGCTCAAGAAGCAGTTCCCCGATACCTACAACGAGAACAAGCCGGCCGAGTTCGCACTCAACCGTGTGATTCCCGGATGGACCGAGGGTCTGCAGCTTGTGGGCAAGGGCGGCAAGATCATGCTGTGGATCCCCGCCAGCCTGGCTTACGGCCCCACGGGCAGCGGTTCGGCCATCGGCCCCAACGAGGCACTCGAGTTCGAGGTTGAGCTGCTCGACGTAACGCCCTATGAGGAGCCGGCTCCCGCCGATTCGACGGCTACGGCCGAGGCTCCCGCCGCAGAGCCCGCTACGAAGTAGTCCGACTGCTGAAAGAAAAAATCCGGATGTGCATACTGCGCATCCGGATTTTTTTGCGGCCTCATTCGCATGGACCCGTATGAAAAATCCGGGCCGAAGATCGTTCGGTCCGGATATTCCGTTTCAGGCCCGTTGGCCCTGTGCGCTTTCAGAAGGGGAGGTCGTCCGCTTCGGCCGCAGGCGTTGCGGTGTAGGACGGCTCCTCGCCCAGGGGCGGCATATCGGGCATCGGTGCGGCGGCCGGAGCCTCCTGCTGCCTGGGCTGGATGCGCCACGCGCGGATATCGGTGTACCAGCGTCCGTTGTACTCGCGCGACTCGATGTTTACCGAGACCTGGTAGGTCGCCCCTTCGCGCAGCCGGGCCACGTCGTCGGGCTTGTTGAAGAACGTAACGCAGATCTTGCGCGTGAACGATCCGTCGTTCATTTCGAACACGACGTCCTGGCGCTGCCATTCGCCGCGCGCCGAGGTGCCCTTCGTAACGGGCATTATTCTGTAAACGGTTCCTTCGAATTCCATAGGGGATTGTATTTAATATATGTATGCAAAGATAATGTTTTTTGCGGAAAGCCCGGCCCCGGATGCGGGAAACTTTTTCCCGGGTGCCGATAAAAAAACGACGGCCGCCGGATGTGCGACCGTCGTCGGGGTGGACCCAGAGGGGCATGATCCCACGACCTTCGGATTATGAGTCCGCTGCTCTGACCAACTGAGCTATGGGTCCCCGTATCCGCCGGGGCACGGAGCCCTGCGGCGTGGCGCAAAGATACGAAAACTATTTCGATTTCGCAATCGGGGCCCGCTTTTTTGGATGCCTTGCGGGGGCCTGCGGCGTCTCCGGAAAGCGGCGCTTCGCGGTGCCGAACCGTCGAAAAATGAAAAAAACGGCGCGGAGACTTGTTTGTTGCGAATAAATTCGTACCTTTGTCCCGCTTAAGCAACCATTTAAAACAAAAACACGAACATGAAAAAGGGTATTCATCCGGAAAATTATCGTTTGGTAGCGTTCAAGGACATGTCCAACGACCATGTGTTTTTGTGTCGGTCCGCCGTTTCGACAAAAGAGACCATCGAGGTGAACGGCGAAACCTATCCCGTGTATAAGATGGAAATTTCCAACACGTCGCACCCGTTCTACACCGGTAAGATGAAGTTGGTTGATACCGCTGGTCGCGTCGATAAGTTTATGAGCCGATACGCAAAGCGCTACGACAAGAAGAACGCTGCGAAGTAAGAGGCTTCCGCGCGACAAGGCTGAACGGGCTGCACCGAGGGTGCGGCCCGTTTGCTTTTTTTGGCCGGCCGAACGGGCCTTGTGAGGCGGGTGGCGCGGCGTGGTGCATCCCGGTTGCGGGATGGAAGGCAAAAGCCGTGTTGCGAACCGTGGTGCATGTACGCAAAAGGGAGGCTGCCCTGCGGGGCAGCCTCCCTTCATCGTTTTCGGAAACACGCCGCGGGGGCGTGCTCCGTCTGTCGTCGGTGCCTACTTCCGGATCACGCGGCTTGCGCCCGGCTGCGTCATGACGCGTGCCCGGGGTGCCTGCTCCAGCTGGATGAAGCCCTCCGACGTGCGGGTCTGCTGCACGGCGCGGGTTCCCGAAGCGCGGGTCAGCCTGTAGGGGCCGATGCTGTAGTCGCTCGTCAGGTAGTCCGGTTTGAAGAGATCCATGCTTTCGTAGAATCCGCCGCCCGAGTAGAGGAAGTAGTCCATGCCGCTGACCGTGTACTCCTTGCCGTTCGCGGGGTTGGTGAACTTGCCGCACTCGATCGTGATCGAACCGTCGGATCCGTACTCGCCCGTCGCCAGGGAGCTGTCCGTCGTCCATACGAAGTAGGACTCCTCTTCGGGATCGTAGAAGCGGTACTTCAGGTAGACGTAGTAGAGGCCGACCATGCCGTAGTAATCCTTCGTCGAGATCGAGACCTTGCCGTCGGCATAGTCCATCAGGAAGGGCGCCGTGTCGGCGTTGCCCATCGTGGTGATGCCCCAGCCCGAGACGCGGAAGCTCTCGTTGACCCGGTAGGGCTCGATCTGGATGGTGAAGGTCTGCGGGGCGCCGCTCTTCTCGGCCGAGGTGGAGGTTACGGTCCAGGTGCCGATGTAGCGCTCGAAGTCGGCATCACCGGCGGGCACCTCCGTCGTCCGGCTCTCGCAGGTTGCGATCGTCGTCCCGTGGGCGTTGCTGGCCAGAACGACAAGCGTGTAGTCGGTGTCGGCCTCCAGGTCGCCCGAGGAGACCTGATGTCCCGTCTCGGAGTTGATCTTCGAGACGACCGAACTGTTGAACGCGGTGCCGTAGCGGTTGCAGAGGCGTTCGTAGTCGCCGTCGAACTCCGCGAGCCGCTTTTGGACGATCTCCGTCGTTCCGAGGACAAATTTGCTCTGCTTGACCTCCGTGCCGCGGATCGTGATGTCGAAGCGGTAGTATTCGGCGCCTGCCTGGGGAGCCATGCTCAACGTGAGGGTCGGCTTGGCCTTCGTGCCGTCGCTGATGCCGCCCCAGGCCTGGGGAATATTCGCGTAGTCGGCCATCTGCGTGCAACCCTCGAAGCAGTCGGTATACTTCGTGATCGCCGAGAAGCCGTTTGCGGTGCTTCGTTCGTAGAGGTGGACCTTTTCACCCTCCACCATCGTGTAGGGCGACTCGCCCGTGAAGGCCGAGCAGCCGTTGAAGGCGCTCGTTGCGGTGGTGATCTTGCGCATGTTGTCGAACATCTCTACCGGAAGCGACTTGAGCGAGGTGCAGTTCTCGAACATCTGCGTGATGATCGTAACCTTCTCGAAATTGCTGAACAGACCTGCGGGAACCGTTTGCAGGGCCGAGCAGTTCTGGAACAGGTAGGCCAGCGTCGTGCCGTCCTTCACACTCTCGGGGAAGTAGTCGTCGGGAGCGCTGACGAGCGTCGAGCAATCCTTCCACAGGGCATTGACCGTCTTGAGCGCCGTGCAGTTCTTGAGCGACGGGAACTCGGTCATGCTCGTGCAGCCTTCATAGAGGTATCCGGCCTGCGTTACGGCGGTCATCTTTCCGAAGAGGTCCGCGGGCAGGCTCTTCAGCGAGGCGCAGCCGCTGAAGAGGTTGGCCATGTTGGTCGCCTTCGAGAAGCTGCCGAAGAACCCGGACGGTAACGTTGCGAGCGAGCTGCAGCCCTTGAAGAGCGACGAGATGTTGGTGACGTTCGTCTGCTTGGCGAAAAGTCCTTCCGGAAGTTCCTGCAGGGCCGAGCAGCCGAAGAAGCACGAGGAGACCGTGGTAACTTCGGTCTGGCGGTCGAAGAGCCCGGCGGGTACGGAGGTCAGCGCCGAACAGCCGTTGAAGAGCGAGGCCAGCGTGGTGATGGCCGGCTGGTTGTCGAAGAGCCCGGCAGGCACGGAGGTCAGTGCCGTACAGCTCTTGAACATGCTCGACACATCCTTCAGGGCGGTCATCGGGGCGAGGATTCCGGCGGGTACGGTCGTGAACTTCGTACACTCCGTAAAGAGGCCTGCGGCATCCGTAACCTTCGTATTCTTCTCGAAGAAGTTTTCGGGAATGCTCTCCAGCGAGGTACACCCTTCGAACATCGTGGTGATGTCGGTCAGTTCGGTGGCCTGTGCAAGCAGCGTTTCCGGAACCGATGTCAGTGCCGAGCAGTCCACGAACATGTCCTCGACGGTCGTTACCGCCGCGAAGACACCGTCGCCCGGCAGCGGTACGCTCGTCAGCGAGGTGTTGCCGTTGAAGGCCGACTGCAGGGAGGTGGGCTTCAGATCGCCCCACTGGATGAGCTGCGTGATGGCGGGCTGCACGGCCTTGGGGGTCAGACGGCCGCTGATCTGTGCCGAGGTTCCCTTGACGGTAACGTAATAGGTCCCTTCGGCCTCGTAGGTGTGCGAAACCATGTTGGCGGCCGTCGAAATGCTCTTCTCGACCGTATCGCTGCTGCCGTCGCCCCAGTTCACCGTAACGTTCACGGCCCCGAAGAGCGGCAGGTAAACCATGTTCGAGTATTTGGCGTTCGTGCCGGTGTAGGTCGAAGCCTGGACCTTGAGCACCATCGTGGCGGGGTCGTAGTCGCCCTCCTGGAAGATCAGGATCGTCTCGAGCGTGGCGCCGTTCGTCTGCAGCTCGACCAGGGCCTGCCGGGGTGCGGCCTCCGTGTTGGCTGCCACCTCGAAAGTCAGCGTCTCCTGGCGCAGTTCACTTCGTGTGTCGATTACTGAAACCCAACTTTGAGCCTCCTCGGGAATCACGACCTCATAATCCATGTCGGTTTCTATCTCGACCGATACCGGGCCGCCTCCCGCCGTCGCCTCGACCGACGAGGTCGAGATGTTGAGCACACCGGCCACGAAGGTCAGCGTACGCATGAGCGTGCGGTCGCCGCCGTCGTTTGCCAGAACGATCACCTTGCCCGTCGAACTGTCGGCCGGTGCGGTAATCTCGACCGTACCCGAGAGGTGGTCTTCGCCGAGGCGTACTTCGGCTTTCCAGTCGTTGTTGGCAATGGCCTCGACCTGCGTATTCTCATCGGCTCCGGTGAGCGTGAAGGGGATCGAGACGCTGCCTCCGACCTGAAGGGCGCCGTTTGTCGTTTCGAAGGCGATGCCGAACTGAACGTAGAGCTCGAAGGTCAGCACGGTGTCGTCCTGCAGCGTGATGTAGACCAGTTTGCCGTCCTCACTCGTGGTTACGGACTTGAACAGGCACGGCTCGTCATCGGCCGCAGCCTTGCCGCACTCCTCCCAGCTGGCGCCGTTGTCGTAGGAGACGTACCAGTAACCCTGCTCGATCTTGAACTGCGGCGTCGTGCCGTCCTCTCCCGCAACGGGGAGTTTCTCGTTGTTGCCGTCGAGGATGTACTCGCCGTCGAGGGTCCAGTAGTATTTCCCGTCGGAATCCTGCTTGATGCCGATCTTCGGGGAGTGGCCGTCCTCTCCGTTGGTGATGCGGATCGTCGAGATCGCTCCCGTGGAGGTAACCAGCGTAAGCGTGTAGCTGCCGTCTTCATCGACCGTAACGTCGGAGATGAAGCGCTTTCCGTCGATCAGCTCCCGCAGGCTCGTGAGATCGGAGTTCAGGGCATCGACCCGCGCTGCGAGCTCCGCGAGCTTTTCGTCCAGATCGTCGATTCTTTTCTGCAAGTCGCTGTCGTCGTAGCTGCATCCCGTGAAGAGCAGCAACGAGGAGAGAAAGAGAAGAACTTTTTTCATGGGTTTAGTATGAGTTTGAAAAGTGAGTGAAACCGTTCATTCGCAAAAATAGCAAAAAATGTCGCAGATATATCCGAAAAGGAAGATTAATTTTAAAATATTTTAACTACGCGGCTCCCGGAAGCTTTCGGAGGCGTTGCAACGATGGGTGCTATTTGATAAAGTTTGATCGGCGACGACTGCGTATATTGAATAATGTGTCTTCACGCAGGGGTAAAATGAGGCATATTTTGTATATATGGGCTTTTTGTATATAATTTGTTTATAAATAAAACTCCGATAATCCATCCGATTATAAAAACGACTGCGGCCCGTGTGGAAACGGTTGTACTATTTCCGGATTTACGGTACACGCTATTGTTTTTATCCATATATTTGCGGCGTGAGAAAAAACATCTAAAAAGCTGTGTATATGAAGAGATCGCTTGTTCTGTTCTGTGTGGCCGTCGTTGTGTCCGTCCTCCTTTTACCCTCCTGCGGGAACGGGCGCACCCAGTTTGTCGTCGAGTCCGACCGGCAGCGTGATTCGTTGGAGCGGATCGTCGCGGCCAAGGATTCCCTGATCAATGCCGTGTTTGCGGATATCAACGCCATTACGGAGAATCTGGCGCGGATCAAGTCCCGGGAGAACCTGATTACCGTCTCCGGTGAGGAGGAGGGCGGCCGTCGTCCCGTGGAGGAGATCAACAACGATATTGCGGCCATCGACCGGCTGCTGGCCGAAAACCGTGAAAAGATCAATTCGCTGCGCCATACCGCGGCGCAGCTGCGCAAGGCGAATCTGCGGATCGAGGGGTTGGAGAAGATGATTTCCGATCTGAACGGTCAGCTTGCCGAGCGCCAGGGCGAGGTGGAGCGGCTGCGCGACGAGCTGTCGCTCAAGGATACCCAGGTTGCCGAACTGACGGAGACCGTGGCCGAACGGAGTGCCGAGGTCGAGCAGTTGAGCGGCCGGAATCTGGAACTGGAGAACCAACTGAATACGGTCTATTATATCGTCGGTTCGGAGAAGGAGCTGTGCGATGCGCAGATCATCAACAAGCAGGGCTTCATCGGCCGTACGCTGACCGTCGGCGAGTATGGTTCCGTGGCGAGCTTCACGCAGGGCGATTCGCGCCTGCTTTCCGAAATTCCCGTCGGGCACCGCAAGGTTACCGTCGTATCGTCTCACCCCGAAGGATCCTACGAAGTAGTCATTGGCGCTGACAAGACGGTTGAATCCCTGCGGATTACCGATCCCGAGCGTTTCTGGGAGTCCTCGAAGGTGCTGATCGTAAGTTACAAGTAGCGAAATACCGCTTGCGAAAGGGCTCCCCGGTCTGTCGGACCGGGGAGCCTTCGTTTCGGGATTCCGTCCGCAAGGCCCGAAACCCAAGCCGGCATGCAGCGGAATCCGGGATCTCGGGCCGTTATATATTATATGGTATGGATCCGGTTCGGCCTCTTCCGGGGGCTCTTCTTGCCCCGAAGAGCCGCCATCCGGTTTTTCCGCGTGATATTTTTCATGCAATCCGTTGTGTTATTCAAAACTTTTCCTATCTTTGCACCCGGTTTCGCTTCTGTCCGCAGCGGATCGGAGCGAGGTTCTTTGAGAAGAGTGAAAAAGTGAAAAATTTATCGGGTTTTATTTGGCTGATAAATTTTTTATGCCTACTTTTGCAATCCAAAACGGTGGAATTTGCCGATGTAGCTCAGTTGGCCAGAGCAGCTGATTTGTAATCAGCTGGTCGTGGGTTCGAATCCCCCCATCGGCTCGGAACAGCCGGTGTGTGAGACGAAAACCTCGATTCGGAAATGCGGGGCCTTCTGTCGGCACGGCGAAACACGGAACTCCTCCGGTCGCAGGGATCGGGGAGTGCAAAATACGGGAAGTTACCAGAGTGGCCAAATGGGGCAGACTGTAAATCTGCTGGCGTACGCCTTCGGTGGTTCGAATCCATCACTTCCCACTCAATGACACCTGTCGGGGTTGCAGGATCCGGGTGCGCTGACAACGGCCACGCAACGGGCAGGCGAACTCTGAAAGGTGATATTTTGCGGAAGTAGCTCAGTTGATAGAGCATTAGCCTTCCAAGCTAAGGGTCGCGAGTTTGAGCCTCGTCTTCCGCTCTAAACGCAGCAGCGTGTGATGCGAATGTCTCCGGGCCGCAAGGACGGGGCGTTTGTGTCGCCCGCTTGTTCTGCGGAATGGATTTTAAAACTTTAAAGCAATTTTTAACAATACTTTAAATACCTTAATACTATGGCAAAAGAAAAATTCGACCGTTCGAAACCGCATGTGAACATCGGTACCATCGGTCACGTTGACCACGGTAAGACGACCCTTACCGCCGCTATCACGACCGTTCTGGCAAAGAAGGGTCTGTCGGAGCTCCGTTCGTTCGACTCGATCGACAACGCACCCGAGGAGAAGGAGCGTGGTATCACGATCAACACGGCACACGTTGAGTACCAGACGGCCAACCGCCACTATGCTCATGTGGACTGCCCGGGACACGCCGACTATGTGAAGAACATGGTAACGGGTGCCGCTCAGATGGACGGTGCCATCCTGGTAGTAGCCGCAACCGACGGTCCGATGCCCCAGACCAACGAGCATGTGCTGCTCGCCCGTCAGGTGAACGTGCCGAAGATCGTCGTATTCCTGAACAAGTGCGACATGGTGGACGACCCCGA
>DWWQ01000053.1 GCA_019119615.1 Candidatus Alistipes stercoravium | reverse complement strand
CGGATACGGCGATGCCGCCGTGGTCGCGGACCGCACCACGGGAGAGGTGGTCTGCATCTTCGCCTCCGGCTGCGGACTGTGGGCCTCGACGGCCGAGCACCCCCTCGACATCGAGGTGGCACGCAGCAGCGACGACGGACTGACGTGGAGCGCCCCGACGCGCATCACGCCACAAATCTACGGCCCGGAGTGTCCGGCACCCGCGGTGGATTCCCTCTCGGGGCTCTTCGCCGCCTCGGGACGCGCCCTGCAACTTGCCGACGGCGGGCTGCTCTTCGTCGTGGCGGCACACCGCACAGGCGACAAATGGCCGCCGCTGCGCAACTATGTCTGCCGCTCGGATGACGGCGGACACACCTGGCACCTGCTGCCGGCTGAAGCCTCCCACTGCGGCGACGAGTCGAAAATCATCGAACTGGCGGACGGCAGCTGGCTCATGAGCATCCGCAATCCCGACATGGGATACCGGCGCTACACGCTCTCGCACGACAAGGGCGCCAGCTGGAGCGAAGTCGGCGAATGGCGCGACCTGCCGGACCCGGCCTGCAACGGAGACCTGCTCCGCTACTCGCTCCGCAGCGAGGGAGCCCGCCGCGACCGGCTGCTGCACTCGATTCCGGCCGACACGGCCGAGCGGCGAAACGTCTCCGTAGCGTTAAGCTACGACGAGGGCAAGACATGGCCCGTGCGCAAGACCGTATGGGACTGCCCCTCGGGATACTCCTCGCTGACACGGCTCGCGGACGGCTCGATCGGTCTGCTGACCGAGGTCGGAGACTGGGACACGGGATTCGAGATCCGCTTTACGCGGCTGACGATGGAGTGGCTCACGGACGGCGCGGACGACGGCCGTTGATGTCTGCAGCCAGCCGTTAATGTCTGCAGCCACCTGCCGCGCCGCCCCACGGGCACAAAAAACCCGGAGTCTATGAAAGACTCCGGGTTTTCTTTCGGATAACAGAATCGCACTATACCAGTCCCGAGAATCCCAGGAAGGCCAGGGCGAGGATGCTCGCCGTAATCAGGGCGATGGGCACGCCGCGGAATGCGGCGGGAACCTCCTCGAAGTCCAGACGTTCGCGGATACCGGCGAAGAGTACCAGCGCGAGAGCGAAGCCCAAGGCCGTGGAGACCGAATAGACAACGCTCTGCAACAGCGTGAACTCCTTCTGGATCATCAGAATAGCCACACCCAGCACGGCGCAGTTCGTCGTGATGAGCGGCAGGAAGATACCCAACGCCTGGTAGAGCGACGGCGAGACCTTCTTGAGGATGATCTCGACCATCTGCACCAGTGCGGCAATGACCAGAATGAAGACGATGGTCTGCATGTACTCGATGCCCAGCGGCACGAGGATATAGGTCTGAATCGGCCAGGCAACGACGGCCGTAAGCGCCATGACGAACGTAACGGCGGCTCCCATGCCGAGCGACGTCTCGACCTTCGACGACACGCCCAGGAAGGGACAGATGCCCAGGAACTGCGCCAATACGACGTTATTGACGAAGATGGCGCCGATGATGATTGCGAAATAGGATATCTCCATGACTCTACTTCTTGACTAATTTGTTAAACAGGACCATCAGGTAACCCAGCGTGAGAAAGCCGCCCGGAGCCAGGATGAAGACCAGCGGCATGTAGTTCGAGATGCCGAGGTTCATGCCGAAAATGGCTCCGCTGCCCAGGATCTCGCGCACGGCGCCGATCACCGTCAGCGAAAGGGTGAAGCCGATACCGATTCCCACACCGTCGAGCATCGAGTCGAAGGGCGAGTTCTTCGAGGCGAAGGCCTCGGCGCGGCCCAGAATGATGCAGTTCACGACGATCAGCGGGATGAAGACACCCAGCGAGGCGTAGAGCGTCGGAACGAAGGCCTCCATGAGCATCTGGATGATCGTTACGAACGAGGCGATCACCACGATGAAGGCCGGGATGCGCACCTTGTCCGGAATGAGGTTCTTGATGAGCGAAATGACCAGGTTCGACATGATCAGCACGGCGGTCGTCGCAAGGCCCATGCCCATGCCGTTCGCGGCCGAGGTCGTCGTTCCCAGCGTGGGGCACATACCCAGCACCAGCACGAACGTCGGATTGTTCTTGACAATCCCGCTCAATATGATCTTCAGCTTATTCATTCTGACCTCCTTTCTGAACCTCCGGTTCCTTGTTGTCCGCAGCATCCGTTACCTCCGTATCGGCCGGAGCCGCTGCCGGTTGCGCCGTCTGCGAAGCACCCGACGCCACATCCGCGGGAGCGGCCCCCGTTGCCACACTCTTATAAGCCATCCAGGCCCGGTTGATGGCATCGACATAGGCGCGCGACGAGATGGTCGCAGCCGTCAGTGCATCGACATCGCCGCCGTCCTTGCGTACGGCCAGACGGCCGTCCACGAGCTGCTTGTCCTCAAGGCGCTGTCCCTGAATACTCTTCAGGAGCGGATTGCCCTCCTCGGTCATCTTCGTTCCGAGACCCGGAGTTTCGGACTGCTCCAGCACATTTACGTTCACCACTTCGCCCTCGGGCGTAAAGCCAACCATCAGCCGCACCACGCCGCTGAAGCCCTGCTTGGTCATCGTCTGCACGGCGTAGCCGGCTACGGCACCGCCTTTTGTCGCGGTATAGACCACGATCGGCATCTCGTCGATCGTGAGCTCCTCGGTCGTCGTCTCGTCGAAGGCCGGGAGAACCTCCGTGAGCGCCGCCGTCGTCGCAGCCTGCTTGGCCGCTGCGATCGGCTCCACGGTAATCATGTTCACAACCCCCACGCCGGCCGACGAGATGAGCGTGATGCCGAAGAGCACGGCAGTCATGTTAAAAAGCGTACTTTTCATTGCCTGCACCTCCTTTATTTTACGCCGAAGCGCTTGGGTTTGACATATTTGTTGATCAGGGGCACGCAGGCGTTCATGATCAGGATCGCGAACGACATACCCTCGGGATAGGCGCCCCACAGACGGATCAGCATCGTGATGATACCGATACCCACGGCGAAGATCACACCGCCGCGGACGGTCATCGGCGAGGTCGAATAGTCCGTAGCCATGAAGACCGCACCGAGAATCGCGCCTCCGGCCAGCACATGGAACAGCGGCAGCTGCCACAGCAGCGCTCCGCCTTCACCGTTCGAGAGTGCATAGACGAAGGCGAAGAGGGCCATCGTCGCAAGAACCGTAACGGGGATATGCCAGGTGATGACACGCCGCCAGAGCAGATAGACGAAGCCGCAGAGCAGCGCCACGGCGGCAACCTCGCCCAGCGAACCGGGCATGTTGCCCAGCAGCATCTCCTGGAATCCGAGCACATCGGCGGCAGCACCATGCTTGACGGCGGCCAGCGGCGTGGCACCCGAGAGGGCGTCGAACGATCCGCTGACGGGCAGCGGCCAGGTGGTCATCTGCACCGGATAGGCCACAAGCAGGAACACACGTCCCACAAGGGCCGGATTGAAGGGGTTCTTACCCAGACCGCCGAAGGTCATCTTGGCCACGGCGATGGCGACAAAGGCGCCGATGAGGACGATCCACCAGGGAATCGTCGCCGGAAGGTTGAAGGCCAGCAGCAGGCCGGTTACCACGGCCGAACCGTTGTTGATCGTCAGCGGGCCGCGGACCAGAAAGCGCTGGATCAAGTACTCGAATGCCACGCAGGCCGCAACGGACAACGCCACGACACGCAGCACGTTCGCACCGAAGACCACGGTCGAAACAACCAGCGCCGGCATCAGAGCAATCACCACATCGCGCATGATCGAGGCCGTCGATTGCGAGGTCTGCACATGCGGTGCGGGAGCTACGATAAGTTTATTTGCCATAAACGCGAATTTGTTTTGTTCATTTTTACTTCTTGGCCGCGGCCGCACGGGCTCGGATACGTCCCATGACCGTCTGCTTGCCCAGACGGATCCAGTCCAGCAGAGGCAGGTAGGCCGGGCAGGTCGCCTGGCAACTGCCGCACTCGATGCACGAGGTGATCATGCGGGCCTCGATCTCGTCCCAGTTCTTCTTCTGGGTCATCTTCGAAAGGAAATAGGGCTCCAGACCCATCGGGCAGGCCGAGACGCACTTGGCGCACTTGATGCACTGCTGTGCCGTGCGCCGCACGGCATCGCGTCCCGAAAGGACCGTGATACCCGAGCAGCCCTTCGTTACGGGCGATGCGAGCTGCACCATCGCACGGCCCATCATCGGACCGCCATTGAGCACCTTGCAGTCGCCCTCCGGAAGTCCTCCGGCGGCCTCCAGCAGGGTCGTGATCGGCGTACCCATGCGGGTCAGCAGGTTGCGCGGATTCTTCAGCCCCTTGCCCGTAACCGTTACAACGCGCTCGATGAGCGGCATGCGCTTCTGCACGGCCCGGTAGACGGCATAGGTCGTCGAGGCGTTGCAAACTACGGCACCCACATCGATCGGAAGGGCCGGCGGAGGCGGAACCTGACGTCCCGTAACGGCCGCGATAAGCTGTTTCTCGCCGCCCTGCGGATACTTCACCTGAAGGGGTACGACCTCGATACCCGGATAGTTGCGGACGATCTCCCGCAGGTGGGCAATGGCGTCAGGCTTGTTGTTCTCGATGCCGATATAGGCCTTCGAAACCCCGACGGCCTTCATCAGGATCGTTACGCCCACGACCAGCTCCTCGCCGTGCTCGAGCATCGTGCGATGGTCGGACGTAAGGTAAGGTTCGCACTCCACGCCGTTGATAATCACGCACTCGGCCTTCTTGCCGGGAGGGATCGAGAGTTTCACATGCGTGGGGAAGGTCGCGCCGCCCATGCCGACGATGCCGGCGTCCTTGATGCGGGCGATGATCTCCTGCGCCGAAAGCGTGCATTCGCGGACCAGCGTCTCCGAGCGGTCGATGCCCTCGGCCCACTCGTCGCCTTCGCGCTTGATCGTAATCATCATCTGGCGCAGCCCCTGTCCGTTGGGCTGCAGATCTACGGCCGTTACCGTGCCCGAAACCGACGCGTGGATATTCGCCGACATGAAACTGGCCGCCTCGGCCAGGAGCTGTCCCGTGAGCACTTTGTCGCCCTTGGCCACCTTGGCCACGGCAGGAGCGCCGATATGCTGTGCGAGCGGAATCGTTACGACATCGGGTAACGGAAGCACCTCGATCGGCTTCGCACCGCTCAATTTGTTTTCCGACGGATGGACTCCGCCCATTGGAAATGTCTTCATATGTTCTGCTTGCGGTTTTTACGATTTTTCGACAGGTGCAACGGTCTGCTTTGGCTCCGCAGCCTCAACGGCCTTCGGGGCTTCCGGCTTGACGGCCGGGGCAGCCTTCGGAGCGGCCGGGGCCTCCTTTACCGGTTCTTTTGCAGCCGGAGCCGGCTTTTCAGCAGCCGGGGCAGTCTTCGGAGCGGCCGGGGCTGCGGGAGTCTTGGGCTCCTTGGGCAGCGGATCCATGCCGACCAGACGGATGGCGCCCGTCGGGCACTCGTTCACGCATTTGCGGCACAGTTTGCACTTCTGCGGATCG
Source organism: Candidatus Alistipes stercoravium (assembly GCA_019119615.1). Classification (GTDB taxonomy): domain Bacteria; phylum Bacteroidota; class Bacteroidia; order Bacteroidales; family Rikenellaceae; genus Alistipes; species Alistipes stercoravium. The sequence goes on along the minus strand of DWWQ01000053.1, from coordinate 31,512 downwards.
ATATAGGCGAGGTTGTTCTCGACCGTGATGGCTCCGAAGGTGCAGACCTTCTCGCACTTCCCGCAGCCGATGCAGCCCGCCTTGCAGGCCTTCATCACCGCGGCGCCCTTCTCCTTCGAAACGCACGAAACATAGACCGCACGGTTCTTGGGCCACTTCTTGCGCAACTCGATGATCATGCGCGGGCAGGCCTTCACGCAGGCGCCGCAGGCCGTACACTTCTCGGGATCCACCTCGGGAAGCCCCGTGGCGGGATTGATGTGGATGGCATCGAAAGCACAGGCCACGACGCAGTCGCCGAAGCCCAGACATCCGAAGGCACAGGCCGTCTCGCCGACATAGAGCGACGAAGCCACGGCGCACGACCGCACGCCGTTGTAATCGTTCGTCCGGGGACGCTTCTCACACGTTCCGCCGCAGCGGACCGTAGCCACCTCGGGCTGTTTCTCCGCAGCCGCCTTGCCCAGATACGCCGCAATGGCCTTCATGCAGTCGCCGCCGCCCACCGGGCAGAACAGCTCCGAAATGTCATCGCGTTTCACGAGGGCGTCGGCCATGCCGCGGCATCCGGCGAATCCGCAGCCTCCGCAGTTGGCGCCCGGGAGCATCTTCTCCACCTCGTCGATTCGCGGATCCTCCTCGACGCGGAATTTCTGCGCCACGAAGTAGAGCACCACGGCCGCGAGAATTCCCAACACGCACAACGTCAAGATCGTGTAAAGTAATACTTGCATCAGATTTTGTTTATTGTAAAATGAATGGTATGTTCAATTTTCCGTCGGAACAGCCACAGGGCCACATAGTAGAGCGCCACGCCCGCCACGGCTGCCAGGGCACTCATCCCTTCGCTCCAGCCCAGAAGAAGATTCGCCGCAAAGAGAACAGCCAACAGCACAAGCAGCGCCCCGAGATAGGCCACAGCCACGGCACGCATGCCGATACCCCGCCGCACGCCCACACAAACGGAATCGCCGGCCGCATAGCGTCCGGCATCCCCAGTCCGCACGGCAACGATCTTCTCCCCGCTCTCCGACATGCCGCAGGCCTGACGCGCATGGCAACTTCCGCAGGCACTTTGCGAAGTGATCTTCACATATACGGTGCGCGCATCCGTACGCTCCACGATCCCGCTATGTTCAATCAGCTGCGCCACGGGATCAGTCGCCGTATTTGTTCGTGAGGGGCATCAGCCGTTCGTGGCCGAACGAACAGGAGGAAAGGCGCAGCACGGGAGGAAACTGGTAACGCTTCTTCTCGTTGCGCATGATCATCGAGTGGATCCGCTCCACTACCTCGGCATCGAACCCCGCATTGACGATCTCCTCGCGATGCTGTCCCTCTTCGATCATACGGAAAAGGATGGCGTCCACCACCTCGTAGGGAGGCAGGATGTCGCTGTCCTTCTGTCCGGGATGCAGCTCCGACGAAGGCTCCTTGGTCAGGATGCTCTCGGGAATCGGATTGCCCTGCGTCCGGTTGATATAGCGGGCCACGTCGTATATCTCGCTCTTATAGAGGTCGCCCGTGGGGCTGAAGGCTCCGGCCGTATCTCCGTAAAGCGTACAGAGACCCAGCGCATTCTCGCTCTTGTTCGAGGAGTTGAGCAGCACATAGCCCGTCTTGTTCTGCAGGGCCATGAGCAGCACCGTACGGATACGCGTCTGGATGTTCTCCTCCGTGGAGTCGAACGGCAGGCCGCCGATCACCGGTTTGAGCGTATTCACCACACTCGTATAGATCTCCGAAATGGGAATGACATTGTAGCCGATGCCCAGATTGGCCGCCAGGCGCTTGGCATCCTCGACCGACGCGTCGGAGGAGAAGGGCGAAGGCATCAGCAGGGCATGAACCCGGTCTGCCCCCAGCGCATCGACGGCCAGCGAGGCCACGACAGCCGAGTCGATACCGCCCGAAAGGCCGATCGAGGCCTTCTCGTAGCCGTTCTTGCGGAAAAAGTCGCGAAGTCCGCAGCGGGCCGCCTCGTATACCAGGCGGGTACGCTCATTATACGACGACGAGACTGCGATGGGCGCAGCCTCGGCATTCGTATCGAAAACTCCGAAATCCTCCTCGAAACTCTTCAGCATCAACACCACTTCGCCGCGGTTGTTCATCGCACCCGAAGTACCGTCGTAGACGATCTCCGTCGAGCCGCCGACCTGATTGACCATTACGAGGTTCTTCCCCTCGACGAAAGCCAGGTCGCGCATCATCTCGTAGCGGTAGGTCATCGTACCCTTGCCGTAGCGGCGTGCGTTGATCGAAAGGATCGTCTCCACGGACTTGTCGAAATCCCGCTCGCGGCTCAAGTCGTCGCCTACGACCACGGCGCACTTGTGCCCCTTGACCGTAATGTACTCAAAGCCTTTCGAGGGGATCAGGAAACCCATCTCGCGACGGGCCGTAATGTATTTCTTGCCGATATATCGCTGGACCTTGCCGTTCTCGATCAGGGCGGCGGCGCTGATCGTGCCTTCACGCGTCAGCACCGGAAGTCCCACAAGCGCCGTAATGCCGCTGCAACAGGCAGCGATCTTCTCCAACGCCTCCTCGCACAACTCGAGGAAGGTGGTCTTGCGCAGCAGATCGAAGCCCGGGGTACCGCTCACGGCCTGTTCGGCGAAGATCACCAGATCGGCACGGCCGGCTTTCGCCCGGCCCACCGCTTCGATGATCTTGGCGGCATTCCCCTCGATATCCCCGACCGTGTAATTCAGCTGGGCTATGGCTATTTTCATGTCAGTAATTTAAGGCGGTTGTTACAACTCCGCAAATTTAAAGATTATTTGCCAAAGTCCGAAAAATTTTAATGTTAATAAATTAACATTCCCGGACATACATCGGGGCATTTCGGAACAGAAACGAAAAAAGCCCCCGGTCGTTCGGGAGCTTTTTTTCGATGTCCATCATCCGCAGGGCACTATTCGGCCTCGGCGGGATCGGAGACGAGGATGCGTCCGCAGTATTCGCAGACGATGATCTTCTTGCCCTGGCGGATATCCACCTGGCGCTGGGGCGGGATGCGGTTGAAGCAGCCTCCGCAGGCGTCGCGCTTGACCGTTACGACGGCAAGGCCGTTGCGGACATTGCGGCGGATACGCTCGTAAGCCGTGAGCAGGCGCTCGTCGATCTTCTCCTTGGCACGGGCCTCCTGCGCCTCGTACTCGGCAACCAGAGGCGCCGTCTCGGCCTCGATGCCGTCCAGCTCGGACTTCTTGTCCGTGAGATCCGCCGTACGCTCCGCAAGCACGCCCTCGGCCTCCTCCAACTGCAGTTTCTTCGCCTTGACGCCCGCGGCATACTCCTTCAGGCGCTTCTCGGCCAGCTCGATTTCGAGCTCCTGATACTCGATCTCCTTCGAAATGGCGTCGAACTCGCGGTTGTTGCGCACGTTGTTCTGCTGCTCCTTGTAGTTGCCGATCATGATCCGGGCCTGATCCACTTCGCGCTTGCGCTGCTTCGTGAGGTTGTTCAACTCCTCGATCTCGGCATTGATGTGATCGATGCGGGTCTTCATCCCGGCCACCTCGTCCTCGAGATCCTGAACCTCGAGAGGCAGCTCACCCTTCACCTTGTTGATCTCGTCGATCTTGCTGTCGATCTTCTGCAACTCATAGAGCGCCAGAATCTTCTCCTGCATCGAATAATCAACCTCGGCAGTCTTCTTTTGTGTCGCCATATATTGTCTTTAGAATTTAGACTTAAACCAGATAATTCACCGGATTGCGAGAGCATTCACTCTTGCGAACCGCAAAGGTACATAATTTTTTTGATAAAATATCAAATAAAAGTTGAATTGCGCAATATTCACTCTCGAAATGGCCTATATCCGCTACGGTGAGGGCGTTATCCGGGGTCATGAAGTCGTTGTACTTCATGTCGGCCGTGAGGTAGAGATCGGCCCCGGCACGCCGCGCCTCGCCGATAAGCGACGCCCCGGCGCCGGTACAGACCGCCACACGGCGGATCGTGGGGCTCGCCACGTCGCTGTGGCGGATCGCACGCACACCAAGCGTCCGCTGCACCCGGCGCAGAAAATCCAGCGTGTCGGTCTCCTCCGCCAGATTCCCGACAACCCCGAAGCCCACACCCGGTTCGGCTACGGGCTGCAGCAGCCCGAGACAGCCGATACCGAGCTCTTCGGCCAGGCGCCAGCTCATACCCCCCGGTGCACTGTCGAGATTCGTATGGCAGGCGTAGAGCGCAATGCCCCGGCGGATCGCACGCTCGACGCACCGTTGCACCGGATCGGCCGAATTGAAGCGCTTGAGGGCGTGGAAAACGATCGGATGGTGCGTGATGACCAGATCGCACCCCGTGCGTTCGGCCTCGTCGAGCACCTCTTCGGTAACATCCACCGCCAGCAGGGCGGCATGCACCTCGTCCTCCTCACGGCCGACCACAAGTCCCGCATTGTCATAGGATTCCTGCCAGCGGAGCGGAGCAAAGGTTTCGATAACGTCGGTTATATCCTTGATTTTCATACTCCATGATTTTGGATCTGATTCGGTCGCCGTTTACGGTCAGAAGAGCGACTGCTCGTAAAAGGCGAAGAGTTCCTGGTGCTCGGGCTCCTCCTTCTTGCGGCGCGGCTTGCGCGTCGCGGGCTTGGCCGCGGTACCTTCGCCGGAAGCCGTCCCGGCATCGGCCGGAAGGCCCGTCTGTTCGTCGATACGCACGACGGCCCGCGCCTTGCGCCCCCGGGGGGCCGGAGCGGCGGACTGCGCGTCGGACGAAGGCTCCGCAGCCGCAACGGCATCGGGTCGCACCACCTCGCCCGGGACCTCCCGAAGGTCCTCACGCACCTCGAGCAGCAGGGCCCGGATACGTTGCAGGCGTTCGAGCAGCTCCGCCTCGCGCTCTGCGGCTCCGCCCGAAGGCTGGTGGCGCAAAGCCCGTTTCGCACCGTCGAGCGTCATGCCGCACTCCTTGACCAGATGGTAGATGCGCTTCAGATTCTCGACATCCTGCGGCGTGAAGAGGCGGTTGCCCTTCTTGTTCCGTTTGGGGCGGAGCACGCTGAACTGCGTCTCCCAATGGCGGAGGAGCGACGGATTGACATCGAACATCTCGGCGACCTCGCCCATCGAATAGTAGAGTTTCTCGGCCATATCTATTCCTGTTTTATGATTCGCAACGAATTGGGATACATATTGTTCACCCGCGCGCCGATCCGCTTGGCAAAGCCCAGGGCACGGTTCCGGCAGGCGATGAGGTTCAACCCTTCGCAAAGGGCGTCGGCAGCGATATCCTGACGCCGCAGGTAGCGCAGCGCCGTCTCTTCGTCGAGGTCGGCGGTCGGCACCGCGTCCCGGTTCAGCCCCGGATGGAAGGCCAGCGCCGGATCGGGCTTCAGGCGCCCCTTGAAGAGTTGTCCGAAGGCGACACCCGAGCAGATCACCGGCAGCGCCTCCGAAAGCTGCCGCACGGCATCCGCCTGGGCTTCGAACCATCCATAGCAGGTATCGGCCACCCGGGCGTAACACATCCGTTCGGGAGCGAGTGTCCAGCGCATCAGTTCCTCGCGCGCCGCACGGTCCACGGCGGCAAAGAGCGAACGCCGCGCCTTCGGAGTCCGTGGGCGTCCGGAAGCATCCGGCGCCTTGCGGGCCACGGCGGCAAAGAATCCCTCGCCGAGTGTCCGGTGGGGATAGAAGCGGAAGGTATGGAAAGCCCCGGCCTTACCGCATAGGATCCCCCACTCCACGGGAACGGGCGGCACCTCCGCGGCAACGAGTTCCCCGCCCGCAAAGGCGGCGAAACGCTCCAACGTGCCCTCATCCTCCTCGCGGTTGAAGGTACAGGTACTGTAAAGCAGCACGCCGCCGGGCTTCAGCGCCCTCCAGGCCTCGCGGAGAATCGTATCCTGACGCGCGGCACACATCCGCACGTTGGCCTCGCTCCAGGCCGCCCGCGCCTCGGGGTCCTTGCGGAACATCCCCTCGCCCGAGCAGGGGGCATCAACGGCCACGACGTCGAACCAGGCCTCGAAATCGCATACCGTCTGCGGATCACACGCCGTAACAGCCGTATTGCCCAGGCCCCACTTGCGGATGTTGTCCGCGAGGACAGCGGCACGCCGGCGGTCGATTTCATTGGCAACGACCAGCCCCTGCTCGCCCGCAAGCGAAGCGTAAAGCGTCGTCTTGCCGCCCGGAGCCGCGCAGAGATCGAGGATCCGGGCGCCGGAGAGCCCGGCATCGCGGAGCAGGTAGCCCACAAACTGCGAGGAAGCCTCCTGCACATAGTAGGCTCCGGCGTGAAAGTCGCTGTCGAAGGTAAACGAAGGCCGTTCGGCAAGATACCAGCCGGCGTCGCACCAGGGGACGCGCCGGGCGAAGGCAAGGTGCGGGAATCCGGCGGACAGATTGTCCGAAGCCATTCCGGCAACCGCCGGGGTGCATTTGGCTGGATTCAGGCGCACGGAGACGGGCGGTACGGTATCGAGCGCGGCGCACAGGGCACCGCCCTCCGCCTCGCCCAGGTCGCGCAGGACGCGCGCAACGAAACTCCGCGGCAGCTCCATACGCATCGGATTATTGGGATGAACGGTTCTTCAACGCATCCAGCCGCGAGCAGATCTTCTCCAGCACCGCCGGGTCCGAAACGAAATCCTCATGGTCCTTGTCGATCACGAGCACCTCGCCGTCGTAAAGGTTGTCGATCCAATAGTTGTATTTGTCGTTCAGGCGCTTGAGATAGGTTTCGTCGATGTTCATCTCATACTCGCGGCCCCGTTTGCGGATCTGCGAAATGAGCGTCGGGACGCTCGCCCGCAGGTAAATGAGCAGGTCGGGCTTGGGAATAAGTTCCGTAACCAGACGGAAGATGCCCATATAGGTATCGAAATCGCGCGAGGTCATCAGACCCATCTCGTGCAGGTTGCCGGCAAAGATATGGGCATCCTCGTAAATCGTCCGGTCCTGGACGATATAACCCTCCGAAGCGTCGGAGAGCATCTCCATCGTCTGCCGGATGCGGCTCCCGAGAAAATAGATCTGCAGGTTGAACGACCAGCGGTTCATGTTCTCGTAAAAATCCCCGATATAGGGGTTGTTGCTCTCCTCGAGATACGACCGCGCGTCGTACCGTTTCGTAAGCATCTCGGTCAGCGTCGTCTTCCCGCTGCCGATATTTCCGGCGATGGCTATATACATACCTGTCTCTGAATTTAACGTTCTCTCTTTCCTGATACGCAGCTCCGCATCCGGGTTCCGTCAGGCACGCTCCCGCCCGAAGGCGAGCACGTCCTCCGCGACACGGCGGTCATTGACCAGACGCGGCACCTTGTTCTTGCCCCGCGAGCGCATCCACCGCAGGAAATAACCGCGGGGAACCGCCACGATCCGTTGCCGCTCGAGGGTCGTACGCCGCTTGGCATCGTAGTCGGAGTTCACGGCCCGCAGCGCCTTGTCGAGCGCTTCGGCAAAAGCCTCCCGGTCCGCGGGCTCCCGCTCGAACTCCACGATCCACTCGTGCGCACCCCGCTCGTGCAGCGACATGTAGCACGGTGCAACCGTATACTCCCCGACCGAAGCACCCGTCTTCCGGCAGGCCGTCTGCAAGGCCCGGTCGGCATTATCGACGATCAGCTCCTCACCGAAGACATTGATATATTGTTTCGTACGGCCCGCAAAACGGATCCGGTAGGGATTCGTCGAGGTGAACTCCACGGTATCGCCGATCTCGTAGCGCCACAGACCGTTGTTCGAGGTGATGAGCATCGCGTAGACCTTGCCGCACTCCACCCCCTCGAGCGGCACGATCCGCTGTCCCGAACGGAACTCGTAGAAGGTTCCGTAGTCGAGCATCAGCAGCATGTCATCCCGGGCGGGATCGTCAGCCAACGCAAAGAAGCCCTCCGAAGCGTTGTAGGTCTCCAGATAGCGCATGCGCTCCGACGGAATCAGCTCCTCGAACATCCGCCGGTAGGGCGTGAACTCCACGCCGCCGTGGGCGAAAAGCTCCAGATCGGGCCACACCTCGAGCAGGTTCTGCCGCCCGGTATACTCCAGCACGCGGCGCATCAAGGCCAGGTTCCACGACGGAACCCCGGCAAAGGCCGCAATGGGCTCGCCGACGCACTCGCGGCAGATCGCCTCGCATTTGGCATCGAAATCGGCAAGGATTGCCGTCTCGATGCGCGGCGCCCGGAACCAGCCGCTCCAGAAACCCGTCTCATGGATCAGCAGCGCCGAAAGGTCGCCGACGAGATTCCCGCCCTCCAGGCGGCACGAGCCGCCGAGCGTCAGTGTCTTGCCGCCGAAGGCCCGCGTGTCGGGACGGCCGAGGGCATAGACCGTCGCCACATCGCGCATCCCCTGCGTATGGTTCCGCCACAGCGACTCGCGCGTCAGGGGGATGTACTTGCTCCGATCGGAGGTCGTGCCCGAAGAACGGGCATACAACGTAACACGACCCGGTGTCGTAACACTCCTTATGCCGCCCATCATCCGCTCGACATAGGGGCGGAACGTATCGTAATCGAAGGTCTCGACGCGATTCTGAAACTGCTCCACGGAGCGGATATGGCGCAGGTCGTAACGATCGCCGAACTCGGTAAGGCACCCCCGCCGCAGCAGGCGCCGGAGCATCCGCTCCTGAGTCTCGACAGGATGGCGCCGGAAGCGGTCGATGGCCCGCCCGCGCTGCGAAAACCAGGTTCGGAGAAGCGTATTGCGTAACGACATATCAATCAGTTGAAATAATATCCCACCTTGCCGACGGAGTCGGGCATGGAAAAGAGCACCACCCGGTCATAGGGCGCAATCTGCATGTCATCGACCGCGATGAAGACCTTGTCGCCGCGTACGATGCCGCCGATGATCGCATCCTCGGGAAGCCCCAGATCCTTGATCGGCGCCTTCGTGGCCGGCGCATTCGGCTTGACGATGAACTCCAGCACCTCGGCGTCGCTGCCCGTCAGGCACTTGATCGCCTGCACGTCCGTGGACATCGTAAAGCGGAAGATGTTCGACGCCGTAACCAGCTTCTTGTTGATGATCGTGTCGATGCCGATCGACTCGGCCAGGTTGATGTAATTGAGGTTCTCCACCTCGGCGATCACCTTCTTCACGCCCATGCGCTTGGCCAGCATCGCCGCAAGGATGTTCGTCTCGCTGCGGCCCGTAACGGCGACAAAGGCGTCCATGTTCGACAAACCCTCCTCCAGCATGGCCTCCGTATTGCGGCCGTCCTCGTTGATGATGAGCGTCTTGTCCAGCATCTCCGCGAGGCGGTAGGCCTTATCCGCATTGTAGTCCACCAGCTTGATGTTGATCTCGTCCTGCAGCTCCATGGCGATGCGGATACCGATGCGCGAACCGCCGAGAATCATCATGTTGCGCACGTCGATATTCGTGCGTCCCGAAAGCTCCATCACGTCGTGCACGGCATCCTGGCGGGCGATGACATAGACCATGTCCCCCTCCAGATAGTGCTCGCCGACGCGCGGGATGATCGTCTCCCCGCCGCGCGTGATGGCCACCGTACGGTAGTTCAACGCCTCCTGGCCTTCGCCGAAACCCGTCAGCGCCTCGCCCACGAGCGGCGAGGCCGGTTCAAGCCGAAAGACGGCCAGCGAGAGCTTGCCGCTCGAAAAATCGACATACTCGGTCGTCGAAGTATGGCCCAGCAGGTTGATGACCTCGCGCGCCGCGACCTTCTCGGGATAGAACAGGTAGTCGATACCCATGTCGATGAAGAGCTCCTTGTTGTCGGGCTCGAGGTATTCGTTGTTGTCGATGCGGGCGATGGACTTCTTCGCCCCGAGCTTCTTGGCCAGCATGGCTGAGACCAGATTGTCGGGCTCCTCGTGGTTCACGGCGATGAAAAGATCGCACTTGCGGACCGCCGCCCGCCGCAATACCGCAAAGGTCGTGGAATCCCCCTCGACGGTCAGCACGTCGGCCAGGCTTCCGACCTCGGCCAACAGCTTCTGATCCGCATCGATGATCGTGATGTCGTGGCCGTTGCCGCTCAACATACGCGCCAGATGGCTGCCCATCTCCCCGGCTCCTGCAATGACGATTTTCATGGTACTGAATCCCCTCTTTCCGGCCCGCCGGACACCCTCCGCCGAACCGTGCGACGGGGCATGCCGAAAACAAAGCCGCTTTTTTGCAATTTATCCTACAAATATATACATTTGTCCCGGAAACCGCAAGTGCGGAACCCTAAAAATTCGGAACCTATGCCTGCCTGGTTAATAGTCATCCTCTGCGCCGCAGCCGCCGTGGGATTCTTCGTCATCGGAATGTCCCTTACGCTGATGATCAAGGGCCATTTCATCGACTCGGAAATCTCCACCAACAAGAACATGCAGCGTCTCGGCATCAAATGCGCCGTGCAGGAGACCCGCGAGGCCGACGGAACGGCCCAATGCTCCGATACGTCGTCCATTCCCGGATGCTCGGGAAACTGCGGCGCCTGCGACATCGAACACAAATAACACCCCTGCCCGCAAAAACCATGCGATCGGCCCCGACAGATGCGGAGCCGATCGCTTTTTTCTGAAACGACGGGCCGGAATACGGCACGGCCGAAGAGCCGGGGCACGGTTACAGCGTGCAGAACTTCGACCGGCAGACAAACCAGGGATTGTGCAGATCTACCTCATTGTATTTCAGTTCAGAGTCGTCCGGCAATGAACGGGTGGCTCCGCCAGCCTCCGCGAGAATCAGCTCACCGGCAGCCGTATCCCACTCAAAGGTGTGCGTCGTGCGCACATAGTAATCCACGCTGCCCTCGGCCAACATGCAGAACTTGTAGGAACTGCCCTGCTCGACGACTTCAAGATCCGGATGCTGCCGGCGCAGCCTTTCGATGTGCTGCTGCGTCTCGGGGGTCTGGTGCGAACGCGAAACGGCCACCCGCAGATGGTCGTGGTGCGATTCGCCCGACAACGGCAACCGCGTCCAGCCGCGGACGATCTCTTCATAGGTATAGGAGGCTTCGGCATCGGGGGCCACAGCCTCTTTGAGGTAGGAGCCGGAATTCCGGCCCGCGACATACATTTTCTCGAAATAGGGCACATAGATCACCGCACCGATGCAGCGGTTGTTCTCCATCAGCGCGATGTTCACCGTAAATTCGTTGTTGCCCTTGATAAACTCCACCGTACCGTCCAACGGATCGACCAGCCAATACAACTCCCAGTTGCAGCGCTCCTCGTACTGCATCTCGCGGCCCTCCTCCGAAAGGATCGGGATGCGCGTGGGGCCGAGGTACTCGCGGATCGTTCGGTGGGCAAGCCGATCGGCCACGGTAATCGGCGTCCGGTCGCTCTTCAGGCTGATGTCGTAATCGTCGCGATGCTTGTAGATGCTCATGATCGCGGCGCCGGCCCGCACCGCCGCATTGAACAGATGCGGCAGCAAATACATTCTCTCCTTGTCGTTAATCATCGTGGCTCGTTTTTGAATCCCCGGTTCTGCTTTGCCCATGTAAAGGTAGCAAGAATTTATCATATAACGAAACGCGCGGTTCAGATATTTTGCGTTGTTCCCTATTCGGCCATGCTTCCCGACATTGCGAAAAAAACGGAAGGCGGCCCGCAGCACCACCCTCCCCGCCAAAACCATGCCGGAGCCGGCAACGCATTTTTTTCTTCCAACTTGTTGTTTTTCCACAAAAAAGGCGTATATTTGCACTCCGAATTGTGTTTTAACACATAACACACGTTTTTAATGTACGTTATAGTAGAAATCGCAGGTCAGCAATTCAAGGCTGAAAAAGGTCGGAAACTTTATGTTCACCGTCTTCAGGGCGAAGAAAACTCGTCCGTAAGTTTCGACAAGGTCCTGCTCGCAGACAACGACGGTCAGGTCAAAGTCGGCGCACCTGTAGTGAAAGGCGCCGAAGTGAAGTGCAAGATCCTGAAGCATCTGAAGGATGACAAGGTTCTGGTGTTCAAGAAGAAGCGTCGCACGGGATATCAGAAGTGCAACGGCCATCGCCAGTACCTCACCCAGATTCTCGTGGAGGAAATTGTTGCATAAACCTTTAAAAACTGAAGTAACATGGCACACAAGAAAGGTGTAGGTAGTTCGAAGAACGGCCGTGAGTCGGAAAGCAAGCGACTCGGCATCAAATTGTTCGGCGGTCAGTTCGCAAAGGCGGGCAACATCATCGTCCGTCAGCGCGGTACGGTGCACAACGCCGGTGAAAACGTCGGCATGGGCAAGGACCACACGCTCTTCGCACTGGTAGACGGAACCGTGGAGTTCTGCAAGAAGAGCGAAGGCAAATCCTATGTGAGCGTAACTCCCCTGAACGAGTAACGCCCCGGCCGATCCCGCAAGGGATCCCCAAAAAGCAAAACGGTCTCCATTCTAGAGACCGTTTTTTTCATGTCCGCATCCGCTGCCCGCAAAAAAAGGGCCGGTTTCGGCAACCGGCCCTCCCAAAATACGGATGCGAACGGCACCCTACTTCTTCTCCGCCTCGACGACCGGGCGAAACTCGGCAAGGAGCTTGTCTCCCTCGTAGAGCTTCAGCGTCGAACCGCTGATCTCATAGCGATCCACCTCGGAAAGCATCTTCGTAAAGCGGATCTCGTACTGCATGTCGGGGCACGCCATACGGGTCATCCCCAAATTGCCCATGTCGAGCTTGTCGCCTTCATGGACGTATTTCCCGAAGATCCGGTTGCAGTTCGTGCGGCCCGAAAGCAGCGTATCGGCGGCATCGAACATCAGCGTGAAGGAATCGGCCTCGGCCGTGATCGCCTCCGTGGGAATCCCCTCCATCTTCGAGAGTTTCCAGGCAGTGTCTTCAAGAGCAGCGACCTTCTTGCCGCCGTCGCAGGCGGTCAGCGCAACCAGCAGGGTTGCAGCCACCAGTAAAATCTTTTTCATAATCTCCGTACTAAATTTCCGATCAAAATCCCGGAATATCCCGGGCGGTGCACAAAAATAGCGAAAGATTCCGCAAACACAAAAAAGCGGGTCCCCTTTCTCGGAAGGAGACCCGCAATTTGCATACCGCAATCGCCGCCGGCTATTTGAGACGTACGGCAATCTCGATGGCCGTGGTCTGCTCCTTGAGGTCCTTGAGCACCTGGCCCAGATCGATACCCATCGTCGTGTCGGGGCCAAGGGCTCCCAGCAGCGGCGCAAGCACATCCATAACGGGAACCATCATATCACGATCGACATAGAGCTTGACCACGCCGTTCTCCTTCGTATACTTCAACGGAACGGCGTAGTAATCCTCCGTAGAAACAATACCGATGGAAGGATACTGTGCAAGCAGGCCGTCGAGCAGCGTAACGATGTCCATATCCGAAGCGACACCCTTGAGGAACGACCGGCTCAACGTAAAGTAGAACTTCCCGTCCTTCGTATAGTAGCCCACGGCATCCGAGGGCAGCACCGAAGAGCCCGAGCCGGGGAACTGCTTGGTCTCCGAACCGAACTGCGGGGCCAGCAGCGCACCCAGAATCGACGACATGTCCGAGCCCTCGATCAGCAGGTCATGGTATTTGGCGCCGAACGATCCGTCGTTCTTCAACTCCACCTCGACAAGGCCGCCCTTGACGATATTCGAACCCATCGCCTCCACCAGGCTCAACACCGTATTCATCGGGATCGGGAAGCCCATGACCGCCGTAAGGTCAATCATCGGGATATTTTCGGGATCGACCCAGGTAGCCTCGAAAGTCAGGTAAAAATCATTCGTCTCACCACCGGCAGCCTCCCGGGAGACATACGTCGGCGTATAGGTGCCGATCAGATCGGAGGTAAACTTGGGTTTGGCGGAGCCCTTGTCGTCTTTGCACGAAACGGATGATACGGCAACGGCACACAGCGCCGTCATCAGGGAAAACTTTGCGATCAACTTTTTCATAAAAATCAGGTTTTGCTTTTTCATGTTGGAGGCAAAGGTATCTTTCAAAGCATATCGGCGCAAATAAATTCAGCGAAACAGAGTTTTTATCCCACAGATGCCCGATTCATCATCATAAAAAAGCCGCAGCACGATGCTGCGGCTTCACACCTATTATATAAAGGATCAATACTCCATCTTCGTGCGGCGCACATAGCCGTTGTAACGCCACTTGGCATTCTCCTCGGCAGCGGCGAAGAGCTCCTCGGCCTCGGCCGGGAAGGACTTCTGCAGCGACGTGTAGCGCACCTCCTTCATCAGGAACTCGCGGAACTTCGTCCAGTCGGGCTCCTTCGAATCGAGCACGAACGGGTTCTTGCCCTCGTCCTCGAGCTGCGGATTGTAGTGCCACAGGTGCCAGTAACCGCAGGCTACGGCCTCCTTGCCCACCGTCTGCGTGCGCGTCATGCCGCCCTTGATGCCGTGGTTGATACACGGTGCGTAGGCGATGATGAGCGACGGTCCGGGATAGGCCTCGGCCTCCTTGAGCACGTTGAAGAGCTGCTGCTGCGAAGCGCCGATCGAAACCTGGGCCACATAGACATATCCGTAGGTCATGGCCATGGCGCCGAGGTCCTTCTTGCGGATGCGCTTGCCGCTCGAAGCGAACTTCGCAACGGCACCCACCGGCGTAGCCTTCGACGACTGGCCGCCCGTATTGGAGTAGACCTCCGTATCGATCACCAGGATGTTCACGTCCTGACCCGAAGCCAGCACATGGTCCACGCCGCCGTAGCCGATATCGTAGCCCCAGCCGTCGCCGCCGATGATCCACTGCGACTTCTTGACGAGCCAGTCCTTATGTTCGAGGATCTTCTTGCAGTAGTCGCAGCCGCAGGCCTCCATCAGCGGGATGAGACGCGCCGTAACCTCGGCCGAGGCGGCCGACGAGCCACGGTTGGCGATCCACTCCTTCATGACGCCCTTGAGCTCCTCGGAGCACTTGTCGCAGTTGGCAATCGCCTCCTCCATCGTCTCCTGGATGCGGTCGCGGAGCTTCTCGATACCGATGTGCATGCCCAGACCGAACTCGGCGTTGTCCTCGAAGAGCGAGTTGGCCCATGCGGGACCCTGACCCTTCTCGTTGGTGCAGTAGGGCGTCGAAGGTGCCGAACCCGAGTAGATCGAGGTGCAGCCCGTAGCGTTGGCAACCATCATCTTGTCGCCGAAGAGCTGCGTGATGGCCTTGATGTAGGGCGTTTCGCCGCAACCGGCGCAGGCGCCCGAGAACTCGAACAGCGGCTGCGAGAACTGGAGGTTCTTCACCGACTTGGTCTTGTCGACAACCTGCTTGTAGCCGATCTTACTGGTAACGTAATCCCAGTTCTTCTGCTGCGGAAGCTGCGACTCGAGCGGACGCATAACCAGCGCCTTCTCCTTGGCCGGGCAGACATCCACACAGTTGCCGCAACCCGTACAGTCAAGCGGCGAGATCTGGATGCGGAACTTGTAGGCCTTCGTTTCGCCCAGACCCTGCTTCCACTCCATGCCCGAAGCGGCAGCCTCCTCGTCGGTGGCCAGGAACGGACGGATCACGGCGTGCGGGCAGACATAGGCGCACTGGTTGCACTGGATACAGTTGGCGATCTGCCACTCGGGAACGTTCACGGCGATACCGCGCTTCTCGTAGGCGGCCGTACCGTTGTCCCACGTTCCGTCCTCACGGCCGTTGAAGGCCGAGACGGGCAGCTGGTCGCCCTTCAGACCGTTGATCGGCTCGACGATCTTGCGGACGAACTCCGGATAGGAGGCATTCGACGTATGCTCGAAGCCGCGGTCCTCGATCGAGGCCCACTCGGCCGGCACCTCGACCTTCACCACGGCGTTGCCGCCGGCATCGACAGCCGCGTAGTTCATGTTCACGATATCCTCGCCCTTCTTGCCGTAGGACTTCAGGATGGCGTGCTTCATCTCCTCGACGGCCTTCTCGAAGGGGATCACGTTCGCGATCTTGAAGAAGGCCGACTGCATGATCGTGTTCGTACGCGAACCCAGACCCAGTTCGGCGGCGATCTTCGTGGCGTTGATGACGTAGAAGTTGATATGGTTCTTCGCCAGATAGGACTTCATGTGGTCGGGCAGCGTCGCGCAGGTGGTCTCGACGTCATGCACCGAGTTCAGCAGGAACGAACCGCCGGGCTTCAGACCCTTCAACACGTCGTACTTGTCGACATACGACGGAACGTGGCAGGCCACGAAGTCGGGCGTCGTAACCAGGTAGGGCGAGGTGATCGGCAGGTCGCCGAAACGCAGGTGCGACGAGGTGTAACCGCCCGACTTCTTCGAGTCGTAGGAGAAGTAGGCCTGGCAGTACTTGTTCGTCGAGCCGCCGATGATCTTGATCGAGTTCTTGTTGGCACCCACCGTACCGTCGGCGCCCAGACCGAAGAACAGGGCCTCGAACGTGCCGGGCTTGGCCAGCGAGATCTCCTCGCCGACGGGAAGCGACAGGTTCGTAACGTCGTCGGTGATGCCCACCGTGAAGTGCTCCTTCGGAGCGGCGGCGGCCAGGTTCTCGAAGACGGCCAGGATCTGGGCCGGCGTCGTGTCCTTCGACGAAAGTCCGTAGCGGCCGCCGATGATCATCGGGTGCATGTCGCTGCCGTAGAACATCGACTTCACGTCGAGGTAGAGCGGCTCGCCCTCGGCGCCCGGCTCCTTCGTGCGGTCGAGCACGCAGACACGCTTCACGCTCTTCGGAAGCACGTCGAAGAAGTACTTGGCCGAGAAGGGACGGTAGAGGTGTACCGTTACCAGACCCACCTTGCGGCCCTGCTTGCGCAGGTAGTCGATCGTCTCCTTGATCGTCTCCGTAACCGAACCCATGGCGATGAGGATCTCCTCGGCCTCGGGATCACCATAGTAAACGAACGGCTTGTAGTCGCGGCCCGTGATCTTCGAGATCTCGCGCATGGTCTCGGCAACCATGTCGGGAACCGCCTCGTAGAACTTGTTGGCAGCCTCGCGCGTCTGGAAGTAGATGTCGGGGTTCTGCGCCGTACCGCGCGTTACGGGATGCTCGGGATTGAGCGCGCGGGCGCGGAAAGCCTTCAGGGCATCGCGGTCGAGCAGCGCCGTGAGCGACGCCTCGTCGATCAGCTCGATCTTCTGGATCTCGTGCGAGGTGCGGAAGCCGTCGAAGAAGTGCAGGAACGGAACACGTGCCTTCAGGGCCACGATGTGGGCGACGCCCGCCAGGTCCATAACCTCCTGAACGGACGAGGTGGCCAGCATGGCAAAACCCGTCTGACGCGTGGCCATGACATCCTGATGGTCGCCGAAGATCGACAGCGACTGTGCCGCAAGGGCGCGGGCCGAAACATGGAAGACGCCCGGAAGCAGCTCGCCCGAGATCTTATACATGTTCGGGATCATCAGCAGCAGTCCCTGCGATGCGGTGAACGTCGAGGTCAGGGCGCCGCTCTGCAGCGATCCGTGAACGGCTCCGGCCGCTCCGGCCTCCGACTGCATCTCGACAACCTTCACGGTCTCGCCGAAGATGTTTTTGCGCCCCTGCGCAGCCCACTCGTCCACGAGCTCGGCCATCGTCGATGACGGCGTGATGGGATAGATCGCCGCAACCTCCGAGAACATGTATGCCACATGAGCCGCAGCGTAGTTTCCATCACAGGTGATGAATTTCTTTTCTGCCATTGTCTTGAGTTTTAGATATGTAATTTCGTGTGTTTGCCAGCTTGTTGCCGGTTCCGTACCGGACGGCGCTGCAAAGATAAAAAATTCACGTCAAAAAACGCTCCGATTCCCGTTCAAAAAATCGTTAAAAATCACGTTTTCGAATGTTATCCGAATAACAATAAACTGTTATCCAAATAACAACAAACCGCCATAGAATCACCGGGTTAGCAAAACGCCTTTCCGACAGCGGATTATTGTCCGACGGCGCTGCCGCACCGACGAACGGGTCCGCAGCCAACCGACGGTCAGTCGGCCCGGATGGCCCTGCGGAGAACGGAAAATAAATTTGACTTTGCACGCCGCTTGCTGTATCTTTGTCGTCATGATCGCATACGAAAGAAAAACGCTCGCGAACGGCCTGACCGTGGCGGTGAACCGCGACCGGGCCTCGAAGCTCGCCGCCGTGAACCTCCTTTACAAGGTCGGGGCACGCAACGAAAATCCCGCACGCACGGGATTCGCCCATCTGTTCGAACACCTCATGTTCCGCGGCACACGCGACGTGCCGAACTTCGACCTTCCGGTACAGATGGCCTCGGGCGACAACAACGCCTTCACGAACAACGACTACACGGATTTCTACATCACCCTCCCGAAGGACAACATCGAGACGGCACTCTGGCTCGAAAGCGACCGCATGGAGGGGCTCGACATCACCCCCGGGAAGCTCGAAACCGAGAAGCGGGTAGTCATCGAGGAGTTTCGCCAACGCTACCTCAACCAGCCCTACGGCGACCAGACGATGCTGCTGCGCGCCCTGGCCTACAAGGTCCACCCCTACCGCTGGGCCGCCATCGGGCTGACGACCGAACACATCGCCTCCGCCACGCAGGCCGATGTCGAGGCCTTCTACCGCAGCCACTACCATCCGTCGAACGCCATTCTCTCGATCTCGGCCGACTTGGAGGAGGAGCGGATGATGGAGCTGGCCGAAAAGTGGTTCGGAGGGCTTGCCGACGTGCCATATACCGCGGAACCGATTCCGCAGGAGCCGCCCCAGCAGGCGCCGCGCCGCGAAGAGGTCGAGCGCGACGTGCCGGCGACGACCGTAACGGTGGCCTACCACATGGGCGGGCGCCGCTCCGCGGATTTCTACACCGCAGACCTGGTGTCGGACCTCCTTTCGGGAGGCGACTCCTCGCGGCTCTACCGCCGTCTGGTCAAGGAGCAGCGGCTTCTGTCGAGCGTCAATGCCTACATCACAGGCGATCTTGACCCGGGGCTCTTCGTCTTCACCGGGCAGCTGCTCCCGGGGATTGCGCCCGAACAGGTCGAAGAGGCCTTCCGCGGCGAGATCCGCTCGCTCGAGCAGGGAGAGGCAACGCCGTACGAAATCGAAAAGGTCAAAAACAAGTTCGAGGCAAACACGCTCTTCGGTGAGATCAACGTCATGAACAAGGCCATGAACCTCGGGTTTTACGAGATGCTCGGGGACCTCGGGCTCATCAACCGCGAAGTGGCATTGTACCGCGCCGTCGATAACGAGGCGATCCGCGACTTTTGCCGCCGCACGTTCCGCGAAGAGAACGCCTCGACACTCATTTACAAAGCACGCCCATGACACGACAACCCCGCATAACCCCCTCGCAGGTCGAAGTGGCCGCTGCCGAACGCACGCGCCTGGCAAACGGCATCGACCTCTACACGCTTCCGTCGGACGATTTCGAGGTGCTGCGCATCTCGTTCGTATTCCGCGCCGGATCGGCCGTGCAGCAGGTGCCCTTCTCGGCCTCCGCGGCGGCGAACCTCCTGGCCGAAGGGAGCCGCGACATGACCGGCGCCGAAATCGCCGAACGACTCGACTACTACGGCTCATGGTACGACGTGAACCTCGACCGCGACTACGCCTACATCAACTTCGCCACACTCTCGAAGTTCTTCGACCGGACGCTCGCCGTGGCCGAACAGATTCTGCTCTGCCCCACCTTCCCCGAAGAGGAACTGCGCAGCTACTGCGCCAAACGCAGGCAGCGCCTGGCGATCGAGCGCACGAAGGTCGATGTCGAGGCCCGCGAAGCCTTTGCAAAAGCGCTTTTCGGCGCCGGACACCCCTACGGCATCTCCTCCGACGAAGCGGAATACGACCGTCTGACACGCGACGCGGTCGTGGCATTCCATACGGCGCACTACACGGCCGAAAACTGTTTCGTCGTCTGCAGCGGCCGCATCGGCGCACACGAACGGCAGGCCATCGCCGCCCTCGCGGAACGCATTCCGCAGCGCGCCGCAGCAGCTCCGGCAGTATTTCCCGAGCCGCAGACCACCTGCTCCGTATTCGTCGGACACCCGGGTGCCGTACAGTCGTCGCTGCGCATCGGACGGGTACTTTTTCCCCGCCAGCACCCCGACTTCGTGGGCATGCAGGTCGTGGCAACGGCCCTCGGCGGATACTTCGGCTCGCGGCTGATGCAGAACCTGCGCGAAGAGCACGGATATACCTACGGCGCCGTGGCCGCCATGGTCAATTTCGAGCGGACCGGGTATTTCGCCGTGGCCACGCAAGTCGGAACCGACGTAACACGGGAGGCGCTGCGGGAAATCTTCCGGGAGATCGAGCGCCTCGGAGAGAAACCCATGTCCGAAGAGGAACTCGGACTGGTGCGGAACATGATGATCGGAGAGATGATGCGCGTACTCGACGGGCCCTTCGGCATCGCCGACGTTACGATCGAAAACATCCTTTGCGGTACGGACAATTCGATCATCAGCGAGAACATCCGCCGCATCCGGCGCATCACACCCGAAGAGGTGCGGCAACTCGCCCGCCGCTACCTCCGCCGCGAAGAGCTCGTAACGGTCGTTGCCGGAGCCGAAAAGCCCTGGTAGACCTCTCTTTTGCATGCGACGAAGGCCGGTATTCTGCAGGATACCGGCCTTTGACTTATGATGGGGAGTTTTACGATCGATGCGCGGCGACCCAGTTGGTCAAAGCTACGAAATCCGCGACCGACAGCTGTTCGGCACGATGCGTGAAGAAGGAATGCTCGGCGCCGCCGAAATCCCCGAACGCCGCACGGAGCGCATTGCGGATCATCTTGCGCCGCTGGCCGAAGGCCGCCTTCACGACTCGGATAAAGAGCGCCTCGTCGCAGTCGAGTTGCCGCGTGGCGTTGCGCCGCAGGCGGATGACGGCGCTCTTGACCTTCGGAGGCGGCGCAAAAACCGTCTCATTGACCGTAAAGAGGTATTCGATATCGTACCACGCCTGCAGCAGCACCGAAAGAATCCCGTATTCGCGCGAGCCGGGAGGTTCGGCGATGCGTACGGCCACCTCGCGCTGGATCATTCCCACGCATTCGGGGATGAGGTCGCGGTTTTCAAGCAGCCTGAAGAAGATCTGCGAGGAGATGTTGTAGGGGAAATTGCCGATGAGCCGGAGTCCCTGCGGAAAATGCGCGCGGAGGTCCAGCTTCAGAAAGTCCCCCTCGATCAGGCGCGGCGTAAAATCCGGGTAGTGGGCATGCAGGTAGGCCACACTCTCCGTATCGATCTCCGCGCCCCAGGTTACAAGGTCCTCACGCCGCAGGAGGAACTGCGTCAGCACCCCCATGCCGCATCCCACCTCGAGGACGTCGCCCGGGCGGGCGGAGCTGTCCGCCGCGGCGGATGTCCCGAAAACCGGACCGCCCGACAAGGCGTCGCAGATCTTGCGTGCGATATTCAGATCGACCAGGAAATGCTGGCCCAATGCTTTTTTGGCTCTTACTTCCGTCATGACGCGACAAAGATACGCATTTAGATGCCTTGTGCCAACAGATCAGCGAAAAATCGGGCGCCGCACATCCGTCGGGATGCCATCAGAAAAAACAACCCGCCGCCGAATTTTCATTCGAAGGCGGGCGCCAAAGTCTTCCGGCCAGGAAGGCCGGACGGATGGAATGCTCCGCAGAACGGATGCCTGACTTATCGCTTCGATCGCCGGTTCCGACGCTTCTCACGCCGGGCGGCATCCTGCCGCTCCGCCTTCAGACGTCGCTGCGTAAGACGGAACGTATAGAGCAGGCCCACAAAACCGATACCGAGAAGCGCCACCCAGAACCACACGGCAATGCCGCGCGGCACATATTCCACGGCATAGATAATGCCGGCAATGGCCAGGACCATCAGAATCAGGCGAACCGCCTGCATCACATTGATCTTCATAGCACAAACGATTAAGGTATTTTGGTCTTGTCCACCTCCTCAACATGGCGGCGTTTTTTCTTTTTCGCCTCATTCCACGTCATGGCTGCGCCGAAGACGACGAAGAGCAGCGACAAGACGGTATTATACACATCCAGATGGCGGGTGATGTCCCAATAAACATTGACTCCGAACCACACCAACGTCAAACACAGGAACAGCAGGGCTAAAGTAAAAGTCTTTTTGTTCATAGGCACTTATTTTAAGGTTCAAGGTTTCCCCATAAATACCCCGGGAGCCGTCCGCCCGCAGGCAAGGATCAGTTGCCCTGTTCGCAGATGAACTTGATACGCACCAGGCGGATCTCCTCCTCGGTATAGTCGGCCCCCAGTTCCTCGATGGCCGCATCGAGCGAATCGCTCTCGGCGTCCTCCTTGAAATAGAGGTAGATGTCCTCGACCTTGTCCTCGTCCATGAACTCCTTGAGGTAGTACGAAATGTCGAGCTTCGTACCCGAATTCACAATACCCTCGATCTCCGTCAGCAACTCGTCGAAATCGAGATCCTTCGCGCGGGCGATATCCTCGAAATCCATCTTGCGGTCGATCGACTGGATGATGAAGATCTTGTTGCCCGACTTGTTGCCCACCGACTTGACGACCATGTCCTGCGGACGGATGATCTCCTTCTCCTCCACATAGGCCTTGATGAGCTTGACGAACTCCGCACCGAACTTCCGCGCCTTGCCCACACCGACTCCCGTGATGTTCTGCATCTCCTCGATCGTGATGGGATACTGCACGGCCATGTCCTCGAGCGACGGGTCCTGGAAGACTACGAACGGAGGCAGCCCGTGCTGCTTGGCGACCTTCTTGCGCAGGTCCTTCAGCATCGCGAAGAGCTCCTCGTCTGCCGCACCACCCCGTCCGACGGGTGCCACGGCCTCGGCCTCCTTCTCCTCCTCATCGTAATCGTGGTCGAGCGTTACCGTTACGGGATACGGCATGGCGATATAATCCTGCCCCTTCTTGTTGATCGAGATGAGGCCGTAGTTCTCGATGTTCTTGTCCACAAGGCCCATGATAAGCGCCTGACGCAAAACGGCACCCCAGAAACGCGCATCGTGCTCGGCACCCGCGCCGAACCACCTGGACTTGTTGTGCCCGTAACTCTTGATCAGCGCCGTATTCTTGCCCACGAGCACGCTGATCAGATAATCCGACTTGAACTTGTCGCCCAGGTCGCGCAACGCCTCCAAAGCCATTTTCAACGCCGCACGCGCATCGATCTTCGGCTTGGGATGGCGGCAGTTGTCGCAGTTGCCGCAGTTGTCCTCCGTATACTCCTCGCCGAAATAGTGCAGCAGCGTCTTGCGGCGGCACATCGAACTCTCGGCGTAGGAGACCGTCTCGAGCAGCAGCAGTTTGCCGATCTCCTGTTCGGCGACGGGCTTGCCCTGCATGAACTTCTCGAGTTTCTGGATATCCTTGTAACTGTAGAAGGTCAGGCAGTAGCCTTCACCGCCGTCGCGACCGGCACGCCCCGTCTCCTGGTAATAGCCCTCGAGCGACTTGGGAATATCGTAATGGATGACGTAGCGCACGTCGGGCTTGTCGATGCCCATGCCGAAGGCGATCGTCGCGACGATCACCTCCACACGCTCCATGAGGAAAGCGTCCTGGTTGGCGGCGCGCGTCGCGGCATCCATACCCGCATGATAGGCCAGAGCCCGGATGCCGTTGGCCACCAAAAGCTCGGCAAGTTCCTCGACCTTCTTACGGCTCAGGCAGTAGATGATGCCGCTCTTGCCCTCGTTCTGCTTGATGAAGCGGATGATCTCCCGATCGACATCGTGCTTGGGCCGGATCTCGTAATAGAGGTTCGGACGGTTGAACGAGGACTTGAAGACCGCGGCATCCGACATGCCCAGGTTCTTCTGGATATCCATCTGCACCTTAGGCGTCGCGGTGGCCGTCAGCGCAATCAGCGGCGCCGGGCCGATTTCGTTGATGATGGGACGGATACGGCGGTACTCCGGGCGGAAGTCATGGCCCCACTCCGAGATGCAGTGCGCCTCGTCGATGGCATAGAACGAAATTTTGATCTTGCGCAGGAACGCCACGTTGTCCTCCTTGGTGAGCGACTCGGGTGCAAAGTAGAGCAGTTTGGTCTTGCCGGCCAGCACGTCCGCACGCACCTGCGCCACGGCCGTCTTGTTGAGCGACGAATTGAGGAAATGCGCAATACCCGACTCGGCCGAAAAGGTCCGCATGGAGTCCACCTGATTCTTCATCAGGGCAATGAGCGGAGAGATGACGATCGCCACACCCTCCATCAGCAGGGCCGGAAGCTGGTAACACAGCGATTTGCCGCCGCCCGTAGGCATGAGCACGAAGGTATCCTTGCCGGCCAGCACGTTGCGGATAACCGCCTCCTGATTCCCCTTGAACGACGAAAAGCCGAAGTACTCCTTCAGTTTCGCGTGCAGAGAGGCCGAATCGTATTGTTCCATTTAGACGCTTTGCTCCGTTAAGATTCGAAAATTCATTGTAAAGATAAAAAACTTTTCGGAAAAAAACATAACTTTGTGAAAATTTATCGCAATTCCGCAATGCGTCTATACACCAGTGAACTCGTAAAAAAATACAAGGCCCGAACCGTCGTAAACCAGGTTTCGATCGATGTCAATCAGGGTGAGATCGTCGGCCTTCTGGGTCCCAACGGTGCCGGCAAAACCACGACCTTCTACATGATCGTAGGCCTTATAAAGCCCAATGCGGGACGGATTTTCCTCGAAAACGACCAGAAGGAGGTCAGCGAACTGACCGGACTGCCCGTATACCGCCGCGCCCAGCTCGGCGTCGGATACCTCGCCCAGGAGGCTTCGGTATTCCGCCGCCTGTCGGTCGAGGACAACATCCGCGCCGTGCTCGAAATGACCTCCTATTCGAAAGAGTATCAGCAGGAGCGCGTCGAGGCGCTCATCGAGGAGTTCCGCCTGCAGAAGGTCCGCAAGAGCCTCGGTATCCAGCTCTCCGGAGGTGAACGGCGCCGTACGGAGATCGCACGCGCCGTGGCGATCAACCCGGCCTTCATCCTCCTCGACGAGCCGTTCGCCGGTGTGGACCCCATTGCCGTGGAGGATATCCAGTCGATCGTCGCCACGCTCAAACACAAGAATATCGGCGTCATCATCACCGACCACAATGTGGACGAGACGCTTGCCATCACTGACCGCACCTACCTGCTTTACGAAGGCAAGATCCTCAAGGCCGGAACGGCCGAGGAACTCGCCGCCGACCCCATGGTCCGCAAGGTCTACCTCGGACAGCATTTCGAACTCAAGAAGAGCCACCAGCTGACCCAGGAGATGAAAAACCGCAAGGGCGAGGAGATGCAGGCCCGGACCGAAGCAACGGAAGCGGAAACGACGCAGATCGCCGCTGCACCCGCCGAGAAGGAGGCTTCGCAGAAAAACGACTGATCCATGGACAAAACGGTTCTGCCGGGGCGCGTCAAGGGTACGCTGACGCCGCCCTGTTCGAAAAGCTACGCACAGCGCGCCCTTGCGGCGGCGCTGCTCTCCGAGGGCGTATCGCATCTGCGCAACATCGAATTCTGCAACGACACCCGCTCGGCACTCCGCTGCATCGAAACCCTCGGGGCCGAGGTCCGGCAGGAGGATGCCGCGACGCTCGTCATCCGCGGCGGACTCCGCCCGCGGGGCGATCGGCTTCATGTCGGCGAATCGGGGCTGGCCACACGGCTCTTCACCCCCGTGGCGGCACTCTGCAACACCCCGATCCGGATCGAGGGCGAAGGGTCGATTCTCGACCGCCCGATGCGGATGATGGTCGAACCGCTGCGAAGCCTCGGTGTCGAGATCACCGACACGAAAGGGTATCTTCCCATACGGGTCTGCGGCCCGATGCGCGGAGGCGAGGTCTCGGTGGACGGCTCCGTCTCCTCGCAGTTCATCACCGGACTGCTGCTCGCCCTGCCCCGGGCCGCGGAGGATACGACGCTCTACGTCCGCCGGGCCGTATCGACACCCTATCTGGACATGACGCTCGACACCGCCGGGCGATTCGGCATCGAGATCAGCCAGCGCGACTACGAGGAGTTTTACATCCCCGGAGGGCAGCATTACGAGGCAACGGATTTCGCCATCGAGGGCGACTGGAGCGCCGCGGCAATGCTGCTGGTGATGGGAGCTACGGCCGGCGAGATCACCGTACGCAACGTCTCGATGCTCTCCAAGCAGGCCGACACGGCCATCTGCACGGCACTGGTGCGGGCCGGAGCCGCCGTAATTCATGAAGGAGACACCGTAACGGCGGCCCACCGGCCGCTGCAGGCTTTCGAGTTCGACGCCACAAACTGTCCCGACCTCTTCCCCGCCCTGGCGGCTCTGGCCGCCGCAGCCGACGGCGTGAGCGTCCTGCACGGCACCTCGCGCCTGACCTACAAGGAGTGCAACCGCGCCGACGCCATACGCGACGAATACGCCCGGCTGGGTATCGAGGTGGACACCTCCGAAGAGAACGTCATGAAGATCCGCGGCGGAGCCGTTCACGGTGCCGACGTCAGCAGCCACAACGACCACCGCATGGCCATGTCGCTGGCCGTCGCAGCCCTGCGTGCCGACGGAGCGGTTACGATCCGCGGCGCCGAGAGCGTGGCCAAGAGCTACCCGGAGTTTTTCGAGGCGCTGGAGCAGGTCCGCATCTGAAACGGCTGCGGGGGAGGGCATACCCGACTCCCGACGGGAGCCGGCAAAAGCAACAAGCGAAACAAACGAAAAAACGATATTCCATGAACCAATTCGGAGTACATTTCCGGCTCTCGATCTGGGGAGAGTCGCATGGCCGGCAGATCGGCATCACGCTCGACGGCGTGCCGCACGGGATTCCGCTCTCGGAGGAGGATTTCACGGCCGATCTGGAGCGCCGGCGCAGCGGCGCCGCAGGAACGACGGCCCGCCGCGAAGCCGACCGGCCGAAGATTGTATCGGGCGTCTACGAAGGTTTCACCACGGGAGCTCCGCTGACCATCGAATTCGAGAATACGGACACGCGGTCCGGAGATTACAGCAACCTGACGACCCATTACCGGCCGTCGCACGCCGACAAGATCGCACGCCGCAAATTCGGCGGTTTCAACGATCCGCGCGGCGGCGGACACTTCTCGGGACGCATCACCGTGGCACTCGTCGCCGCAGGCGTCGTGGCCAAAAAGATTCTCCGGGAGCGGGTCAGTTTCACGACCTGGCTGACCGAGGTCGGCGGATGCACCGATCCCGCACGCTTCGAGGAGGTCATCATCGCGGCGCGCGACGACCGCGACTCGGTCGGCGGCATCGTGGAGTGCTGCGTCGAAGGGCTGCCCGGCGCACTCGGAGAGCCCTTCTTCGATTCGGCGGAGAGCATGATCGCCCATGTGCTCTTCGCCATACCGGCGGTCAAGGGGGTCGAATTCGGCAGCGGATTCGCCGCGGCCCGCATGCGCGGATCGGAGTACAACGACCGCATCGTGGATGCCTCGGGCCTCACGGCGACCAACCATGACGGCGGCATCAACGGCGGCATCATAACGGGCAACCCGCTCATCGTCCGGGCCGTCATCAAACCCACGCCCAGCATCGCCCGCGAACAACTGACCTACGATCTGGCGACGGACAGCATGCAGCCGCTTGTCATCCGCGGCCGCCACGACGCCTGCATCGCCCTGCGTGCCGCCGTGGTCGTCGAAGCCGCAGTAGCCATCGCCCTGGCCGACCTGCTATGCCGCTGCCGCTCATGACCCGCCGGGAAGCCATCCATGCACTGACGGAGCGGCTCGTGCCTCTCTACGACACGAACGAGGCGCGCAGCATCGCCCGTACCGTCGTTGGCCATCTGGCGGGGATCTCCCGCTCGGCGCTGGTGGCCGACCCCGATGTACCGTTCACATCGGCCGGCGGTGCCGCCGCCGAAACCGCCTTCGAAGCGGCTGCCCGGCGGCTCGAAGCCGGAGAACCGCTGCAATACCTGGTGGGCGAAGCCGAATTTTACGGCCGCCGTTTCCGCGTGGGAAAGGAGGTATTGATTCCCCGGCCCGAGACCGAGGAGCTGGTCGCCTGGATCGCACACGACGAAAAGGGAGCGGTCCGGATGCTCGACATCGGCACGGGCAGCGGATGCATCGCCGCAACGTTGGCCCTCGAGATGCCCGAGGCGGAGGTCTATGCCGCGGATATATCGGAGCAGGCGCTGGCAATAGCCGCAGAGAATGCCCGGGCGTTGGAGGCAAAGGTCGTATTCCGCCGCGCGGATGCTCTGAAGGAGCTTGCAGAGGTCTTTCCGGAACCGTTCGACGTATTGGTGTCGAATCCGCCCTACGTCCCCGAGAGCGACCGGGCCGGGATGCACGCCAATGTCCGCGACCACGAACCCGCGCTGGCACTCTTCGTGCCGGACGACGACCGCATCCGCTTCTACCGCGCCATCGCCAGCGCCGGGCGAAAAATGCTCCGCCCGGGAGGCCGGCTCTATTTCGAAATTTACGAACACGCCGCAGAGGAGGTCATCCGCATGTTGGATGAAGAGCGCTACACCGACACACTCCTCCGCCGGGATCTCTTCGGAAAGCCCCGTATGATATGCAGCAAGAAAAGCAGATAACGACAAAAAAACGTACGCGCACGCCGGAACAGGCCCGTACCGCATTGATGCGGCTTTGCGCCCGCGCGGAGAAGTGCGAGGGCGATGCGAGGCGGCTCATGCGCGGCTGGGGACTCACGGGGGAGCAGATCCGCGAGGTGCTTGCACGCCTTGTGCAGGAGCGTTTCATCGACGATGCCCGCTACACGGAGGCATTCGTGCGCGAGAAGCTGCATTTGAGCGGCTGGGGCATTTACAAGATCCGCGCGGCACTGCAGCGCAAGGGCATTGCCGCCGGGCTGATCGATGCGGCGCTCGGGCGGCTCGACCGCGAAGGGATGGCCGCACGGCTCCGCGAACAGCTCCGCCGCAAGGTCCGCACGATACGCGGCGCAACGCCCCGGGAATTGAAAACCAAACTGATCCGATACGGACTATCGCTCGGATACGAATACGACAGCGTCTTCGAGTGCGTTTCGGAACTTGTCAAAAACGACGAAGAATCATGCGACACATATTGACCTGTCTGCTTTTAACGGCAGGCATTACGGCGGCCCGGGGCCAGAACACCGGGGAACAGGCGTATATCTATCCGGTACAGGATGTCGGAAGGTTCTACTCGGCCAACTTCGGCGAGTTGCGCCCGGCCCACTTCCACGGAGGCATCGACATCAAGACCGACGGCGTGGAGGGCAAGCCGCTCGTGGCCGTGGCCCGGGGCTACGTCTCGCGGGCAACGATCTCGGCCGGAGGTTACGGCCGGGCCCTCTACCTGACGCTCGAGAACGGCTCGACGGCCGTATACGGACACCTCTCACATTTCCGCAACGACATCGAACAGTATGTCCGCAAGGAGCGCTACCGCAACCGCACGAACGGCGCAGATCTCTGGTTCGACGCCGCAACATGGCCCGTAGAGGCGGGCGACACGATCGGCTTCTCGGGCAACAGCGGGTCCTCCTTCGGGCCCCATCTCCATTTCGAACTGCGCAACACCCCGACACAACGGCTCCGCAACGTCGTACGCGAAGGGATCATCCGCCCCGCGGACGACCTCCCGCCCCGCATCATGCGGCTGCACTACATCGAAATCGACTCGCTGGACGGTGTCGCCATACAACGGCGCGCCGTCAGCTACGGCGTGGTCCGCGAAGCCGAAGGCCGTTACCGGCTGACACGCGAGGAGCCCGTAGGAACGGGCCGCAGGGGGTATTTCGTGATCGAGGCTTCGGACCGTCGCAACGGTGTGAACAATACCTTCGGTATCTGGCGCCTCATGGCTTCAATCGACGGCGAGCCCTACTTCGAATACCGCATGGACGGATTCACGCACGACCTGTCGCGCTGCTGCGACGCCGTAAGCTGCTATCCGATGCAGTTAGGATCACGCAACGAGGTAATCCGCCTGGCCCGGATCGACCGGGCGCCCGAGGTATTCTATCCCGTCATGAAGGAGCGCGGGCTGATCCGCACGGAACCCGGTCAGATACGACGGATCAGCATCGAGGCCGAAGATGACTGCGGGAACCGCTCGACGCTCGAATTTGACATCCAGGGACGCACCGACAGTTTCCGTGCAAAGGTTGATTCGGGAGCCGTGGCACTCCGCCCCGCACGGACCTCGACGCTCCGCATCGGGCAAGAGGCCATGCTGACCGTGCCGGAAGGAGCGCTTTACGAGGCGATTTTCGTCCAGCCCGAAATCCGCACGGCACCCGAAGCGCCGCAAGGGGTTGTCATCCTCTCGCCCGCCTACCATTTCCTGGAGACCACGACGCCCCTGCGCAGCAGCGTGCGGGCCGCCGTTCGCGCCGATGTACCCTGGGAACTGCAACCCCGCACAATGCTGGCCATACGCAACCGGAACGGGCATCTGGCATGTATCGGCGGTATCTATACGAACGGCGCCGTGCGTTCTTCGACCCGTTCGGCGGGCGACCTGGTTGTTGTGGCCGACACGCTGGCACCCCGCGTAAGGGCGCTCTTCGAGCCGGAGGCCGATCTATCCCGCGCGGAAGCACTCCGCTTCTCGGCATCGGACAACTTTTCGGGGATCGCCGCCTGGTCGCTGACCATCGACGGCCAATGGGTTCCCTGCGACCGGTTCCCGATGAAAGGCACGCTCGTGCACTTCTTCGACACCCCCGCCACCCGCTCACGGCATACCGCACGCCTATCGGTAACGGACGCCTGCGGAAATACGGCCCATGTGGAACGCACGTTTTTCCGGTAAAACGGTAAAAACCGGCAACAAGCGCCCCGGCATAATGTCGGGGCGCGCTCTTTTCATTTCAGCCGGTTGTACTTCGATCAGTCCGGAAATTGGTTACAGTTCCAGTACGCGGTGCAGGATCGCGGGTTTGCCTTCGGCGTCGTTCCCCTCGGCGCCGTTTTCATCGCCGCTGCCATGCAGGATACCTTCGATACGGATGTCATAGTGGGAAGGATCGTCGGCCGTGTAGAACTCGATGCGGGCCGTACCCTGCGGTGATATGTCGAGTGCCGGAGTCCAGTAGAGCGTCGTGCGCAGATCCCGCTCGGGAGCGTTCCGCTGTCTGGCCGTCTCGTATTTCGGGGCATAGAATTCGACCGGAGTCTGGTAGCCCTGGGGGACAAGAACCGAGGTATTCAACCGTTCGAAATCGGGCATCTTGTCCCTCTCCTGTAACAACTCCGCCCCGTTTTTGGTCGTAATCGAGATAATCGAGGTTCCCAAACTTTCCGTATCCAGTTTGTTGTAACTTGCCAAGGCCGTATTGACCGACGGGATGATATCGATCTTTTTGATCATTTCCACCGGTATGAAGTCAGGTGTTGTTTCAAGTTCTAAACTGTATGCGACCTCTCCGGATGACGGATCGACAACCTGAATCGGCGGATGCGGCTCCCATAGTATTCCGTCAATCATATACCGGGCCGGTTTGCCGTAGGCATATACGACATCACCCCGGATATGCACGCCGTGCTGCCGCATCAGCAGCTCCTCCAGATCCGTGTAGCCCTCCTCCTCGATCTTTTTGTAGTCCACGGAGGTGCGGGCCAGCACCTGATAGGGATTCGTGATCGGCTCCAGCGGTTTCTGCGAGGCCGAGACGACAACTTCCTCGATCAGAATATGCTTGAGGCTGTCGGTGAAGGAGGCGACGCTCCGGTCGTAGCGCCGCAT
>DWWQ01000052.1 GCA_019119615.1 Candidatus Alistipes stercoravium | reverse complement strand
GTAAAGGAGAAGGTGCTGCCCGCACCGAGCTCGCTGCGTACGGTGATGCGCTCGCCGTGCGCCTCGACGATATGCTTGACGATCGCCAGGCCGAGACCCGTACCACCCTGCTCGCGCGAACGGCCCTTGTCCGTCCGGTAGAAGCGTTCGAACACACGCGGCAGGTCCTCCTTGGCGATGCCCTGCCCGTTGTCCTCGACCTCGACGAGAACCCGGTCGAGAAGATCGCGGAAGCGGATACGCGTCGAACCGTTCTCCTTGCCGTAGTGGATCGAGTTGATGATCAGATTGACCAGCACCTGTCCGATGTAGTGCTTGTCGGCCACCACCCAGAAGGGCGAAGGAAGGTTCTCGGCCCCCTTGACCGAGACGCGGATCCCCCGCTTGTCGGCCTCCATCTCGGCCTGCTCGGCAATCTCCTTGGCAAGGGCCACGATGTCGAAACGCTCCATCTTCAGCTGGTTCATGTTGCTCTCGAGTTTCGAGATCGTGTCCAGATCATTGACGATGTTGATCAGGCGGTCGATGCTCTTCTCGGCCCGCTCGAGGTACTTGCGGTTGATGAGTTCGTCCTCCAGGCCGCCGTCCAGCAGCGTCGAGATATAGCCCTGGATATTGAAGATCGGGGTCTTCAACTCGTGGGCCACATTGCCCAGGTACTGCTTGCGGAAACGCTCGGCCTCCTTCAGCCGCGCAATCTCCTTGTCGTTCGTGTCGGCCCAGGCGGTCAGCTCCTCACCGATGTTCTCGACCTTCTTGTCCTTGAGTTCCGAGAAGATCTCCTCCGTGTGCACGTTGCGCGAGAGGACGATCGAATAGATCGGCTTGAGCTTGTAGGCCACATACTTGCGGATGATGAACAGGGCAACCAGCATCACCACCGAAAAGGTGCACAGCAGCACGGTGGCCGCAACGATCCAGCGGATCTGCACCCCCTTCGCATGCATCACGAAGAGCACCCCGGCAACGATCACCGTGGCCAGCAGGCCGATCCAGCACGAGGCCGCCTCTTTGGTTTTGATCGTAATCATGGCATTATTTCATATAGTTGCGCATCAGACGGGCGATATACTTGCCCACGATGTCGAATTCGAGGTTCACGACCGACCCCACGTCGATACGGCAGAAATTCGTATGCTCGAACGTATAGGGGATGATCGCCACGCGGAACGACGACTCCTTCGAGTCACAGACCGTGAGGCTCACGCCATTGACCGCCACCGAGCCCTTCTCCACCGTACAGAGCCCTTCGCCCTGAGGTTTGTATTCGAACGTATAGTACCAACTGCCGTCGGCATCCTCGCGGGCCGTGCAGACGGCCGTCTGATCGACATGCCCCTGGACGATGTGGCCGTCGAGCAGCGCATCGGGCTTCATCGAGCGTTCGAGGTTCACCAGATCGCCCACGCGCAGCAGCCCGAGATTGCTGCGGTCGAGCGTCTCCTTCATGGCCGTTACGGTATAGGTATCCCCCTCGATGGCCACGACCGTCAGGCAGACGCCGTTGTGGGAGATGCTCTGGTCGATCTTCAGTTCGGAGCAAAAATCCGCACGAAGCGTGAAATCCCTGTTCTGACGGTCCGTACGGATCGAAACGACCTCGGCCGTACATTCTACGATACCTGAAAACATAAAATCAACTGTTTACAATCAATTTTCCCTTTACCTTGTATACCGCGACGATCTCGTCGGCATCCACCACGATGTCGTCGAAATCCTCCCGGTTTCCGGCCACCAGACGGTATTTCCCCTTCGCGGCGCTCCGGACTATCCGCAAAGTTACAATTTTTCGGCAGATCACCACATATTCTTCGCCCGGAATTATCGCTTCGCGCTCCACGGCCTTCAGCAGCACGACCGTTCCCGGCGGCACGAGCGACCCCATGGCACGGCCCGCATAGACCATCGCCAGATCACACTCCCCGGCCGGAGGCGCCACCAGATAGCCGTCGGCCGACAAACGCGCCACGTCGGCGATTTCCCGTTCGACATCCACATCGTAGAAAGGGATCTGCGCCCCGCGCACGCGGGCGTCCGCAAACATCTGGCCCTCACCCGTCAGCAGCCACAACTTGTCAATCTGCGGGAACTTCGCGACGATCCGGTCCGCCACATCGAGCGAGATGCCGTTGTTTCCGCGCTTGATCTGGTAAAGGTTCTCTCCGCGGGCAAGCCCGATGTATCGCGCGAAATAATTGGTCGTCATGTTCGCCCACTTGATCACCGCCTCGATTCTTTGCCAATTATTCTGTTTTTCCCGCATTTTTTCGTTCAATTAAAATTTTTTTTGCATCTTTGCAGTCCCGGTCCCGTAGTTCAATGGATAGAATATAAGATTCCGGTTCTTACGATAAAGGTTCGATTCCTTTCGGGACTACCAGGCACAGAAGCCGTATCGGCCTCTGTGCTTTTTTTGCATCGGAGGGCACATACCGCAGGGAACAAATATCCGGCCTCGCATTCCATCAGCAAAAATAGTAACAAATTCGGTCCGGACAAGAAAAAACAGCACATTTCAACCCATTTATGGCACATTCGGACTCCCGAAACAAAAAAGCCCGCACCCATGGTGCAGGCTTTTTTCATGCAACAAACATGCGAGAGCCGTCAATGAGACTCAAAACGAAAGACGTACGCCCAAACGGAGTGTCAGCGTCAGCGGCGAATCGGTCCGCGCGGTCTGCAGCCGGGTTTCGGTAAGGTAGTAGGATCCTTCGGGTTCGAAATAGAGCCCCACCATCTCGCCGAGCCGGTACTGGGCACCCGCCGCGGCAAGCAGCGACCACTGCACGCCCGGCTCCGATACGCTCTCCGAACCGAAGGTTGCCGAAACACACTTCTCGACCATGCCGCCGGCCCCCACATAGAGCGAGAAGCGGCCACGCTCGAGGAACTGCCAGTTGAGCCGGAGCGGAACTCCCAGGAAGTGAAGCGTCTGCCCGGTCTCTTCCGAAGCGAACCGGTCCCGGACATCCGACCGCAGCAGCGTATAGTTGATGCCGCTTTCGAGCGACAACCCATAGGCAAACTCCTTGCGGAGGGTCAGCGCAAAACTCAACGGCTGGTGGTGATGGAACGTACTCTCGTCATAGTCGTAATGCTTGAGCACCACCATCTCGGCACCGTTGCCGATCATCGAGGGCATGCCGTTCGGCCGGGCATCCATCATGGGACTGCCGAAGGCCGTCCCTGCTGTCCCCGTATTCCCGGAGACCCCGCCGCCCGCCGAAAGCGAGAACGACAGGGGACGGTGCAGTTTCTGCACCCGGAACTCCCGGGGCTCCGTTCCGCGGGACAGCCCGGCCGACGAGGCCGAAGCATTGTCCGATGTCCGGGATTCGGGCCGCGAGGCAGATGTTGTCGGTGCTGCGTCCGCATCCGGGACGGCTGCGCCGTCTGCCGCCGCCGGAAGGCCCTTTTCGGCGACGGGCGACGGGCTTGCCGTTGCCGGAATCTCCATCCCGGGAACGGCTTCCTGAACCGTCGGTGCCGCGACCGTACGGTCGTTCTTCACGGCCGCCGCAAGCCGCGGCGCGGGAGCTGCCGTCCCGAGTCCGGCAGGCTCTTCCTGCTGCAGCCGATCCGGAAGCTGTACCTGCCGCCGCAACCGTTCCGGTAAATTTGCCGCGGCATTGCCGTCCTCCGTCGTCGCGATAACAACCCCTTTTTGTTCCATTACCGTATCCGGGCGCAGCAAAAGATCACCTACGACCGTCCCGATCAGCACGACAGCGGCAGCGGCGGCAATCCGCGGCATATAGATGCGCCATGCGGGCTTCCGTACCGGTACCGGCGCCGCCGGCGCCTGTCCGGGCTCGGACAACACGCGCTCGAGACACTCCCAACCATCCTCCGGCGGGGAGACCTCGGCATCGCGAAGCGATGTCCGCATGAACTCGATCCAATCCTTATCCTCTTTCATAACTCAATGTGTCTTCAAGTAGTCGCGGATCCTGCGTGCCAGCAGCGTTCTGGCGCGGAAGAGCTGCGACGAGGAACTCTTCTCGTTGATCCCCAGCATTTGGGCGATCTCCCGGTGGGAGTACTCCTCGATGCAGTAGAGGTTGAACACGGCGCGGTAACCGTCCGGGAGCTCCGCGATGAAGCGCATCAGCACCTCGCGCGGCACGGAGGCCATCTCCGAAGAGGTCGGCTCGGGTTCGGCTACGGTCGCCGCCACACGGCCTTCGTCAAGTTCGGTGAATCCCCGCCGATTGCGGGTCCGCAGCCATTCGAGGGCCACATTGACCGTGATGCGCTCCATCCAGGCTCTCAACGATCCGGAGCCGCGGTAAGAAAACTTGTCGAAGGCTCCGTAGATCTTCAGGAAGGCGTCGTGCAACAGGTCTTCGGCCGTGGCCCGATCCCCTGCATAGCGCATGCATACCGCCATCAGACGCCCGGCGAAACGATCGTACAGCTCGCGCCGGGCCGCACCCTCTCCGTTCCTGCACCCATCGGCCAGTATCTGTTCCTCCATCTGCATCGTTGAATTCACCTATATAAATTGTACCTGCTGCCAAATACTGCATATCCGGACAAAAAAATTTCCCATCCGTGCAGTATTTTCCCCTGCGGGACATTTTAAATGCGAAAGGTAACAATAAAATATGGAAAAGATGAAAAAATTCGGTTTGCTCCTGCTGACGGCATTGGCAGCATCCACGCTCCCCGCCTGCAACAACGATGACGGGGGATATCCGTATAATTATGTCTACGGAATCATCACCACCGTACACACGCTCGGCGAGGGGGACTACTATTTCGAACGGGACAACGGCCAGACGCTCTATCCGAGCGAGAAACCGTCGCTTTACGAAGCCCGGGAGGGATCGCGGGCGATCATCTATTTCGATCTGCTGGAAGGTCTCCCCGACTACGACTACAACATCCGGTTATTCGGCGTCGAGGATATCTACACGGGAGCTGCCGAAGTCGTAACGACGCAGGAGGAGCTGGACCAGCTGGGCAGCGACGGCGCCGGGTTCCCCACGGCCTACTGGGAGTACTTCAACTTCACGAAAAAGTGGCTGACGCTCTACCTGCTCTACCCCGTTACGGAGAACGACAAGCATGAATTCGCCGTTATCGTCAATAAGGTCTCCGCACCCGAGCAGAGCGAGGAGGGCTACCTCAACCTCGAACTGCGCCACAGTGCCGGCGGCGACGTAGCCGGATATACGCTGGGCTACTACGTCTCCTTCGACATGGAGCCGATCGCCGCGGAGCTCGAAGGCAAGAAGGGCATCATCCTGCGCATCGACACCCGCGAAAACGGAACGAAATACCTCAAGATGGACCTGCCCGCGGAGCAGTAGCCACTCCGCCGTGCAGGCATGTCCGGTCCGCCGCGGGGGCGGGCCGGATTTTTTGCATCCGGCAGTTCGGCTGCAGAGGCCATACGGTCCGGGCACTGCGGAGCACGCCGGATTTTTTCATACGCCCGGGGCAGTTATCGTGAAAATTGCGTATATTTGCCACATGTCTATCGTACGCAATACGGAGAGCGATCTCGAATTCGAAAACCGGATCCGTCCCCGGGAGCTCGGAAGCTTCGCGGGACAGGAGAAGATCGTCGAAAACCTCCGCATCTTCATCAA
This sequence comes from Candidatus Alistipes stercoravium, assembly GCA_019119615.1. Classification (GTDB taxonomy): domain Bacteria; phylum Bacteroidota; class Bacteroidia; order Bacteroidales; family Rikenellaceae; genus Alistipes; species Alistipes stercoravium. Next base: position 3,383 of record DWWQ01000052.1, on the reverse strand, counting down.
GGCGGCGCTCCTGCGCGGCGACTCGCTCGACCATGTGCTGCTGCACGGACCTCCGGGTCTGGGCAAGACCACGCTGGCGAATATCATCGCCAACGAGATGGGGGCGCAACTGCGCGTAACGTCGGGTCCCGTGCTGGACAAGCCGGGCGACCTGGCCGGCCTGCTGACGAACCTCAACCCGGGCGACGTGCTCTTCATCGACGAGATTCACCGTTTGAGTCCGATCGTCGAGGAGTATCTCTACTCGGCCATGGAGGATTTCAAGATCGACATCGTCCTCGACAAGGGTCCTTCGGCCCGTTCGATCCAGATCGAACTGGCCCCCTTCACGCTCATCGGCGCCACGACGCGCAGCGGGTTGCTCACCTCGCCCCTGCGGGCCCGTTTCGGCATCCAGTGCCATCTGGAATATTACGACGCCTCGGTACTGGCCGGGATCGTACGCCGTTCGGCGCGGATTCTCGACGTTCCGATCGACGACGATGCGGCCCGGGAGGTCGCCCTGCGTTCGCGCGGCACGCCGCGTATCGCCAACGCCCTGCTGCGCCGTGTCCGCGACTTCGCGCAGGTCAAGGGCGGCGGGCATATCGACCTGGAGATCACACGCATCGCCCTTGCGGCGCTGAACATCGACTCGCGCGGTCTGGACCACATGGACAACAAGATCCTCGGCACGATCATCGAAAAGTTCAAGGGAGGGCCCGTTGGGTTGAACACCGTAGCTACGGCCGTCGGCGAGGAGCCCGGTACGATCGAGGAGGTCTATGAGCCCTTCCTTATCAAGGAGGGATTTCTCAAACGCACGCCCCGGGGCCGCGAGGCGACTGCACTGGCCTACGAGCACCTCCGTTACACCCGTCCGGACAACGGCGAGGCCTCGCTCTTCTGACCGGGAGACTGAAAAAATAGGAGCGTAACCGAACCGCGGCAACACAATCGCCCGCATGGCTTCCCGTGCGGGCGCAATATTTGCAACCGGGTTCCGTTAGATTACAATCACCGAATCATAAAAACGAACTGTCATGAATACCGAAGATAAACTCAAGGAAGCGGCACTGCATTACCACCGGAAGCCGCAACCCGGCAAGATCGCCGTCGTCCCGACCAAACCCCACCGTACGCAGGCGGACCTTTCGCTGGCCTATTCGCCCGGCGTGGCAGCCCCCTCGCGGGCCATCACCGAAGATCCGGCATCGGTCTACGAATATACGGGCAAAGGGAATCTCGTGGCCGTCATCTCGAACGGTACGGCCGTCCTCGGACTGGGTAACATCGGTCCGCTGGCCGCCAAACCCGTCATGGAAGGAAAAAGCATGCTCTTCAAGACCTTCGCGGGCATCGACGCCTTCGACATCGAGGTGGCGGAGCGCGATCCCGAGGCCTTCGTCCGCACGGTGCGGGCCATCGCCCCCACGTTCGGAGGCATCAACCTCGAAGATATCAAGGCTCCGGAGTGTTTCGAGATCGAGGAGCGGCTGCGCCGCGAACTGGACATTCCCGTCATGCACGACGACCAGCACGGCACGGCGATCATTACCTCGGCAGCACTGATCAACGGAGCGAAGATCGCCGGCAAGGAGCTCGCCCGCCTGCGCGTCGTGGTGAACGGCGCGGGTGCCGCGGCCATCGCCTGCGCACGGCTCTTCCTTGCACTGGGCGTACGCCGCGAGCATATGGTGCTGTGCGACAGCCAGGGCGTGGTCGCCGCCCACCGCGAAGACCTCAACCCGCTCAAACGCGAGTTCGCCACCACGCGGCGCATTGCGAGCCTCGCCGAAGCGCTCCGCGGCGCCGACGTTTTTCTCGGAGTTTCGAAAGCCGACGTGCTGACCCCCGAGATGCTGCGCTCGATGGCCCCGAATCCGATCGTCATGGCGCTGGCGAACCCTGACCCGGAGATCGCCTACGACGTGGCGACGGTCTCGCGCCCCGACCTGATCTTCGCCACGGGTCGCTCGGACTATCCCAACCAGGTGAACAACGTGCTGGGCTTCCCCTATATCTTCCGCGGAGCCCTCGATGTCCGTGCCTCGGAGATCAACGACACCATGAAACTCGCCGCGGCACACGCCATCGCCGCCCTGACGCGCGAGCCGGTTCCGGAGTCCGTGCTCCGGGACTACAACCTCGAAAAACTCGAATTCGGACGCGGATACCTCATTCCCAAACCCACCGACCCGCGGCTGCTCACCACCGTTGCCACGGCCGTGGCGCGGGCCGCCATCGAGTCGGGCGTTGCCCGGCGCCCGATTATCGACTGGGAGGCCTATGCCGGGGAGCTGCGCGAGCGGATGAAGTAACCGGGAGATCCATAAAAATGAAGAGAGGCGGGATGGATTCCCGCCTCTCTTTTGTCCAGATCCGCCGCCCGCCGGTCATTCCGCCGCAAAAAGCGCCGCAAAGGCCTCGACCGTCATCGGCCGCACCTCGCAGGAGCCGATACCCGTCGGCAGGACGACATGCAGCACCCCATCCTCGCTCTTCTTGTCCTTGCCGACCTCCCGCAGCAGGCGGGCCACCGGCACCGGAGGCGTCAGGTCGAATCCCAGCCGGGCAAGCACGCCGCGGATGCGGTCGCGGTCCGCCGGCGCCAGCACGCCGAGCCGCACCGCCGCATCGGCAATGAGCGCCGTACCCACGGCCACGGCCTCGCCGTGATTCATGCGGTCCGAGCACTTCTCGATGGCATGCGCCAGCGTATGCCCGAGGTTGAGCTTGCGGCGCTCCCCGGCCTCGCGCTCGTCGCGTTCGACAATCGCCGCCTTGACGCCCACGGCCGCCGAGACGACGCCGGCCAGAAGCGCCGCATCACTGCGCAGCGCCTCGAAACGGGCCTCCTCCAGCCGGGCGAAGAGCGCCGCATCGGCGATAATGGCCGCCTTGACCGCCTCGGCCAGTCCGGCACGGAACTCCCGGTCGGGAAGGCTCCGCAGCATCGCGGGGTCGCAGATGACAAAGCGCGGCTGGGTGAAGGTCCCGGCCATGTTCTTGTAGCCGTCCACATTGACGCCGTTCTTGCCGCCCACCGAGGCGTCGATCTGCCCCAGGAGCGTCGTCGAGACGAATCCGAACCCGACGCCCCGCATGAAGGTCGCCGCGGCGAATCCCGCTACGTCGGTTACGATGCCGCCGCCGACCGCCAGGATGAAACTCTTGCGATCGACACCCAGCTCGATGAACCGGCGGTAGATCCCCTCCACGGTCTGCAGAGTCTTGGCACTCTCGCCCCGGCCGATCAGCACCTTTTCATAAGGAGCCAGCAAACCGGGATAGAGACGGTCGATCGTTGCGTCCGAGACGACGACGACGCGCGCGGCAGGCAACACCTCCGGAAGAATCTCCGCAGCCGGGCCGACATAGACATCGCTCCGGTCGCGGAGGCT
>DWWQ01000051.1 GCA_019119615.1 Candidatus Alistipes stercoravium | reverse complement strand
CTCGCTTCGGCGGTCGTATCGTTCAGGTGCTCGCCGTCGATGACCATACCCGTGGAGCCTCCGCCGTCGAAATTCACGGCATCGGTACATCCCAGACCCTTCATGATGGCAGCCAGTTCGGTCAGCGTGGCGCCGCCGCTCGAGGCGACACGTCCGTCGCAGATGAAGAAGATGATGCGGCCGTCCTCCGTGCGACCCACGGCCGTGCGGTCGGGCGACACGCCGACGCCGAAGATATCGTACGGCATGATCTCAAAGTTGCTCAAATAGTAGTCTGCACCTTTCGAGGTGAGCGTGAAGTCGAACGGGCATTTTCCGTCCTTGAGCAGCACGGGGCCGGCGCTCAACGCATACCGGGGCGACCAGGCCGTGGATGCGGTCGGATTCTCGGCACTCACGACATCGTATTTGGCCTCACCCTTGACCGAAGGCAGCGGACGGTCGAAATAATAGGCCGTACCTTTGGCATCCGTCCCGGCCCAATATACGGCGGGCTTGCCCGAGGCATCGACGCCGAACAGGCCGCGCGTTACGTTGTACATCGAGTTGTACTCCTCGGTATCGGAGATCTTCAGCGATCCGCGGACGGCCGAGATCGATCCCGTAGCTGCAGCATTGACCACGGCAAGACCCGTATGGCGTCCGTTGTAAAAATAACCGCCGTTGATCATCACATAGCAGTCGCCGTTGAAGGCCGCCGACTGCTCCTCGATCGTCGCCGCACCGTCGGGAACCAGTACGCGGAATTCGACATTACCCTTCGAAAGGTCGGCCACGGCATACCAGGCATGGAAACTGTGCCCGTTGAGCTGGTCCGTCGTTTCGTAGAGTTCGATCTCCGCAGGAAGCGACGTGCGTGAAAGTTTTGTCCAGTTGAACGTGATCGCATCGGGTGCCGCAGCCAGCGAGGCGGTCGTCGCGGCACTGTAGTAGGCCGCGCCGCCCTCGATGACGAAGGCGCGGACCGTATACTCCTTGCCGTACTCCAGCAGCACGTTGGGAATGGCCTGCAGGACGGACTCATCATCCGAAATCGCAGGACCGTACTGCACCGCATCCTCGATCGTGGGGGTACCCTCCGCGCTCCAGCAGAGGCCCCAGCGGGCATCGGCCGAAGCATTCTCGATCCGATAGGATACAGCCAGACAGCTTGACGTGGAGGTTGTGCCGCCCACCAGCGAAACGACCGGCAGATCGGCCGACGGAACAAGCGTATAGAGTTCGTAGATGACGCGCGAGTCATACGCCTCCGACGCACCCTTTCCCTGTACGCCGAAGAAGTAGCTGCCGCCGTCCTCAAGGCCCTCGCTCACCGTAAACTGGGTTACGTCGGCCTCGACCGACCCGGCAACCCACCGGTTCGAGGCGTCAGCCGCCTCGCGGACCCAAATGTCGAAGCCCGTTTCGTTCGAGCTGTTGTCCTGCCACGTTACGCGGACCGAGGTGGCATCCACCCGCTCGATCCGAATTTCCGACGGGGCCGCAACATTGCCGCCGACCGACGCTTCATCGTTGTTTTCTCCGCACGCCGTGCATGCGCAAAGGGCCGCAAAGGCCCAAAATGCCGTTTTCATAAATTTTTCGTATTTTAGGTTTTATTTTTCCAATCGCAGGGCTCCGAGTGCCGGAACGGTAATCTGGCGTCCATCAGGGAGCGATACGTCATGCGCCGCGTCGTCCATGTTCACCACGATGCAGGCCCTCTCTCCCGAAAGGCTCTCCCATTCGGCGGCCAGCACCACGGGTGTCGTCTCGTAGCGCGGAATCTCCCGGCGCGGATTGTCGCCCCCCGGGATGATCTCGCCGAGGAAGCGTCCGCCGAGGAACAGGTCATGCTGCTCACGGCGGAACTCCGCAAGCCGCTTCAGAAACTCCGCTTCGCGGCGGTATGCCGGCCGCATCAGCAGCTCGGGATCCGCCCACCCCAGCTGCGACCCCCACAGAAGGCTTTTCATCGTCAGGAAGCTGAAGGCTCCGTTGTCGAGCTGCCAGGGAATATAGGTATAGCCGCTGTAGACGCAGCGGTCCGAATAGATCAGCGGGAAGAGCGGCACCATGCGCACCGTAGCGCTGTGCGGCGTATTGACGATGAGCATCATGTCGAACAGGTCGATATAGCACTCGACATTCTCCTCGGTGGTCATCGCCCGCTCCGGAGTGTAGATATCGCGGCGCATGCCCTCGAGCAGTTCGCGGTAGGCCGCCGGCCACCATCCGCCGCCGCCCGGGGCGTGGGGATGGTTCGGAGCATAGCAGTTTTCGCTGCTGGCGCATCCGATCTGGTCCATGTAGACGCCGTCGGTGCCCAGCTCGGTGAGGATTCGCCGGTTCAGGTCGCACAGCACCTGCTGCCAGATAGGCGATGCCGGGCAAGTTACCGTATTGGGAACTTTCGAACTGTAGACCTCGGTATAGAGCGTACCGTCGGCCTTGCGGCACGAAGCCTCCGCGCCGTGCAGTGTCCGGTAACTTTCGGTCGCGGGGTCCCACAGACGACCGTTGATGTAGGGCGTAACATGCGCTCCGAGACGCTGAGCCTCGGCCACCGCCTCGGCAAAGCCCTCCTGCGCCGGAAAGTAATCCGGGTAGTTCGTATCGAAGGGATGGGCATGCCAATAGTACCAGTGGAGTCCTACCCCACGGCCGTAGTATGCCAACGCTTCGCGCAACGCCCCGAGCGCCGCGGGTTTCACGCCGCCCGGACGCAGCCACAGGTCCGCATGGCGGATCCACTCCACAACGGGACGCTCGCGGAGCGTGCGCCGCCCCCACGCGGTTTCGAAGGTAAAGGGACGGTACCAGCGGAGCGCTGCGGCCTGCCATCCCTCACGGGTGAAACCCAGGACCGTCGGCCAAGGAAGCACGAAACGTCCGCCGTCCGACCAGGCATACGAAGTCGTCGTCTGCTGCACGAAGACGACGGAATTGCCTTCGCTCACCATCGAAAGGAGTTTTCCGCACCCTTCGGTATCCTCGGCGGCAAAGTAGGCCGTGCCGTCAGCGTGGTGCATCATCACCAGCTGCATGGTTCCCGTGCAGGAGGGATAGCGCGCCTGCAGCTGTCCGGAAGCGCCGAGCGTATATTCCGTGCCGTAGCCTACGGGCAGGATGCCCTTCGCGTCGTTGGGACGCGCCACGGCGATGCGGGGAAACTCCGACTCGGTGATCACCCACCCGTCGGGAAGGTCGGCATCAAGCCGCCATGCGGGAAGTTCGGCATCGGCACCGAGTGTAACGGTCATGCGCACCGCCCGGGTCGGGCCGCCGTCAAGGACAACGCGCCAGGTAAAGCGCAACGCCGCCGTGCCCAACGTATCGATTCGCTCCGCGCCGTCGTAATAGCCGTTCCGGGGCAGCAGGGTCGGATTCACGCCTTCCGCGCCGCGGTAGGTCAGACGCCAGGGATGGGTCGTACTGCCCCCTTCGGGCAGCATCTCCGCCCCTTCGGAGCGGTAGGACTTGAACAGGAACGTATCGCCGCCTGAGAAGGCGAGCTCCACGCGGCCGTTCTTCAGCACAAGGTCATCGACCGGGGCCTCCGCGGCAGTCGTCATGCAGGGAACCGTCAGCAGCAGCGCGGCCAGCAACAAGGTGTATTTCATGGACAAGGTCATTTGGCAGGTTCGATGGGTTTGTTCAGCGGTTTTATCGCCTCGAGGAAGAGCCGTTCGGCCTCCGTCTCGGGATGATCCAGTTCGAGGATGGCACGGCCGGCGGCAGGCAGCAGGTAATGGTCGCCGTCGCGCCGGAAGGAGACGCGCACGCCCCGGTCGTCGGTCAGCGTCGGACGGGAGCCCGAAAGCGGCAGGCGCAGAGTCGCCTCGCCCGAGGTATGCCAGTAGAGAATGCAGCTCTTCGCACCGCGGCGGAAGAGGAAAGCCCGCACACCCGATTCGTTGTCGGGCGTAAGCTGCCGACAGGCGCAAAGCTCGAAACGGCCCTTCGGGTTCTCGAAGAGGAAGAATTCCCGATCGGGGTCCTTGAGCATCTCCTTCTCCCGCGGCGTAAAGGCCTCTTCGAGCTTGGCCCGCTCCCAGCGCTCCATGACCCGAAGATTGTCCTCCGTGCGGGGATGGCGGCGCAGCTCTTCCAGATTGCCCACAAGCGACACGGGCGCATCCCAGGCCAGCGCCTTGCAATAGATGTATTCGTACATGTCGGGCTGCATACCGATCGTCGCGTCGCCCGGCGCGAGGTAGTTCACCCAACCGAAATCGACGGCCGTAAAGTCCTCGGCATTGCGGGCCGCACCGCGCAGCGTATAGCGTTTCATGGCCGGACGGATATACTCCGGCGGGAAGATGTCGAAGGCGTTGCCGCGCGAGAGGATATGCCATCCGAAGTGCGACTTGAGGGCTCCTTCGGCAAAGAGCGGCGCAGGCTGCAGCGCGTCGTAGACCACCGACTGCGACCGCGAGACGTTGTACCAGTATGGCATCGGAACATCTTCGGCACCGTCGAAATAGACGAAGCGGAAGCCCGCTTCGACATAGATCCGCCCCAGACGTTCGGCAATCTCGCGCTGGATTCCCGTATTCTGATCGATGCGTACGAACAACGGCCAGTCATCGACATCGAGCAGCCGGGCACGGCTTCCGGCAGTATGCGCCGCAGGTTGCGAATTGTGCAGGCCCCGGCGGCATCCGGTCAGCAGATAGGGCGGCCGGGTCGTAAAGTCCGTATAGGAGATCAGCTCGTCACCCAGGTGCAGCAGCCGGCGGCCCTCTTCGCGGCGCAGGCCCTGCGTGTTGCCTTCGACGACAAGTACCGTATCGGCGGCTCCGGCCGGCTCGGCAAGCACCAGTTCGCAGACGGCGTTCATCCGCGTATCGGGATGTCCGTTATTGATGTAGGGATCATTCACCCCCACCTTCGAATAGTGGAAATGCAGCCCGGGAATCATGCCCGCGGCACGGATCCTGTCGGTGATGTAACGCAGGTCCTCCATGCCGTTGGGATACTCCTCGCGCCAGCCGTAGTGGCCGCACGAGCGGGCAAAATCGACGTAATAGACCACCATCGTGCGGAATCCGCCCCGGCGGGCGTATTCGATATGGGCATCGATATTTTCGGGTGTTACATTGCGCAGCGAATAGTACGAACAGCGGTAGTTCGGATTGCGGCGGCTCTCGACACCCCGCGGCAGATCGTAGTCCTGCTCGACCTGCCCGATGGCGGGCAGCAGCCCCTCACGCGAGGAGACGACAAGCGCCGCACCCGGGCCGAAGAGGCCAACCCGGGCATCCAGCCCGGCATAGAGCGTCGTCGCACCCTCCCCGGGATAGGCGTCGATGCGCGTTCCGGGATGAGTACCCAGCAGATTGACGGCCGCATGATCGTCCCAGACGACGTTGAGCCACTCGCCGAAATGTTCGCGCGGGCGCACGACGAGCTGCAGCAGGGCGAATTCGTCGATCTCGGTCTGGCGCTTCACGCCGTAGGCCTCGATGCGGTAATCGACCCGCTCGAGCGCAAAGCCGACATAGTCGTCCCGGATATCGAGCCGAATGACGGCGATGTCGTAGGTATCCTCGAACTCCACATAGAGCCGGTCGCCGCGCCGCTCGACCCGGTTGGCCGGGAAAATGCGCGGCTTGGCCGGGTAGATCAGAAAGTTCTCGTTGTCATAAGGTCTGTACTGTGTAATCGCGCAGATCGGAGTTCGCACACCTGTAGCGAGGCACTCCTCGCCCGTGGCCTTCAGTACCAGACTGCGGGCCGCGCCGTCCGCACCGATCACGAGCCGCATGCGGGCATTCTCGATGACGACATCCTCCCCGCCGGCCTGCGCCAGCAGCGGAGTGAGCAGTGTGCACAGTATAAAAAACAGCTGTTTCATGGATTTTGCAGTCGCTGGGTCGGTTCGCTTCCGGGGATCAATCGCGGAAATCCATCTTGGGCGGCTGCCGCTTGATAATCTCGGGACCGGCAGGTTCGGGGTGGTGTCCGGGATTGCGCGGATCGAAATAGTAGATGCCCAGCCGGTCGAAGGAGGCGAAGACGGCCTCCATGCGCCGCATGAAGTCTCCGTAATCCTTCACATCGGGCTGCGACCACGCCGCCTCGGAGAGTGCGCACAGGCGCGGGAAGGTCATGAAATCGACCCGTTCCGCCGTGTGCATCAGTTCGCTCCAGACATTGGCCTGGATGCCGAGGATGTGCGCACTCCACTCGGGGGTCATGCCCCACCCCTCGAACCAGGCATCGGGGAAGGCATAGACATCCTCCAGCGGACAAAATCCGTCCCAGATGCGGCCCCACTTATGGTCGGCATGTTGTACGAAATCGAAATAGAGCGGCTTGCGCGGGCAGAGGATCGTCGTATACGCCCCGTCGAGCGAGCGGAGCAGGTAGTCGGGCTTGTCGTGGCGCCACCACATGACGAGACTCTGCTGCGGGTCCATACCCAGGTCGAGCAGCTCGTCCCACCCGACGAGCGTCTTGCCCAGCATGCGGACCGAATCGGCCATGCGCCGCATAAAGTAGCGCTCGGCCTGCTTGACGGTCGTGAGTCCTTCGCGCGCCATCAGCGCCTGCACATGCGGATCCCGCTTCCAGGCATCGCTGCCATAGGCCACCTCGTCGCCGCCCAAATGCAGCCACTCGGACGGGAAGAGCGCCGAGATCTCCCGCAGTACGTCGGTCAGGAAGGCATAGGTTTCCTCCTTGCCCACGTTGAACGTAAAGTCGGGATGCAGCTCCGTACCGCCGCCCGAATATTCGGGGTAGGCACGGTTGGAGGCCGTGGCGTGTCCCGGCATGTCGATCTCGGGAATGATCTCGATATGGCGTGCTGCGGCATAGGCCACGATATCGCGGATCTCCTCCTGCGTATAATACTGCGCCGGGGTGTCGGGATTGCTGTGGCAGCCCGTTCCGCCAACCGTCGCAAGACGCGGATAACCCTTGATCTCGATCCGCCAGCCCTGTTCGTCCGTGAGATGCCAGTGGAAACGGTTCATCTTGAAGCGGGCCATCTGGTCGAGCAGCAGCTTGACGCGGGCTGCACCCGAAAAGTGCCGGGCCTCATCGAGCATGTACCCGCGCCACGCATAGCGGGGGGCATCCTCGATGCGTCCGTACGGCAGCACGCCGCCGTCCTGCATCTCCTGAAGAAGCGTCTGGATTCCGTAAAAGACCCCGGCGGCCGATCCGCCCCGGACCGTTATCTTCCGCGGATGCAACTCGAGCACATAACCTTCGGAAGGAATCTTGCCGTCGATCGACAACTCGACCCGACGACACGTCCGCAGCCGTCCGTCCCGATCCGCGCTGTTGTTTTCCGCCAGTTGTTCCCGCAGATAGGAGGCTTCGTTGTCAAGACCCTCCGATATGCAGCGGATCCCGACTGCCCGATCCAAACGGAAATTTTCCGTTCGCAGCTCGACTGCAGCGGGACGGGGTATGGTCTCCGACCCGCGCGTCGCCGCACCGGCCGGAACAAGCCCGGCAAACAAAAGACAAAAAGCGAATATCACCAGTTTTTTCATCTTGAACAGCATTCTTTCCATTTTCAAAAACCCGGCACCGACCGCGTTGGATCGATGCCGGGAAATCAAGGATACCGACCGGACCGCCCCGTCTTCTGCCGGGCGGTCCGGAGTCGGTTCAGGCATCAAATATCGTAACGGGTAATCTCGTAACCCATGATACCGTTATCCGTCGTCAGCATGTAGGCCTGTACGGCATTGCCGTCCTCGCTGGCTCCGAAGGCCACGTCGCCCGTACCGTTGCCGTTCTGTCCCAGAACGACATTACCCGACACGAACGGATAGGACGAGGTCATACCCGTGGGTGCATAACCCGTTCCGGGGATATCGGCCGTGCCGGTCGTCAGGTTACCCTCGCGCGAGTCGAAGAGGAAGCCCGAGATGAGGGCTCCGGCGGTCGGATCGGCAATATTGGCAACATACAGACGGGCGGACTTGATACCGCTGGCGGCGTCCTTGTGGCAGTTCTGGATACCGATCAGGCGCATGCCGTTGAAGTCGATGCAGTCAATACCGGCAACCTTGTCGGTCAGCCAGAAGTGCGTCGTGGGAACCGTAAACTGGACGGCCGAACCGCCGTTCTCGGGAACATAGGTTACCGTGCGGCGCTCGTTGCCCGAGCCGTAGACGTAACCCGGCGAGAGATTGTCGTCACCCATCGACAGCAGCACCGGCTTGGTCGTATACCACATCGATGCGAGGCTGTTGGTGCGGAACTCCACGATGGCCTGGGAGGTCGAAGCGGCTCCGTCGGTCAGCGGGATGAAGACCGAACGGATCTTCTGGATGCAGGAGGTGCTGACCATTGCATGTCCCGAAGTTACGTCGCCGATAGCGCTCACCATACGACCGATGTCGTAGGTCGTCGTACCCGGGTTGGCACTGCGCAGCGGAGCGAAATAGGAATCGGCAGGCAGGCTCTTCGAGAAGATCAGCGTCGGGGCGCTGTCGATACCATTCTTCCATACCCAGATCTCAAAATCGGGCAACGTCGAGGAGTTCGTATAGGCCACGGCTACCAGATGGCCCGCATCATCGCTCGTAATGGCATGGAGAGACCGCGAAATACCCGTCGTATTGACGCTCAATCCCGTCGGCTTGCCCGTGAAGCGATTCATCACAACCATCTTCGAGGCGTCGCCGCTGTTGCTGACAATCAGATAGTCGCCAACGACGGCCAACGTTCGGTTGTTCGTGGTTTCGAATCCGTATTCATTATCGGCCAGAAGCTGGAAGCCGAACAGACAGGCGATATATCCCGCCTTGCCCGAAGGCACGAACGACGGAAAATCGACAGCCGTCTTGTAGGTCTTGCGGACGGAGCCGTCCTGCGATACGACAACGACATCGGGGAACTCCGACAGGTCGATCGTACCGTCCTCGTTCATGGCCGAGCACTCGATCGTCGCCCAGGGCGATACGGTAATCGTCGCCGCCTTCAACGCACCGTCGATTGACGAGGAGGTTTTGTAGACGGTAATCATTCCGGTGCCGCCATCGGTCTCGGGCTCCTTGATCGAAACGACGGCATTGGGCGTATCGGCCAGCGATACGCGGGTGGCGAAGGCCTGGTCCGACTTCACATAGGTCGCATTGATCGTATAGTGCTTGCGCGATCCGTCCACATCGGAAACCAGCGTGCGCTCGATACCTGCTGCCAGATCGTGAATACCCGACAGACCCGGTTCGAAACGGGTGCCGTAAGGAAGCGATGCACGCACTTTCATGGCCGTCAGGTCGCCCTGAATGGCCTCCGTATCCGATATATAGTAGGGAACCTGTACGGTGATGACCCCCGACGTCTCGTCCACAACGGCATCATACTCGACGTTCTCGTCCGAGACGAGACGTCCCTTGACGGTGAGGGTCTGCATATTTTCGCTGCCGGACATGATCAACTCATCCGGATCTTCGCAAGCCCCGAGGGCCAGCGCCGATACGAACAGTCCGGTAATCAAATGTCGCATTTTCATAATTATCGCGTATTGAATGATTTGTCAAATTATTTCCAGATCTCGTTCTGCTCGCACAACGTATTGTTCTGCAGCTCGGTATAGGGGATCGGGAAGATCGTGTACTTCTCGGGGAAGAGGCGGTCCTGCGTATCGCACTCCACGCGCTCGTAGCTGAAGCTGTCGCCCGTCTTGGTGATCTTCACACCATGCAGACGCTTGTTGTTGAGCGTCTCGACGGCAATGCCCCAACGAATCAGGTCGAAGTAGCGGTGTCCCTCGAGACCCAACTCGCAGATGCGCTCCTTGGCCAGATCCTGCAGGTAGTCCTGCCAGTTGCCCTTCTGCGTCAGGGCGGGAAGGCCTACGCGGTCGCGGATCGTCTTGAGGTCATCGTATGCCGGGCCGAACTGGTTCTGGCGGGCATAGGCCTCCGAACGGATCAGGTAGATCTCGGCCAGACGCATCTCGGTCCAGTAGGTGCCGGAAAGGATGTTCGTGAAGTTCACCTTGCCGCTGTCGTCCATGAACTTGCGGAAGATGTAACCGGTCGTCGATTTGTGCACGTTGTCCTGGCCGGTGATGGAGAAGTCCATGTAGTTGTCCTTACCGCCGGTATAGAGTTCGAGCTTGCGGCCGATCCAGGTGGCGTCGTTGTAGAGAATCGACGCGTAGAAACGCGGCTCGCGGTTGTCGAAGGGCTTGTTGCCGTATTTCGTCGAGAGGTTGTCCCAATCGAAGGCCTCGTAGCTGCCATTGACCATGATGTCGAACGACGAAGCGTACTCGTCGGTCGGCGTGGCCGACGCACCCACCTTGTCGGCAACACCGTACGGCTGGCCGTCATACGGAGGGCAGAAATAGGTGTTGAAGTTATGCTGCTTCATGCTGATGCCCGACTGGAAATAGACCGGAAGGATCAACTCCCGGTTGTTCGGCGTCGAGAAGATCTTGTAGTAATCGGCCGCAGTCTTGCCGGGAAGAAGGTCATAACCCAGCTTCAGCACCTCGTTGCAGGCCGTAACGGCGTCGCTCCAACGTCCGGCATAGAGCGAAGCGCGGGCGATCATGCCCCAGGCGGCGCCCTTGGTCAGACGTCCGGCCTCGGCTGCCTCCCAGCTTACCGGAAGATCAGTCTCGGCCTTATGGTACTCGCCGATGATGAAGTCCCAGCACTCCTCCTCCGTCGAACGGGCCTTGGCACGCTCATCGGGACCGTCCACGGCCGTATCGCTGTTACGCAGAACGACACCGCCATGACGGATCACCAGCTCCTGATAGGCGAACGCACGCAGGAAGCGGACCTCGGCCGTACGGATCTTCACCTGGTCGGGGTCGAGTTTGATAAGGCCCTTGTTCAGGTCCTCGAGGTATTCGTTGAGCTTGCTGATCCAGGTGTACATGCTCGACCAGTTGGAGCGGAAATTGCTCTGCTCGGTAACATAGTTGGGCTGATAGAAGAACTTGTTCATCGTGCCGGCCGACACGTTGTACCAGGAGTACTTCACCAGATCGGTCGCGCCGTCGTCCATCAGGCACGAACTGCCGCAGTTGATATCGGCATTGGCATAAAGCACGCCGTAGAAGTATTTGACATACAGGTCCAGATTGCTCATGGACGAATAGGCCGTAGTTTCGCTGTAGCTTCCCATCGGATCCACATCGAGCACATCGCACGACGTTGCCGAGAGACAAAGGACCGCGAGAAGTCCTGCCGTATATTTTTTGATCTTGTTCATATCGCTCGTAGATTTAGAATGAGAGGTCTACACCGAAGGTAAAGGTACGCTGCTGCGGGTAGTAACCCGTCGGAACGTTCATACTTTCGGGGTCAATCCATTGGAACTCGGTTGCCGTGAGCAGGTTGTTTCCGCTGACATAGATGCGGAGGTTTTCGATACCGATACGGTTCACCCAGCGCTTGGGGAAGGTGTAACCCAGCACGACATTCTTCAGACGCAGGTAAGCGCCGTTACGCTTCCAGAAGTCGGACACATTGCCGTTGTTGGTCGAAGAGGACTTGGTTACCGTCAGACGAGGATACTCCGCATTCGTATTGTCGGGACGCCAGGAGCCCTCCACCAGGTAGAGCGGAGCATTGTCGTAATTGCCGTACCAGGGAATGGTCAGCGGCGTCTGGTCGGCAACGCCGTTGTTCCAGGTAGCCTGGAGCATGCGGTCGCAAAGGGCGGCTCCCTGCAGCTGTACGGAGAGGTCGAAGCCCTTGTAGTCGGCATCGAGCGACAGCGAGAACATCATCTCCGGCATACGGTTGCGGGCAATCTGCACATAGTCGTCGGCCGTGATGGCGCCGTCGCCGTTGATATCGACATACTTGATATCACCCAGACGGGGCTGTACGCCGATCGGCTTCGGAGCGTTGGCCAGCTCCTCCTCGGTCTGGTAGAGACCGTCGGACTTCAGACCCCACAGGGCGCCGAGCGACGAGCCGAGCACGTTCTTCCACGGCAGCGTATTGTCGGCCTGCTGCTTGCTCAGGATCCGGTTGCGGGCGAAGGTGAGGTTACCCGTAATGCCGTAGTTGAACTTGCCGATGTGGTTGCGGTGGCGGAGCACCAGTTCAAATCCCCGGTTGTCGAACGTACCGTCATTGATATAGGAGGGATAGTGGCCGCCCAGCGAAGGAGGATAGATGCCGCCGATCGACTGCAGAATGTTGAAGGTATACTTGTAGAAGTAGTCGAACTCAACGCCCAACAGGCCGTTCCAGGCGCTCATCTCGAAGCCGATATCATAGGTGCGCGTCCGCTCCCAGGTCAGATCCTCATAGGGGAAGGCTACCGAGTTGGAGAGCGTACCCTGCGACGTGGGCGTGCTTCCGAAGGCCACGTTGCTGGCATTGTAGGCAAACTGCTTGCGGTAGAGGAAGGCCGTTACGTTATCGTTACCCAGCGTACCGATCGATCCGCGCAGCTTGAAGTACTCGACTTTCGGGAGTGCCGACTGGAAGAAGTCCTCCTGCGAGAGCACCCAACCTACGGATACCGAGGGGAAGAAACCCCAGCGGTGATCCTTGTGGAAGAGGTACGAACCGTCGTAGCGGAACGACGCCTCCACGAGGTATTTGTCATCGTAAGCGTAGTTCAGACGTCCTACGAAACCGGCAAAAGCCTGTTTGTTGGACGAGGAGGCGTTCGTAGCCGTCGTCGGATCACCGAAATTGAGCTCCGGGAGGTCAAATACGGGGAAGTCGCGACGTCCGGCGTTCATCGACTCGCTGGAATAGGTCGTCTGCTCGTAGAGGAACATCGCGCCGACATCGTGCTTGCCGAACTTGTTCGCATAGGAGATCTGCGGACGCAGCACGACGCGCTGGTCGTTCGAATGAGCCATGTAGAGGTTGCCGTCCGTAGTCAGACCGGCCGCATTCACGAGCGAATACTTGCTCAACGGATCGGCGCCGATGCTCGAACCGCGCTGGAACGTATAGGCCAGCACTTCATAGGAATGCGAGAAGGTACGGCCCGTACTGTAATGATAGTCCCAGCTGGTGAACATACCCAGCTTCAGGCCCTTCACGAAGGGTACCGAATACTCGATGTTGGCCGAGGTCTCCAAACGGAGCTTGCGCGACTTGCTGAATCCGGAGTGGGCCGAGCCGTATTCGGGGCTGGCGGCCGACCACGAAGCGCGGTATCCCGAAACGGGATAGACCGTACCGTCCTTCTCGAGCCACTTCGGCACGAACGGCAGCGAATACATCATCTGGTGGAAGATGTTGTAACCCTCCTGGTTGGCGTACGAATAGGCTCCCGGCTGGTAGTAGTCCTGCAGGGAGGCGGCCACGTTCAGCTGCACGCGCAGGTTGTCGTGCGGCGTCAGATCCACGTTCGAGCGGAGGTTGCCGCGCGAATCCTCATGGCCCTTGATGATACCTTCCTGGTTGCGGAAGCCGCCGCTGACGAAGTAGCGGGCCTTCTCGCTTCCGCCGCTCACCGAAAGGTTGTGCTGGTGCATGAGCGTCAGGCGGCGCATCGGCGACATCCAGTCCGTATTCTCGTAACCGTCCGACGGGTCGCCGTTGTAGGTCATGGCGATCTCCTCGGGCGTGAACTGGTAGTCGGGCACGTCGTCGCCGCCCAGTTTGTCGAGGGCAAGACCGGCGTTGTAGTACTCCATGTACTGCGTACCGTTCATGAATTCGGGCATCGTCGTCATCTGCGAAAGCGTTACGCTACCGCGGTAGTTGATCGACATGGAGCCCTGATGACCGCGTTTGGTCGTGATGAGGATGACACCTGCGGCAGCCTTCATACCATATACGGCACTCGCCGAGGCATCCTTGAGGATCGTTACATTCTCCACATCGTTCGGATCGACCGTACCCATCTCACGCTCGACACCGTCCACCAGCACCAGCGGGCTCGAGCCGTTGTAGGAGGTGTAACCGCGCACGAGCATCGTAACGCCGTCGGATCCCGGAGCACCGGTAGCCTGCTGCGTGATCAGGCCCGGGAGCTTTCCGACCAGGGCCTGCGAAATGGTGCTGACGGTCGATTTCTTGATTTCATTGTCGGAAACCGCCGCAATGGATCCGGTCAGGTGCACTTTCTTCTGCGTACCGTAACCGACCACAACGACTTCGTCCATGCGGGCCGCATCCTCCTGCATCATGACGTTGATCTCCGTACGGTTGTTTATCGCCAGCTCCTGGCTCTTCATACCTAAGTATGAGAAAACCAGCACTTCAGCACGGGGGGGGGTCTCCAGACGATACGATCCGTTGCTCGTCGTCATCGTGCCCACGGTAGTCCCCTTGACGATCACATTGACACCCACAAGCGGATTGCCCTGGGCGTCGGTAACGGTTCCCGAGATGTGCGATTGTGCGAAGGCCGTCGATAGACCGGCTCCGAACAACATCAACACACATGCGACGAAACGCCGCATCCGGGAAACGTGTTCTCGTTTCGAATAATTGTCCTTCATAGATTCATAGAATTAGGTTGATAGTTTGATTGAAAGCTCTTCATTAAGTATTCCGGGTTCCGGATATCGGCAGGGAACCGGACATGAGATCCGTCAGCAGGAGTCCATAAGGCTAAATTTTAAGGTTCACTCATCGGATTTTCAGCAGGTGCGGCATCCGAAAAATGCGCACTGCGGATTTTATCCAAACAAAATTAGGCATCCAGAACGGTATTTTTGCGCAAAAAAGCGAAAAACGGCTTTCAAAAAACGAAAAACCATCCTTTTTATCATTTTTTCACTTCGGGATGCAACCATAATTCAAAAAAATCGTAGGCCAGGGCATTCGACAGCGAATCGGGATCATGCAGCGGACGATTCGTCATGGCGACACGCCCCTCGTACCCCAGCAGGCGGTTTACGGCCACCGTATGATTGAGCGCCGTCCAACGTTCGGGACCGTCCGAATAGCCGCCCGACACGAGAAACGGCCGGGGCGCCATCAGGGCATGCAACTCGTGCAGGTCGTACCCTTCGCGCCGCAATACGGGATAGATTCCGCGGGCCTTTGCAGCCCCGCAGTCATCCCAGGTATGCTCCCAGGGCGGCGGACAGTAGCCCAGGTACCAGGGTTCCCAGTAATTGACATACCCGCCCTTCGTCTCGTCGAAAACCACTCCGGGATCGCCCCATACCGCACAGGCGAACTTCTCCCACAGGCACGAGGCGAACATCGCCCACTTGCCTCCGTAGGAGTGGCCCATGACACCGATGCGCGTGGAATCGACCTCGGGGTGGCGCGCCAGCACCTCCCAGGCGTTCGCTGCGGCGCAGGCCAATGCCGACAGGGGCTGCAACGTCGCGCTGTCGATCGAAGGATAATAAAGCGAATAGGTCTTTGTGCGGGTAGTTTGCGTCGTCCCGAGCGACAGGGCGACAAAGCCCCTTTCGGCCAGACGGAGCGCAAAATCCCGATACGGTTTACCACCCAGACCGACCGCGGTCTCGGGTTCATAAAAGAGGGTGATGACCGCGGCTTTGCGTCCCCGGCCGTGCGGGACGAGCAGATATCCTTCCGTCGTATCCGAAGGCAGCCAGCGGAAACGTACGCGATAGCGGTCGAAATCGGCACCGGGAAGCGTATCGATGAATTCGAAGTGCTGGTCCGCAATCAATGGCGGCCAGGCGCCGAGCAGAGAGTCCCAGCGGGAACGGATCTCCGTACGGCGGCGGGTCCAGTCGGCGGCCGTACGCACGCTGTCGCCATTGTAGAAGAGCAGCGGGGAGCGATACTCCCCATAGACATTGCGATAGGCCTCGGGAGGCTCGGTGTAGGGAAGAAGTTCCCGGCGAAGGGCCGACGACTCCCGTTCGGCACCCCCGCACCCCGCAAGTAGCACTCCGAGAAACAGAGCGCCGGTCCATGATTTCAACCAGTACATACCGTCTGTCCGGGGCCTGTACCCCGCTTTACAAATATAGCGAACAGAACGGAGGAACGGCCTTCAAAAAACGAAAAGGGCGTTTCGAAAAACGCATTATTTGCCAGCGGAGCGCCGCTGGCGGTACTCGATCGGGGAGCACCCCATGAATTTCTTGAAAATGCGCGAGATGTTGTTGTAGTCGCGGAAACCCGCCTCGCCGGCAATCTCGGCCAGCGGGAGATCGGTCGTCAGCAGCAGATTGGCAAAGCGGTTCACGCGGCACTTGAGCACATACTGATAGATCGATGTATTCATCACCTGCTTGAACTTCAGCTCGATATTACGCCGCGAAAGGGGAATCTGTCCGACAATCGACTCGATCGTCAGGTCGGTGGTGATATGCTGCTCGATGTACTTGACGATCCGCAGGACATAGGGGTCCTTGATATTGTGCTTTTCGGTCGATTGGCGCAATT
The DNA here is from genome assembly GCA_019119615.1 of Candidatus Alistipes stercoravium. Lineage (GTDB taxonomy): Bacteria > Bacteroidota > Bacteroidia > Bacteroidales > Rikenellaceae > Alistipes > Alistipes stercoravium. The sequence continues at coordinate 17,339 of DWWQ01000051.1, read as the reverse complement.
CGATGCGGATCGGGTTGATAACCACATTGAAAGGGCCCACGAGCTCCTTGCGGATCTGCCGGTGGAGCAGCTTCCCGACGGCATAGCCGCCCTTCTCGACCTCCAGCTCGATCGACGAGATCGGCGGGTCGGAGATGTTGCAGATCAGCTCGTCGTTATCCACACCGAGCAGCGACACATCTTCCGGGATGAGGATATTCTCCATCTTGCAGATCTCCGAGATGGTCAGCGCATGGGCGTCGTCGCAGCAGAACAGCGCCACGGGTTTGGGCAGCTCGCGCAGCCAGCGGCTCAACGCCTCGCGGTTCTTCTCGTTGTCCTTTTCGGTCTCGAAGGCGTGGAACGTGCCGCCGATGCGCTCCACTTCGCCGCGATACCCTTTGCACCGTTCGTCCGACCAGACAACCCCCTTCACACCGAAGAAGGCGAAGTTGCGGAACAGGCGTTCGGCGAAGAAACGGGCTGCCATAAGGCCCGTTCCTTCGTAGTCGCCCGTAAGGTTCGAATAGGTCGTACTGCGGTGGCGGTAGTTCTGCAGGACGACCGGGATGTTCAGCTCCTTGAGCAGGTCCATCGCATCGTCGTTCCACTGCCCGATGATGGCGTCGGCCTTCCACGTCTTGGCCCACTCGAGAATACTCCGTTCGCCGTTCTCTATACTTTTATAATAGGAAGGAAGGCGGTAGAAGAGCCACGGGCCGTTCTCGCGCGAATAACGCACGATACCCCGGAGCAGGTTGCGATCGAAGTCGTTCGCACAATCGACAAGCAGCAGGATGCGGATCATATCTTGGACTTATTTGGAGCCGGCGGCAGTGGTTCCGTCGTCCCGCAGGAAACGACCGTCGATCGCCACTCCGAAACTGTGGAACGGATCGGCTACAGCGTCGATCAGCTGGGCGCACTCGAGGCGGGTCAGCGGCCGTTCGGCATCATACCCTTCAAGAAGTGCCGCAGCTTTCTCTCCTATCGCCGCCGTTGCATCGCTGCCGAGCGCTTCGGAAAGCATCGCGGCAAGGCTCCGGCCGCAGACGGCCGTCGTATCGGAAGACTCCGCAACGGTGGGATAAACTTCCCGCAGACCCCGGCGAAGCAACGCTTCGGAAACACGCTTTTCGGCATCGAACCAACTTTGGTTCGACCACCCCACATTCGCGCCGCGGCCGCGCAGGATGCCCGTAGCAGCAATTCGCTGCATGGCCTTGAAGCGCGGATCGGTCGAAGGCAGGTCGAGGTACGGCAGCAGGTAGCCGCCGTCATCGAGGATCACCTCCTGCACCTTGCGGACCGAAACCTCCGAAGGCTCGCAGTTCTCCTTCACAGCCAGGGCAGCCAGGGCGCCGGCCGCCTGTCCGATCTGCAGCACGACGGGCTGCAGGCGCGTGGAGCCGTTCACCAGGTTGGTTACCGAGATGGACTTCTCGGCAACGATCAGCCCCTGTTGAGCGGCGGGCAGCATCACGCCCATCGGTACGCCGTACGAAGGTACGGGATGGAAATAGAGGTTCGGCAGCGAACTCCATTCGGGATAGCGCGTATGGTGCTGGTCGATCGGATAGTCGCCCACGCCGATCGTCGTACGGTAGAGCGTGTTGGCATAGGGGTCGGAGATATCGTTGAGCGTGAAGCGCACCAGGCCGTGGATACGCCGCGATTCGCGGTGGTAGGGATAGAACGGCAGAAGATCCTCCGTGGGGAACTCGTCGTCGGCGAGGCCCAGCGTACGGAATCCCAGTTCGGTCTGGAGGAAATAGAGGAAACACAGCGTATGGTTCTTCGCCTGCCGCACGGCCTCGGCACGTCCGACGGCATCCATATCGACCATGTTCACATAGTAGTCGTTGCCCTCGATCGGCCAGTTGATCATGTACTTTTTGTTGGGAAGTTCCCCGTAGGTAATCATCATCTCGCGGGGCCACATCCGGTCGGGTTCCTTGGGCGTAACGCAGTTGTCGTTGATGCAGCAGCAGGCGAACACGGCCGGATCGTATCCCTCGGGCTGCGGAATCGTTACGTCGCGTCCGTAATCCTTCAGGACGGCGACATAGGTCAGGTCCTGCACGATGTCGTTCGGCGCGTCGAGCGCCTCCTTCTCGCCAGTTTCCGACGTGGCGTCCATACCCACATCATAGGGCACGCCCAACTCCTTCGCCACATCGCCCAACTCCGTGGCGTCGATCAGCACGCGGGCCGCGATACGCTCGTTTTTCCCGCCGCAGTCGATATCCAGCCGCCACACGCCGTCGCGGCGGTCGAAACCGGAGGCCGTCGCACGGTAGCACACCTCAAGGTTCGGCTCCCGGGCCACCATGCATTTGAAGAGGCTGTCGCCCACCGACGGTTCGAACATCGTCTTGCTCACCCATCCCGTGCACAGGGAGTCGGGCCCTCCGTAATGGTGTTCCAGTTCGGTCCGGAACTCGTCCCAGATGCCGCCGCGCAGCACATAATTGCCGTCCGTAGCACTCACACCGGCCGAGGTCAGCATGCCGCCCAGCCAGTCGAACTCCTCGACGATAAGGGTCCGCGCCCCGAGGCGTGCGGACTGCAGGCCCGCCGCCACGCCGCTCGTGCCGCCGCCAACGATCACCACATCATATTCACTGACTCCGGAACAGGCGGCCATTCCGCACAACAGCAGGAGCCCCGCCCCCGCAGAAAGGATACGTTTCTTCATTCGATTCAAGTATTTCGGTAGTTTTAAGCTATAAAGGTAGGAAAATATATCCGTATATACAAAATATACATCACCGGGCCGGCATCGGACTGTCCTGTTTCGTACGGGACTGTTCGGAATCCGGAATAAATTTCGTATCTTTCGGCAAGAATCAAAAAAATCGCAGCTCCATGAAAAAAGCCCTGTTCCTCATCCTTTCGGCTCTTCTTGCAATGCCGGTACTGGCCGGCGGGGAGGCCCCGCAACTGAAACTCATCTCCTACAACATGCGCAACAGCGGCGGCGGAGACGGCTCCAACAACTGGGAATACCGGCGCCACGCCACGGAGCGGATGATCCGCGAGGAGGCGCCCGACCTCTTCGGCGTCCAGGAGGCCCTGGCCGACCAGCTGCAGTATCTCGACGAGAATTGCGCGGAGTATGCCCGCGTGGGCGTCGGCCGCGACGACGGCGACAAGGCCGGGGAGACGATGGCGATCTACTACCGGCGCGACCGTTTCGAGCTGGCGGACAGCGGGACGCTGTGGTTGAGCGAGACACCCGAGACGCCTTCGCGCGGCTGGGACGGAGCCTGCAACCGCACGGTAACCTGGGTCGAGCTCCTCGACAGGACGTCGGGCAAAACCTTCTTCTATTTCAACACCCACCTCGACCATCAGGGCAAGCAGGCCCGCGAGGAGGGCATCAAACTCCTCGTCGAGACCGTCGGCACGATAGCCGGCAAGGCACCGGCGATCCTCGGCGGCGATTTCAACTCCCCGACCGACAGTCCGATCTTCCGCCCGCTTACCAAATGCATGAAATCGGCCCGCGAGAAGGCTCCCGTCAGCGACAACGAGGGGACGTTCAACGGTTTCGGCTCGGCGCCCGATACGATCGTCATCGACCACATCTACTTCCGGGGCAAGCTGCGCTGCCAGCGTTTCGAAACCCTCAAGGGCGACTACGGCGCCCCCTACATCTCGGACCACTACCCCATTGCCGCCGTTTTTGCGCTCCAATAGCAGGTATTCTCAACTGAAATTCCGGCCATGCAGGATTCCGACAGCACCCTCCGTTTCATCGACCCCGAAGCCTCCTCGGGGGAGGATTTTGCCGGTCCGGGCGGCGACCTGTCGTCGGGATTTCCCTCACCGGCCGAGCACTTCACGGACGCTCCGCTCGACCTGAACCGCCGTTTCATCCGCAACCCGGCAGCCACCTTCTTCGCCCGCGTCGAGGGCGACGCCCTGCGCGACGAGGGAATCCGCGACGGCGACCTGCTGCTCATCGACAAGTCGGTCGAAGCCTTCGACGGCTGTCTGGCCGTCTGCTTCCTCGACGGGGAGTTCCGTCTCAAGCGCCTCGAGATCCGTGCGGGACAGATCCGTCTCCATCCTTCGGATACAGGACAGAAAGGCGCCGGAATATACAGCGAGGGACAGTTCTCGATCTGGGGCGTGGTCATCGCCTCGATACGCAAGCATCTGTAAGCCGCCCATGTACGGACTTTGCGACTGCAACAACTTCTTTGCCTCGTGCGAACGGGTTTTCCGCCCGGAGCTGAACGGGCGGCCGGTCATCGTGCTGTCGAACAACGACGGCTGCGTCATCGCCCGATCGAACGAAGCCAAGGCGCTCGGCATCCGCATGGGGCATCCCTTTTTCCAGATCCGCGAGCTGGTGGAACGCTGCGGCGTAGCGGTCTTTTCGAGCAACTTCGCCCTCTACGGCGACATGTCGCGGCGCGTAATCCGCACCCTGCGGGCGATGGTCCCCGCCGCCGAGGTCTACTCGATCGACGAGGCATTCCTCGACCTGCGGGGCATCGCCCTCGAAGAACTCACACCGCTGGGCCGCACGATCAGCCGCACCGTACAGCGCAATACGGGAATCCCCGTAAGCATCGGCATCGCCCCGACGAAGACCCTCGCGAAGATCGCCTCGAAACTCTGCAAGCGCTACCCGCGGCTCGAAGGGTGTTGTCTGATGTACCGCAAGGAGGATATCGAGAAGGTGTTGCGGAAATTTCCGATCGGCGACGTCTGGGGCATCGGGCGCAAGCACCGCCGCATGCTGCAGGAGGCGGGAGTCGCCACGGCATGGGACTTCACGGGTTGTTCGGGAGCGTGGGTCCGCGGCCGCATGGGCGTAACGGGGCTGCGCACCTGGAGCGAGCTGCGGGGCGAGGCGTGCATCGACTTCGAGAACGCCCCGCAGGGCCGTCAGCAGATCACCGTCTCGCGCAGCTTCGCCCACGAACTGACGGACAGCCATTCGCTCCACGCCTCGGTTTCGACCTTCGCGTCGCTCTGCGCCGAGAAGCTGCGGCGGCAGCGGAGCCTCTGCGGGGAACTTACCGTCTTCATCTACACGAACCGCCACCGGGAGGATCTGCCCCAGTATTTCGAGAGCGAGACGCTGCGGCCGCCCGTGGCGACGGACGACACGCTGGAACTCGTTTCACTGGCCGTGCAGGCGCTCAAACGCATCTACCGCGAAGGATACGGATACAAAAAAGCCGGGGTGTCGCTCTCGGAGCTCACCCCGAAACACGGTGCACAAAGCGACCTGTTCGATCCCGTGGACCGCGAACGGCGGGCCCGGCTCATGGCGGCGCTCGATGCCGCCAACCGGCAGTTCGGCCGCGACCGCGTCGTCGTCGCTTCGCGCGAACTCGACCCGCCGCAGATGAACCGCCAGCACCTCTCGCGCGGCTACACCACCGACTGGGACGAAATCCTTACGGTCAGGGCCTGAAACTACGCCACGAACTCCTCACCGCGCAGGAAGACACGGTCAATGAGCGGTGTCTGGTAGGCGTAGGTAAAGTATTCGATCGACGGCATCGGACGCGTCAGGAAGAAGTTGGCAACCTTGCCCACGGTGATCGACCCGTAGTCGCGGCTCAACCCCATGGCACAGGCGCCGTTGAGCGTTGCAGCGCAGAGCGCCTCGCGCGGAGTCATCCGCAGGCGGATCGAAGCCAGTGCGGCAACCATGCGCATATTCCCCGAAGGCGAGGAGCCGGGGTTGTAGTCCGAGGCGAGAGCCACGCCCAGCCCCGCACGGATCATCTCCCGGGCCGGCGGATCGCTCATGCCGAGGAAGAAGGCGGCACCGGGCAGCAGCGTGGGCATCGTCTCCGAACCGCGCAGCGCCTCGATCTCCGCGGCACCGCTGCGTTCGAGGTGATCGACCGAAAGGGCTCCGCAACGCACCCCGACCTGCACGCCGCCCGAGACGGCCAGTTCGTTGGCATGGATCTTGGCCCGCAGACCCAGTTCACGCCCCGCTTTCAGGATGCGCTCCGTCTCCTCCACCGTAAAGAAACCCTCGTCGCAGAAGACATCGACGAAATCGGCCAGCCCCTCGCGGGCCACAGCGGGCAGCATCTCGCGGCACACCAGATCGACGTAATCCCCTTGACGCCCCCGATAGGCACGCGCCACGGCATGCGCCCCGAGGAAGGTGGCACGGACCTCCAGCGGCGCCGTTTCACGGATCCGGCGGATGACGCGCAGCATCTTCAGCTCGTCTTCGGTCGAAAGGCCGTAGCCGCTCTTGATCTCCACGCAACCCGTGCCCATGGCGGCAATCTCCGCCACGCGCTCCATTGCCGTGCGGTAGAGCTCCTCCTCCGAGGCGGCATGCAGCCGGTCGGCGGAGTTGAGAATGCCCCCGCCCCGGCGGGCAATTTCCTCGTACGAAAGGCCGTTGATCTTGTCCAGAAACTCCTGTTCGCGGCTCCCGGCGTAGACCAGGTGCGTATGTGAATCGCAGAATGACGGGAAGAGCATTCCGCCGCGGGCGTCGATCTGCCGGTCGGCATCCGAGGGGAGGCCTTCATCCCGACGTCCGAAGGCGGCGATACGTCCCTCCTCGACCAGCAGCCAGGCATCCTCGAGCGTCTCCATGCGGTCCATCTCCGCGCCACAGAGCCGAAGGCGCCCCTGCCGCTCGATGCCCGCAATGCAGCCGATATGATCCACCAGCGTTCTCATCGCTCACGCAGGAATTGCACCGACGCCTCGATATGGGGGTACATCACCGTATCGTTGTCGATAAAGGGGACACGCGTGCGGAAAGCGGCCACCATGCGTTCCAGTTCGGGCGACGTGCGGGCCGGACGGCGGAATTCAAGGGCCTGCGCGGCATTGAACAATTCGATGGCCAGCACCCGTTCGGTGTTGAGCACCACGCGACGGAGTTTCGTCGCGGCGTTCGAGCCCATGCTGACGTGGTCCTCCTGCCCCTGCGACGAGGGGATCGAATCGACCGAGGCGGGCATGCAGAGACCCTTCGACTGGCTGACGATCGACGCCGCGGTATACTGCGGGATCATGAAACCGCTGTTCAACCCGGGATTCGCCACCAGAAATTTCGGCAGCTCCCGCGCCCCGGAGATAAGTTTGTAGATGCGCCGTTCGGAGATATTGCCCAACTCGGCCAGGGCGATGGCCAGGAAGTCCATCGCCAGGGCGATCGGCTGCCCGTGGAAGTTGCCCGCCGAAATGATCATATCCTCCTCGGGGAAGACCGTCGGATTGTCCGTCGGCGAGTTGATCTCCGTCTCGAGCACCCCTTCGACGTATTCGATCGTATCCTTCGTGGCGCCATGCACCTGCGGCATGCAGCGGAACGAATAGGGATCCTGCACATGCCGCTTGGGCCGGCCGATCAGCTCGCTGCCTTCGAGCAGGCGCCGCACGGCGCGGGCCGTGGCGAGCTGTCCGCGGTGGGCACGGATCAGATGCACCTCATCGTAGAAAGGTTCGATGCGTCCGTCGAAGGCGTCGAGCGACAGGGCGCCGATGCGGTCGGCCCAGTCGCTCAGACGGCGGGCCGCCATGAGCGACCAGACGCCGTAGGCACTCATGAACTGCGTGCCGTTGAGCAGCGCCAGTCCCTCCTTCGACTGCAGTTCGATGGGCTGCCAGCCCAGTTCATCCAGCACCTCGGAGGCCGGACGGCGGCGTCCCCCGTACTCCACCTCGCCCAGTCCGAGCAGCGGCAGGCTCAAGTGGGCCAGCGGCGCCAGGTCGCCCGACGCGCCGAGCGACCCCTGCTGATAAACCACCGGAAGGATTCCGCGGTTGTAAAACTCCACGAGCCGTTCGACGGTCTGCAGCTGCACACCCGAATGGCCGTAGGAGAGCGACTGGATCTTGAGCAGCAGGATGAGCCGGACGATCTCCGACGGCACCTGCTCGCCCGTGCCGCAGGCATGCGACATGACCAGGTTGCGCTGCAGCTGCGCCAGTTCGTTGCCGCCGACCGAGATGTCGCACAGCGATCCGAATCCGGTCGTGATGCCGTAGATCGGCTGCCCGGAGTGTTCGATCCGGCGGTCGAGGTATTCGCGGCAGCGGACGATCCGCTGCCGGGACTCTTCGCTCAAGGCAATCGGCATGCGGCGGTCGAGAATCTCCTGCAGGCGGGCAATCGTCAGCCGTTCGGGTGAAATATAGTGCTGTTCCATGGCTGTATCTCTTTTTTATTCGTTTTCGGTCAATGCTTCGCGGACGACCTCGTCGTCGGCGTAGTTCGGCAGCGTAACGCGCAGGTCGGGCGTGCGCTCCATCTCGCGGCGGATCGCCTCCACGGCCCCGTCGTTGCGGGCCCAGCTGCGGCGGGCGATGCCGTTGTTCACATCCCAGAAGAGCATCTCGCGGATGTGGCGTTCGGAAGCCTCCGAACCGTCGATCACCATGCCGAAGCCGCCGTTGATGACCTCGCCCCAGCCCACGCCTCCGCCGTTGTGAAGCGACACCCAGGTCGCGCCGCGGAACGCATCGCCGATGACGTTCTGGACAGCCATGTCGGCCGTACGGTTCGAACCGTCGTAGATGTTCGCGGTCTCCCGGTAGGGCGAATCCGTACCCGAGACATCGTGGTGGTCGCGGCCCAGCACGACGGGAGCCGAGATGCGGCCGTCGACAATCGCCCGGTTGAACGCCTCGGCAATCTTCGTGCGGCCCTCGCAGTCGGCGTAGAGGATGCGCGCCTGCGAGCCTACGACAAGATGGTTGCGGCCCGCCTCGCGGATCCAATGGATGTTGTCCTCAAGTTGTCCACGAATCGATTCGGGCGCCGTGCGGGCGATCTCCTCGAGCGCCTCGGCGGCCAGTCGGTCGGTCATTTCGAGGTCCTCGGCCTTGCCCGAGGTGCAGACCCAGCGGAAGGGTCCGAAACCGTAGTCGAAGAACATCGGGCCCATGATGTCCTGCACATAGGAGGGATAGCGGAAGCGGCCCCCCTCGCCCATCACCGCGGCACCGGCACGCGACGCCTCGAGCAGGAAGGCGTTGCCGTAGTCGAAGAAGTACATGCCGTCGGCCGTCAGGCGGTTGATCGCATCGACCTGGCGCCGCAGCGACTCCTGCACGCATTCGCGGAAACGCGCAGGCTCCTCGGCCATCATCTTGTTCGAAGCCTCGTAGCTCAAACCCACGGGATAGTAGCCGCCCGACCAGGGATTGTGCAGCGAGGTCTGGTCCGAACCCAGATCGACCCGGATCCGCTCCGCAGCCAGCCGCTCCCAGAGGTCCACGACATTGCCCACATAGGCCAGCGAGACGACTTCGCGGTCGGCCACGGCCTTCCGGATACGCGGAATGAGCTCGTCGAGCGAATCGTGCAGTTCATCGATCCAGCCCTGCTCGTAGCGCTTCTGCGCCGCCTTGGGGTTGATTTCGGCGATGACCGAAACCACGCCCGAGATATTGCCCGCCTTGGCCTGGGCACCCGACATGCCGCCGAGACCCGACGAGACGAAGAGCATGCCGCGCGGCGAGGTGCGCCCCCCGGTGAAGCGTTTGCGCGCGGCGTTCATCACCGTAATGGTCGTGCCGTGGACGATGCCCTGCGGCCCGATATACATATAGGAGCCGGCAGTCATCTGCCCGTACTGCGAAACCCCGAGGGCGTTCATCCGCTCCCAGTCGTCGGGTTTCGAGTAGTTGGGAATCACCATGCCGTTCGTAACGACGACGCGCGGCGCATCGGGATGCGAAGGGAAGAGCCCCAGCGGATGGCCCGAATACATGACCAGCGTCTGGCGGTCGGTCATCTCCGAGAGGTATTTCATCGTCAGCCGGTACTGCGCCCAGTTCTGGAACACGGCACCGTTGCCGCCGTAGGTGATCAGCTCGTGGGGATGCTGCGCCACGGCCTTGTCCAGGTTGTTCTGGATCATCAGCATGATGGCCGCTGCCTGCCGGCAGCGGGCCGGGTATTCGTCGATCGGCCGCGCATGCATCTCGTAGTCGGGACGCAGGCGGTACATGTAGATGCGGCCGTACTTGCGCAGCTCGGCGGCGAACTCGCGGGCCAGCAGCGCATGGTGCTTGGCCGGGAAGTAGCGCAGGGCATTGCGCAGGGCCAGCTCCTTCTCGGCCGGCGTGAGGATATCCTTGCGCTTGGGCGCATGGTTGATCTGCTTGTCGTAAGGTTTCGCGGCGGGCAGCCGGTCAGGAATACCCGCGCGGATATCGGCTTGAAATTCGGCTAAAGTCATAGGTCTACGGTTTTTATTGGATCTTCTGCTCGACGATGCGGAGCACCTCCGCCTCCCGGCGCACGGCTTCGGCGGCCAGCGTCTCGGCCTCGGCGACCAGCGCGTCGGCCGTTGCACGGTCCTTGAGCCCCGCGGCATTGATTTTCACATTCAGGCAGGCCCCCAGCACAGCACTGCGGGCGGCAAGGGCGCCGACACCCGCATCCGAAACCGAATTGGGATTACCCTCCGAGGCCATCGCCCCGACCAGCGGAAAGACCTTCACGGCGGCCTTCATCGTCCGCAGGGGCACCTGCGTGGCATAGAGCGTCGCCTCCTGCAGCGCCGCGCTGCGGGCCGCCTTCTCCTCGTCGGTGCTCTTGGGCATGGCGAAGACCGCCATGATGCAGTTGAAGGCCTCGGTATCTTCATCGACCAGATGCAGCAGTTCGTGCAGCAGCGCCTGGCCCTGTTCGGCCCAGTCGGAGAACTCCTCCCAGCGGTCGTCCCAGCCGGCCTTGTGCGACGAGAGGTTGGCAACCATCGTCCCGAGCGCCGCACCCAGCGCCCCCATGTAGGCCGAGATCGAACCGCCGCCCGGAGCCGGGGATTCACTGGCCGTCTCCTCGGCAAAACCCTTGCAGGTCATGTCGATCAGGCGTTTCTTCTTATCCTCCGCTTCAAGCAGGTATTCGATCACCTTCTCTTCGGGGTGAAACGGCTTCAGATCGTCGAGGCCCATCGACTTGACGGCCAGCCGCACGATCTCCTCTTCGGCAATACCCGTCGAGCGGTGCTGCTTGCGCAGGAAGTAGCGGCCCGCCTCAAGCAGCGCCCGCTTGGGAACGAGTCCCACGATCTCGGTGCCCGTAACGCGCAAGCCCCGGGCATCGGCCTTGCGGCACACCTCGTCGAAGGCGACATGCAACGGCGTGCGCGAGATATCCGTCAGGTTCATCGAAACCTGCGCAATACCGTACTCCTCGATATACCAGCCGATGGCCTTCGTGGCGGGAAGCGTGCCGGGACGCATGACGGGATTGCCGTCGGCATCCTTCACGATCCGCCCCGTGATCGGATTGCCTTCGCGGACCGGGCGGCCCTTCTCGCGCACGTCGAAGGCAATGGCGTTGGCCCGCCGCGTGGAGGTGGTATTGAGGTTGAAATTGACCGCTATGAGAAAATCGCGGGCCCCGACCGTCGTGGCTCCCGTGCGCGCAACGCCCTCGTCATAGGGCCGGGCCCCGAAGTCGGGAGCCGACTCCTCGTGGGCGAGTTTTTCGGGAAGTGCCTCGTACTCCCCGGCACGGCAGACGGCCAGGTTGCGGCGCTCGGGATGGAACGCGGCTGCCTCGTAGCAGTAGGTCGGAACGTGCAGTTCGTCGGCGATCCGCCGGGCCAGCTCCCGGGACAGCGCGGCACACTCCTCGAGCGTGATGCCCGAGACAGGCACCAGCGGCAGCACGTCGGTGGCACCCATGCGGGGATGAGCCCCCTTATGATGCCGCATGTCGATCCGTTCGGCCGCGGCCTTCACACCGGCAAAGGCCGCCTCGACGACCGCCTCGGGTTCTCCGACGAAGGTTACGACCGTACGGTTCGTCGCCTCGCCGGGATCGACATCGAGTACCTTCACGCCTCCGGACGCCTCGATCGCCGCAACGATCTGCCGGATCACCTCCTTGTCGCGTCCCTCGCTGAAATTGGGGACACACTCCACGATTCGTTTTTCCATCTGGTATGAGTTTTCGGTTCTTTGCTTCAAATATAGGAAATTTCCGGGACAAAAACAGCAGATTCGTAACGAAAAATCCGCTTCGGGCATGAAACAGAAAGTCCGAGCCCGCGAACGGGCCCGGACCGAACATGCAGCCGGACGATCGCGGCGGAGGCTTCACCGGCCTGCCGCCGGATCGGGATTGGAACATAACGGGCCGTCAGCGGCCGAAGGTCAGCACGACACCCGCCGTGCACCAGAATCCCGGAAGCGGGATGCCACCGATGTCGCAGTAGCGCGTATCGGTGATGTTCGACGCATCGACATAGAGGCGGCACCACCCCTTCTCCCACTGCAGGCGTCCGTCGAGCAGGAAGTAGGGATCGTAGCTGCGCACCTCCGTTACCGACGCATCGCCCGGGACGGGATAGGCCGTGTATTCGCCGTTGCGGTCATACACCGAACCGGTCAGCGCAAGGGTCATGCGGCGCAGGAAGCGGATCTCGATGCCGAGGGCCGCCTTGTGGCGCATGAAATCCATGGCGCTCCGGGCGATGATGTCCGCGTTGCGGTCGGTGGTAACGTATCCGTACGAGAGCGTAATGCGTCGCAGGAACCCTTCCGTCGGAGCGCAGACGCCCGTAAATTCCGCCCCGAAGGTATTGAGGCGGCTGGTCTGTTCGGAGTGCCACTTGCCGCGCCACGCCTCGGGACTCCGGTCCGAATCCTCGTACCACACCCAGTCGATGATGTCGCGGCCCGCACGGTAGTAGCTCTGCACCGAGGCGCCCCATACGCCGCGGGCATAGGTCGCACCCAAACGCACGGTGATGGCCCGCTCGGGCGTCAGATCGAGGTTGTTGGTCTGCGCCGGGGAGCTGTAGTAGAGGTCCGTGAAGGTCGGCAGCCGCATCGACTGCGACGCCCCCGCCTCCACGCGCCAGCTCTCGCCCGGCCGCCAGCCACCCGAGAGGTTCCACAGCGCCGACGAACCGTACGGCGTGAAGCTCGCACCGCCCGATGCCGAGACGTCGAAACGCGCCCAGCGTTTTTCGTGCCGCAGCCATACGTTGCCCGTATGGCGGGCGTCGGCACGTGTGTAGTGGCCGTGCGGCCGGTCGAGCAGCAGGCCGAGGTTCGTGCTGAAGATGTGGTTGTAGGCGTAGTCGCCGCCGAGGGTCGTCGTACCCGCCGACCAGTCGAAATCGCTCCAGAGGCGTGCTCCGACATTGTCGGTCATGTGGCGGTTCAGGCGCGTGCCGCGCTTCCAGTCATAGCGGTCGAAATTCTTGCGATAGCTGGCCGAAGCGCCGAGAGCGAAGCGTCCGACGCGTTTCAACCACCGGAGCGAAGTCAGGGCCGTCGCCGTATGCTCCCACTGGTCGGGATTATAGGCGGCATAAAAACCGTTCGACCCGAAATCGCGGTCCTGGTATCCGGCCTGGAAGTCGAAATACCCGGCCCGTTCGGCCGCATAGGTAGCCCGCACATAGGCATTGTAGTTCGAGAAGTCGGTATTGTGCCGGTACCCGTCGCTGCGCCGGTAAGATGCAGCTCCGAGCACCGAAAGGCGTCCCTCGGTAACGGCGCCCGAAAGATTCACATAGGCGTAGCCGTACTGGCCGCCCGAACCCTCGAAACGCATATAGGTCGGGCGCAGCGGCGCCGTACGGATATTCACCGCCCCGGCATAGGCCCCGACTCCCGGAAGACCGTCGAGCAGCTCCACCGAGGAGATGCAGTCGAGATCCACGGGCAGCGCGTGGGATTGATGCCCCGTGCGGGCATCCGTAAAGTCAATACCGTTGAGAAGGACCATCGTCTGGTCGAAAGAACCTCCCCTCACGGAGATGTCGGCCTGTGCTCCCCGGCCTCCGCGTTCGCGGATATCGACCGACGGCGCGAGGCGCAGAACCGCCTCCAAAGTCGAGGCAGGCTCCGCAGCAAAGGCTTTCCGGTCGAAAAGCGGGGTGTACGACTGGGCATTGCGCGCGGGAGCCGTGGGACTTCCCGTAACGCCGACCTCCCGGATCCGCAGATTGCGATACACGGCGGTCGTATCGGCCTGTTGCGCCGATGCCTCCCGAGTCGTAAGCATCAGGATCGACATCCCGACGGAAAGTACTCCGATCGACACGCTGCGGTGGCAACTCGCAAAGACCGACCAGCCCTTGCGATTCCAACGCCGCCAGCGTCCCGCCGCGGAGCACGGCTTCATCTGGATGTGTTCCATGTGTTTGGAATTAGTGTTAAACAATAAAAAATAGCGGCGGTCCGCACCGTCCGGCTGCATGCCCCGGTACGAACCGCCGCAAAGATAATGGATTTTGTCGATTAGAAAAGCGCCTCGACCTTCGATACAACCTCGCCGGCATCGGGATCGAGCGGGAAAACCGCGCTCGGCTTCAGATACCAGAGCTCCTTGTTCTGCTTGAAGTGCTCCTCGCCGCCGCCCGTGATATTGAGCATGATCGTGGCGTCCTTCTCGACCTTGCCGGCCGCCACGGCGTTGATGAGCGATGCCGTAGCAATGCCCGCCGCCGAATAGATATCGACTCCTTCGAGCTCCTTGAACAGTTTGCGGGCCTTGCGGGCCATGGCGTTCGTCGCCACGAAAATATCGCCGCCCGTAGCCTTCAGCGCATCGTACAGTCCGCCCGTGATGCCATAGGGAGGACGGCGGTTCGACAGCACCTTGGCGTCGATGATCTCCGCATCGCGGCGCGCCTTGTCCTCGTCGTAGGGAAGCATCGCCCGCGAATCGGCCTGCCAGGCATCGTACATCGGGACGAACGGAGCGTTCTGCGAAACCATCAACTTCATCGTATTCCGGCCGAAACGCCCGTCGGCGATCAGGCGCTGGTTGGCCTCCCAGGCGGCAATGGCTCCCGTACCGCTGCCCACGGCCTGGAAATAGTAGTCGGGGATGCGGCCGATGGCCGTAACGGCCGAGAGCACCGTGCAGGCCATGCCGTCGCGACGGGCGATGTTCTTCGCACCGCCCTCGGCATAGAACCTCTTGCCCTTCAGCGCCAGGTCGCTCAAATGGATGGCATCGAAATAGTCGCCGCCCTGGGCGCAGCAGATCAGCTTGACGCAGGGATCGAGCGGCCGGTCGAACCACAGGGCCTCGATATTGTCATAGGGCACCGAAAGGAGCAACTTGATCTTGTTGTCCGAGCAGACCTTGGCGAAGGCCCGGGCCGTATTTCCGGCCGAAGCGACAACCAATACGCGCTCCTCGTCGGCTGCGGCACGGGCGCAGACCGAATAGGCTTCGGTCTCCTTGAACGAGCAGGTGGTCATCGTGGCGCCGATGGCCGGATAGTAGCCGTTGAAGGTAATCCAGAGATTCTCCAGCCCGAGGTGCTTGGCGAGGCCCTTGCTCCGGTAGGTTACGGGCGCCGAGGAACCCTTGAGCATCCGACGGACGGGAAGCCAGTCGGCAAAACGGTAGAGGCCCCACTCGGCGGGCTTTACTTCGATCTGACGCTTCGCATATTTGGCTCGGATCAGCGACGGGGTCTTGCATTGCGGATCGGCAAGCATCCAGCCCGCATCTTCGAACTCACGTCCCGTAGCCACGCACTCGAGGGTGTAGGAGGTAGGTGTAAAATTTTCCATGTATCTTTCTTCTGCTGTTTGTTTCGTATCAGTATGAATCACGACATGCGGCCCTTGAAATCCTCGTAGCCGAATTCGCGGACGATCTCAAGCCGCCCGTCGCGGCGGGCGATGGCGATCGCGGGGTGCTGCACGCCGTTGAACATCGTCGTCTTGACCATCGTATAGTGGATCATGTCCTCGAAAACGATGCGCTCCCCCACCTTCAGCTCATGGTCGAAGGCCCAGTCGCCGTAGTAGTCGCCCGCCAGGCAGCTCGTGCCGCCCATGCGCCAGCGCTTCTCCCCCACGGCAGGCTCGTGAGCCCCAAGGATCGCGGGTTTGTAGGGCATTTCGAGGCAGTCGGGCATGTGGCAGGCGAACGACACGTCAAGCATGGCGGTGTGCACGCCGCCATTCTCGACGATATCCTCGACGGTCGAAAACAGATAACCCGTACGCCAGGTAAAGGCGCTGCCCGGCTCGAGAATGAGCCGCAGATGCGGATGGCGCGATTGGAACTCCCGCAGCAGGGCGATCAACGCATCGCAGTCGTAGTCGGCGTGGGTCATCAGATGACCGCCGCCCATGTTGAGCCACTGGATACGGTCGAGATACTCCCCGAAATGCCGTTCCATAGCCTCCAGCGCCAGACGCAGATGCTCCGGACGCGACTCGCACAGCACATGGAAATGGAGTCCGTCGATACCTTCGGGAAGTCCGCCGTGCGCAACAAGTTCTTCGGCCGTCACGCCCAGACGCGAGCCGGGGACGCACGGGTTGTAGAGGTCCGTCTCGACGGGCGAATACTGCGGGTTGATGCGCAGGCCGCACGAGAGGCCGTTGATCAGGGCCCGCTGTCCGAAACGTTCGTACTGCGCAAGGGAGTTGAAGGTGATATGGTCGCTGTAGCGCAGGATCTCTTCGATGTTGCGGTCGGTGTAGACGGGGGCGTAGGTGTGGGCCGGACGTCCGAACTCCTCGAACACAAGACGGGCTTCGGCGGCCGAACTGGCCGTAGCTCCGTCGGAATGAAGCGCCAGTTCCGGAAAGATACGCCACATGGCGCAGGCCTTCAATGCGACGATGATCTCCGCGCCCGATTCGGCGCGTACGCGGTCGATGGTCGCCAAATTCCGGGCCAGCAGCTCCTCATCGAGCAAGTAGCACGGAGAAGGCACATTCAGAAAGTCAATCATCGGGAGGGATATCGTTCAAAAACAACTGCAAAAATAACAAAATCCCGGGCATGACACGGCATCCGGCCGATGATTTCCAGCAAAATAAGTATTTATACCTATCCCGTCAGTCCGGCGGTCCCGTACCGATCACCGCAAAAACGGTATCGCCCGAATCATGCCGCAGCACATTGCATCGGCCGAGGACCTTGTTCGCAACGACAAAAAAGGCGGCAACGGTTTCCCGCTGCCGCCGCTGTTGCAACCAGCAAGTCGCTACTGTGCGATGCAGATGCTGACGCGGTTCTCCTCGACCTTGGCAAAAGGCTGTACCTTGTCGCCCTTGTAGTCGATCTGGATGCGGTCAGCCGAAATACCGGCCTTCTGCAGGGCTGCCGATACTCCCTCGGCACGCATTTTCGAAAGCTGGAGGTTGCGGCGCGAGCTACCCGTAGCCGAGTCGGCATAACCCGTGATGCTCACCGTAGCCTTTTCGTTCTTCTTCAGATACTTGACCAGATTGTCGATCTTTGCCTGTCCTTCAGCCGAGATCGCAGTCTTGCCGATCTGGAAGAAGATATTCTCCTGAAGCGGCTGAACCTTCTCGACGGGAGCAGGAGCCGGTGCGGGTGCCGGCTTCTCAACAACAGGCTGCGGTTCGGGTTCCGGAGCCGGTGCGGGAGCAGG
>DWWQ01000050.1 GCA_019119615.1 Candidatus Alistipes stercoravium | reverse complement strand
GGTGATGGGTAACGTCCCCTTGATCGCCTCTCAGCAGGAGTACGAGCGCATTACGGAGGAAAACATCGCGGGAATCGAAAAACGCCTCCGGGAGGAGAATCCGGGCATGGAGATCTCGGTCAAGCCGTTCTTCGGCGGCAACCAGTTCTTCGCCTTCGTGCTGGAGGTCTATACCGACGTGCGTCTGGTGGGTGCGCCCCCCTCGTCGATCGGCAAGTTCGGCGGCGACACGGACAACTGGATGTGGCCCCGCCATACGGGCGACTTCTCCGTTTTCCGCGTCTATGCCGGCAAGGACAACCGTCCGGCGGCCTACTCGCCCGAAAACCGCCCCTACCGGGCCGAGAAGTTCCTCAAGATCTCGCTCAAGGGCGTCGATGAGGGCGATTTCGCCATGGTGATGGGATTTCCCGGATCGACCGAGCGCTACATGACCTCGTACGAGATCGACAACCTGCTCGGTTCGGAGAACCCCCAGCGGATCTTCATCCGCGGCGAGCGTCAGGCGATCCTCTGGGAGGACATGATGGCCGACGATGCCGTGCGCATCCAGTATGCCTCGAAATACGCCTCGTCGTCGAACTACTGGAAGAATTCGATCGGTATGTCGCGCGGCATCGAGAAACTCGGCGTAAAGGCCCGCAAGCAGGCGCAGGAGGCATCCTTCCAGGCGTGGGCCGAGCGGAACACGCTGCCCGAGGAGGGGTATATCGATGCCCTGGAGAAGATCCGCCGCGCCGAGGAGGAGGCCGGTCCGGTCTATGCCGGCGTGCAGTACCTCTCGGAGGCCTTCCTGCGTGCCGTCGAGCTGCTGACGCCCGTGCGTCCGTTCATCGACATGCGCAGGATGGCCGTGGCAGACAGCATCGACAATTCGGCTGCCGTGCGCGGAGCTGTGGCCGAGTGGTACAAGGACTACAGCCCGGCGACCGACCGCAAGGTGGCCAAGCGCATGCTCGCCATTGCGCGCGAGCAGATGAAGGAGCTGCCGTCGTTCTATGCCGAGGTGGTGGACGAGCGCTTCGGCGGCGACATCGACGCCTATGTCGATTATCTCTACGACCACTCGATCTTCACCTCCGCGGAGAAGGTGCTGGCGCTCATGGATGACTACGATCCCGCGAAGGTTGCCGCGGATCCCGCCGTGGAGCTCGCCTCGTCGGTATGGTCGAAGTACATGGAGCTCATGAAGAGCTACCGCGAGAAGCATGCCTCCTATGCCGAGGGACACCGCAAGTACATCGCCGGCCTGATGCTGCAGCAGCCCCGCAAGGCGTGGGCCCCGGATGCCAACTTCACGATCCGTCTGACCTACGGCCGCGTGCTGCCCTACTCGCCGGCCGACGGCATTGAGTACAACCACTACACGACGCTCAAGGGTGTCATGGAGAAGGAGGATCCGAAGAATCCCGCCGAGTTCTCCGTGCCCGAGCGCCTCAAGGAGCTCTACGCCGCGAAGGATTTCGGCCGCTACGCCAATGCGAAGGGCGAGATGCCCGTGGCGTTCCTCGCCGACCTCGACATTACGGGCGGCAACTCCGGTTCGCCCGTGCTGAATGACCGCGGCGCGCTGATTGGCCTGGCCTTCGACGGCAACTGGGAGGCGATGTCGGGCGACGTGGCCTTCGAGCCCGAGCTGCAGCGCATGATCGCCGTCGATGTGCGTTATGTGCTCTTCATCATCGACAAGTTCGCCGGCGCCGGCTGGCTGCTGGACGAGATGCAGTTCGAATAGCAACGGCCCTTGAGGCTGAAACGAAGATTCCCGCACCTTCCAAAGGGTGCGGGAATCTTTTTTTGTCTCTTTTCCGGCGGTCAGCGGCTCTTTTTGCGCAGGAAGCGGTCGGCAAGCCACCGCCGCAGGGGTTCGTCGTAGAGGCGCAGCAGCAGCCACGCCAGCAGGACATTGCCCGCAAGCAGCGCGACGGCCCACGGCCACGTTGCGGCGAAGTCGTGGATGCCGTGGCGGATCATCCAGGCGTAGAAGAGGTACATGAAGGGATAGTGGATGATGTAGACCGGGAAGGAGATGTCGCCCAGAAAGCGGCACAGTCCCGTCGAGAAGCGGTCGGTGGTCGCCCCCGAGGCGCCGATCCAGAGGATCGCGGGGAAGAGGAGGGCGATGCAGGCCACCTCGAAGATGCCGTTGGCCGAGACGGGGAGTTCCCCGATGATGTTCGGCACGAAGAAGAGCGCGAGGAGCAGCGCCGAGCAGATCCAGAAGGCGCCGCGGATGCGTGTCGGGCGGAAGCGGCGCGCGAGCCACATGCCCAGCGTGAAGGGGAAGAGCATGCGCACCAGACCGCCGGGAAAGTTCACGCCCGTGAGGCTCCAGCCCACGCCGACGGAGCCGTACTGCTGGGGGTCGGCCAGGGCGAAGAAGGCCAGTCCGGCACCCGTGAGCAGCACCAGACCGCCCAGCGCGCGCGTGCCGAGGCGGCGGATGAAGAGCGCATAGAGGATGTTGCCGATATACTCGAAGAAGAGCGACCAGCTCGGGCCGTTGAGGGGAAACATCTCGGCATTGCCCCGGACCTCGTAGGGGGCTCCGGGCCATGCGGGGATGAAGAAGCAGGCCGCTGCGAAGGCCAGCAGCACGGCGCCCGCCGATACGGAGGTTCCGTCCCACTGCACGGACCCCTGCAGGAGGAAGGTCGCGGCGCCCAGGAGCGCGCCGATGACGACCATCGGATGGAGGCGTATGAGACGCCGGCGGAAGAAGCCCCCGAGCGTCAGGCCGCGGCCCCAGCGGTCGTCGTAGGCGTAGGAGATGACGAATCCCGAGAGCATGAAGAAGAAATCGACGGCCAGATAGCCGTGCGGGATGCCCTCGACGGCACCGCCGCCGGCAAAGGCGTAGCCTTCGAAGACGTGGTACCAGATGACCGCGAGGGCGGCGACGCCGCGCAGTCCGTCGAGGATTTCGTAGTGGGGTTTCGAGTCGGCGAACGAGGCCGCCGCCGCAAGGGGTTGTCGTTGCAGGGTCTGCATGGATGGAGTTTTAGAGGTTACAGGCGCAGCGCAAAGATACAACAGCCCGGCGGATAAAAAAAGCCGCCGCGGCGCTTTTCCCGCAAAGCAGCCCGGCGGAGAAGGGTGTTTTTACGGATATTCGGAAAATCTCGCCGTTTCCTTTATGAATATCTCAAAAATTCGTATTTTTGACACAAATTAGTAAGACTGTATCACACACAATGGCTAAAGAATTCAAACGCTATCTCGTTACTTCGGCACTTCCCTACGCCAACGGCCCCGTACATATCGGCCACCTGGCGGGAGTCTACATACCTTCGGACATCTATACGCGCTACCTGCGCCTGAAGGGCTGCGACGTCATCTCGGTCTGCGGCTCCGACGAACACGGCGTGCCCATCACCATCAAGGCCCGCAAGGAGGGCGTCTCGCCCCAGCAGATCGTCGATCGCTACCACGAGCTCATCAAGCGCTCGTTCGAGGGGCTCGGCATGTCGTTCGACATCTATTCGCGCACCTCGTCGGCGACGCACGCCGCGACCGCCTCGGCCTTCTTCCGCAAGCTCTATGACGAGGGCAAGTTCATCGAGAAGACTTCGATGCAGTATTACGACGAGGAGGCGCAGACGTTCCTCGCCGACCGCTACATCGTGGGCACCTGCCCCAAGTGCGGCAACGACCGCGCCTACGGAGACCAGTGCGAGAAGTGCGGTTCGACACTCTCGCCCGACGAACTGATCGACCCGCACAGCGCCGTGTCGGGATCGGTGCCCGTGAAGCGCGAGACGAAGCACTGGTACCTGCCGCTGGACCAGTACGAGGGATTCCTCCGCGAGTGGATCCTCGACGGCCACAAGGAGTGGAAGACCAACGTCTACGGACAGTGCAAGAGCTGGTTGGACGGCGGCCTGCAGCCGCGTGCCGTGAGCCGCGACCTCGACTGGGGCATTCCCGTGCCGGTCGAGGGGGCCGAAGGCAAGGTGCTCTACGTCTGGTTCGATGCGCCGATCGGCTACATCTCCGCGACGAAGGACCTCACGCCCGACTGGGAGAAGTACTGGAAGAGCGAGGATACGAAGATGGTGCACTTCATCGGCAAGGACAACATCGTCTTCCACTGTATCGTCTTCCCCTCGATGCTCAAGGCCCACGGCGGCTATATCCTGCCGGAAAACGTCCCCGCCAACGAGTTCCTGAACCTCGAGGGCGAGAAGATCTCCACGTCGCGCAACTGGGCCGTCTGGCTGCACGAATATCTGGAGGAGTTCCCCGGCAAGGAGGACGTGCTGCGCTATGTGCTCTGCGCCAACGCCCCCGAGACGAAGGACAACGACTTCACCTGGAAGGATTTCCAGGCCCGCAACAACAACGAGCTGGTCGCCGTGCTGGGCAACTTCGTGAACCGCGCGCTGGTGCTCACGCAGAAGTACTACGACGGCGCGGTCCCCGCCTGCGGCGAGATGAACGACTACGACCGTGCGACGATCGCCGAGGTGGCCGCCGTCAAGGCCTCGCTCGAAGCCAATATCGAAAACTACCGCTTCCGAGAGGCGCTGAAGGATGCCATGAACGTCTCGCGCATCGGCAACAAATACCTCGCCGACACCGAGCCGTGGAAGGTCATCAAGAGCGATTCGGAGCGCGTCCGGACGATCCTGAACATCGCTCTGCAGATTACGGCCAACACGGCCATCGCCATCGAGCCCTTCATGCCCTTCTCGGCGGCGAAGATCCTCCGGATGCTCGACCGGGAGAAGTTCTCCTGGGAGCGCCTCGGTGCCATGGACCTCGTGGAGGCCGGACACCGGATCGGAAAGCCCGAGCTGCTCTTCGAGAAGATCGAGGACGACGTCATCCAGCGCCAGCTGGACAAACTCGCCGCGACAAAGGCCGCCAACATGGCCGCCGAAGCAGCGCAAAATGTTGAGACACAGAAAGATACGATTCAATTTGACGATTTCCAGAAGATGGATATCCGCGTCTCGACGATCCTCTCGGCCGAGAAGGTCGCCAAGACCAAGAAGCTCCTGAAGCTCACCGTCGATACGGGTATCGACCGGCGGGTGATCGTCTCGGGCATTGCCGAGCACTTCACGCCCGAGGAGCTCGTCGGCAGGCAGGTGCTCGTGCTGGTGAACCTGGCTCCGCGCGACCTGAAGGGCATCACCTCGAGCGGCATGATCCTCATGGCCGAGGATGCCTCGGGCAAGCTGCGCCTGCTGCAACCTTCGGAGGCAACGAACAACGGCGCCATCGTGGGCTGACAAAAGAGTAGAGAAAACGTTTTCCGCGGAAAACACTAAAATACGAAGAGTATGGAAAATATCGAATGGGGTGCGTTGGGTTTCGACTACACCAAAACCGACTACAATGCGCGTATTGCCTTTACAAACGGCAAATGGGGCGACATGGAGATCACCACGGACGAGTACATCCGGATGCACATGTCGGCATCGTGTCTCCACTACGGCATCGAACTTTTCGAGGGTCTGAAGGCCTTCCGGGGGGTCGATGGCAAGGTACGCCTCTTCCGTGTCGCCGACAATGCGCGGCGTCTGATCTCCTCGGCCGAGCGGCTCTGCCTGCCCGTGCCCACCGAGCAGATGATCATCGACGCCTGCGTCGAGGTGGTCAAGCGCAACGAACGCTTCATTCCGCCCTACGAGTCGGGCGCTTCGTTCTACCTGCGTCCCGTGATGTTCGGCACGTCGGTCGGCCTGGGCGTGCGTCCCTCGAAGGATGCCCTGCTGATCGTCTACGGGTCGCCCGTGGGTCCCTACTTCAAGACGGGCATCAAACCCATCCTCGTGGCCATCGACCGTGAACAGGACCGTGCGGCGCCGCGCGGCACGGGCGACGTGAAGGTCGGCGGAAACTATGCGGCGAGCCTGCTTTCGGGCGACCGGGCCCACCGTCTGGGTTATTCGAACGTGCTTTATCTCGATGCTGCCGAGCGCAAGTACATCGAGGAGTGCGGTGCCGCCAACTTCTTCGGCATCAAGGAGGGCAAGTACATTACGCCGAAGTCCTCTTCGGTGCTGCCGTCGATCACGAACAAGAGCCTGCGCCAGCTGGCTGCCGACATGGGGCTTGAGGTCGAGGAGCGCCGGGTCCCCCTCGAGGAGCTCGAAACCTTCGAGGAGTGCGGCGCCTGCGGTACGGCCGCGGTGATCTCCCCCATCGGCAAGATCTTCGACATGCAGACCGAGAAGGTCTACAATTACGGCACGGAGGTCGGCAAGGTCTCGATGGAGCTTTACAACCGGCTGCAGGATATCCAGTACGGCCGCGCCGAGGATACGCACGGCTGGTGCACGATCGTGTTCTGACCCCGTTTTCGGAGCTGAAAAAAGTACCCACGAAAGAGTCGCGGGTACTTTTTTTTGTTTGCGGGTGGTCGGCCGATGTTCCACGGGGAACAATTTTTTGTCGGTGGCCGGGCTGGTGAGTTGCCGGGCGCAGAGTTGATCTCGGGTTGGCGGGTGGCTGCGTTGCCGGGCCGCCGCAAGTGTTCCACGGGGAACAATTTTTTGTCGGGCTCGTCGGCTGTCGAGTCTTTCACGGGAACAATCTGCGGGAGGCGGATCGGTCGGACTGCGGTCGGTGGCCCGGTGTTTTGCCTCGGCAGACGAATGTTCCACGGGGAACAGGACTCCCCTCTTACGGTTCTGTCTGTCGATTGGTGAATGTTCCACGGGGAACAATCCGGGCCCGATCAAAAGAAAAGTCCGGCTTATCGGCCGAACTTTACCAGCAAAACATTGACATCCGCCGGAGAGACACCCGGAATACGCGATGCCTGTCCGATGGTCGCGGGTCGGATGCGCGAGAGTTTCTGCCGCGCCTCGATCGTCAGCGCCTGCATCGAATGAAAGTCAAAATCGTCGGGAATGCGGATATTTTCCAACCGGTGCAGCTTTTCGGCGATGAATTTCTCCCGTTCGATATAGCCCCGGTACTTGATCCGGATCTCCGCCTCCTCGATCTCCTCCCCGCTCATCGGGTTGTCGTCGAGGAAACGGCGCAGCTTCGGAAGCACCCCGCGCAGCGACGCGAAATCAACCTGATTGCGCATCAGGATGTCGTGCAGCTTGCGACCCTGTGTCAGCGGGTCCGAACCGACCGTTTTCAAATAGTCGTTGATTTCGGCTGCCTTGACACTCAATCCGTGTGCGAAGGCTACAAGCGATTCTACGCGCGATTTTTTTTGCTCGAATTCGGCATATCTTTCGGCCGTGATAAGGCCGATTTCATACCCTTTCGGCGTCAGCCGCAGATCCGCATTGTCCTGCCGCAGCAGGATCCGGTACTCGGCCCGCGAGGTGAACATCCGGTAGGGTTCGTCCACCCCCTTCGTTACGAGGTCGTCGATCAGCACGCCGATATAGGCTTCGTCGCGTCGCAACACGATAGGCTCCTCTCCCCGGAGCTGCCGATGGGCGTTGATGCCCGCCATGAGTCCCTGCGCCGCGGCCTCCTCGTAGCCCGTGGTGCCATTGACCTGTCCGGCGAAAAACAGCCCCCGCACGGCCTTCGTTTCGAGCGAATGGTGCAGCTGCGTGGGCGGAAAATAGTCGTATTCGATGGCATAGCCCGGACGGTAGATCTCCAGATGCTCGAAACCGCGGATGCGGTGCAGCGCCTCCCACTGCACCTCCCAGGGCAGCGACGACGAGAAGCCGTTCAGGTAGTATTCGTTCGTCGTGCGGCCCTCGGGTTCGAGGAATAGCTGGTGCTGCTCCTTGTCGGCGAAGGTCCGCAGCTTGTCCTCGATCGAGGGGCAGTAACGGGGTCCGATACCGTGGATCGTGCCGTTGAAGAGCGGCGAGCGGTCAAAGCCGCCGCGCAGGACGGCATGCACCTCGGGCGTCGTGTAAACCAGGTAGCATGGCAGCTGGTTCTCAACGGGTTGCGTCTCCGACGAGAAGGAGAATTTCGAGGGGTTCTCGTCGCCGTACTGGGGTTCCAGCAGCGAGAAGTCGATCGACCGCGCGTCGAGGCGCGCCGGGGTGCCGGTCTTCATGCGGCCGCTCTCGAAGCCCATGCGCCGCAGGCTTTCGGTGATGCCGTGCGAGGCGGCATCGCCGGCACGGCCCCCTTCGGCATGGGCCTCGCCGCAGTGCATCACCCCGTCGAGGAAGGTCCCGGCCGTGAGCACCACGGCGCGGCAGGCGAACTCCACCCCCATGCGGGTGCGGACCCCGCAAACACGGGGACGTCCGCCGTCGGTCTCCCCGAAGAGCAGCTCCGTGGCGGCATCCTGCCAGATCGAGAGGTTCGCCGTCTGCTCGAGCGTCCGGCGCCAGCACTCCGAAAAGCGCGTCTTGTCGCACTGCGCCCGGGGGCTCCACATCGCCGCCCCCTTCGAGCGGTTGAGCATGCGGAACTGCACGGCCGTGAGGTCCGTGATGCGGCCCGTCTGGCCTCCCAGAGCATCTATCTCCCTGACTATCTGACCTTTGGCAACGCCGCCGATGGCCGGGTTGCACGACATCGAGGCCATTTTCGTCATGTCCATCGTCAGCAGCAGCGTGCGCGACCCGAGGCGTGCGGCAGCCGAGGCGGCCTCGCACCCGGCGTGTCCGCCGCCGATGACGACAATATCGTATTCGAGCTTCATGTGGTCTGTCTCCTGTGAATGGTGTCCGGCGCGCCGGGTCGTTCGGGCTGTTCCGTTCGTTCTCCGGCAGTTAGGGCGGCCTCTTGCGGTTCCTCGCTGCCCCCCCCCGGATCAGCGGTCCGGCTTTGGCCCTTTTCGGGCCGTTTCAGCCTCTTTGGCGGGTCGGGCGGGAGTCCCTTCCGGCGACTGTCCCGGACGGCCGCAGGCCTCCCAGAAACGCAGGTAGCGGTCCTCCTTGCGGTGCATCTGCGCATTGGTCCGCGGTGTCTTGTCGCCCTGCCCGCAGAGGTGCAGCACGCCGTGCACCACCACGCGGCGCATCTCGTCGAGCGGCCGCGCTCCGTAGAGGCGCGCGTTGTCGCGCACGGTCTCCACGTCGATGAAGATGTCTCCCGAGACGACGTGCGTCCCGCGGCGGTCGCTGTAGTCGAACGTGATGACGTCGGTGAAGTAGTCGTGCCCGAGGTACTGGCGGTTCATCTCCAGCAGGCGCTGCGCCGAGCAGAAGACGTAGCTCACGTCGCCCAGCGTATAGCCCTCGGCGGCCGCCACCCCGCGCAGCCACTGCGCCGTGAGGCGCTTCTGCGGCAGGCGGTAACGGCAATCGTCGGTATAGTAACGTACGGCCATCGTATGCTTATCGTTTGAAACAGTTCGCGGCGGACATCTTCTGCTTCGGGTCGGGCGGGTAGATGCCGAAGACCAGCCGGTATTCGGTCTGCATGTTCTCGATATTGACCGATGCGCCGACCGTGCCCAGCGTCTCGTCCCGGCCCACCTTCTGGCCCTTCTCGACGCAGATCGTCCCCAGGTTGGCATAGGAGGTGATATACTCGCCATGGGCCACGAAAACGTCGTATTTGTCCGTGATGCGGTTGCGCTTCACCTCCATGACCTTGCCTTCGTAGATCGAGATCACCCGGGCGCCCTTCGCACCCGTGATCTCGGCCATGTTCTCCTTGTAGCGCTTCACGCGCCCCCCGACCACCGGAAGGTGCAGCCCCGAGGTGCGCGCCGTGAACGACGCACCCTCCCTGTTGCCCTTCGTGAGCTTGCGCAGCGCGGCAATCGCCGCATCGAGCTCCTGCTCCTGCGCCTCCTTGCGCTGCAGGGCCGCCTTCTCGCGCTTCGAGAGGCTCGTGATGCTCGCCCGTGCGTTGCGCGTGTCGCGTTCGAGCTTCTCGCGCTGCGCCGTGATGCGTCGCGTTACCGAGTCGAGCGACTCCTTGCGGCGGGAGAGCTCCTCCTGCTCCGTGCGGACCCGTTCGCTCATGGTGCGGATCTCGCGCAGGGTCTGCTCGCGCAGCGAGGCCACCGTGCGCAGCATTGCCAGGCGCCGCGCCACGTCGGCGAAGTCGCGCGCCGAGAAGATGTAGGTGAGGTAGTTGTTGTGCCGGTAGTTGCGGTAGGCCTCGCGGACCATTTCGGCATACTGCGCCCGGTCGCGCTCGAGACGCGCCGTGAGGTCCCCCGCAATGCTGTCCTTGCGGGCGATCTCGTCGCGCAGTTGCGAGGCTTCGCGCTCCGTGGCGTCGAGTAGCTGCGTGCGCGAGTTGATCTGCCGCGCCAGCTGCCGCACCCGCTGCTCGCTGTTCGAGCGGCTCTTGCGCAGCTTCGAGATCTCCTGCTCCTGGGCCGCGATCTTCTTCTCGAGATCCGCGATGACGCGCTTCTGTTCGGCAACCTGCGCGGAGTTCTGCGCCGCGGCCGGAAGGGCGCAGAGCAGCAGCAACAGGGCAAGGATTCCGGCAAGGCGTCTCATCGTTTTTTGTTTTGCGGGTTTCGGGTCTCCGTGGCTTTCTCGGCCTCCTTGGCCTTGCGGGCCCGTTCGAGGCGCGGTTCGATCAGCTCCTCGGAGTAGCCCTTCTCCAGGGCGCGGCGCCAGTAGACTTCGGCCATGAAGTGCTCGCCCAGGGCCTCCAGCACGTCGCCGTAGTGGGCCAGCAGCGCCGGGGAGTTCTGCGAGTCGAGCGCCACGGCCCGCTGCAGCATCTTGCGCGCCTCGTCGAGCCGCCCCAGCTTGTAGAGCACCCACGCATGGGTGTCCAGATAGGTCGGGTTATCGTTCTCGAGGGCCGTGGCGCGGCTCGCCATCGCGAGGGCCCGCTCCAGGTCGCGCCCCTCGATCGTGAGGAAATAGGCGTAGTTGTTCAGCACCAGGACGTTGTCCGCGTCGTAGCGCAGGCTCCGCTCATAGGCCGCATAGCTGCGTTTGATGTTCTTGCGGAATGCCGCGTCGGGCTTCACGAGCCCCAGGTCCACGCGTTCGTCCCAGTCGTCGCTCCCCCCGATGGCCTTCTGGTGCCAGGCGTCGCCGATCATCCCCCAGATGACGCTGCGCAGCGAGTCCGTCGTGGCCAGCGGCAGCGACTCCTCGTAGGCCTCGATCGCTCGGTCGTACTGCTTCGCGTAGCTCATCACATGGCCGCGCGAGAGGTGGAAATCGACCCGGTCGGGGAAGAGGCGCAGCGCCTCCGAAACGTATTTCTGCACCGAGTCGGGCCGCTGCAGGTAGCTCTCGATGTCGATCGTCATGCGGTAGTATTTCTCGACCGCAGGCCGGTCCGCGAGGTGGATCTTGTAGAGCGCGAGGGCCTGCTCCAGCTCGCCCGAGGCGATCAGGTGGTCGGCGTAGAGCTCCACGACGCGCGGATCGTCCGGATAGCGGATCGCCAGGATCGCCGCCAGGTCGTGCAGCTGCAGGTAGTATTCGCGGTAGAAGCGGATGTCGGCCGTGAACTGCTCGAAGCGGCGGATCTTCGTCTCGAGGGGCATCCCGTCCGAGAGGAAGAGGCGCCGCGTCGTCGCGAGCAGCGCGCGGTAGTCCTGCCGCTCGGTCTGGAAGTCGGCCAGCATCATGAGCGTCTCGACGTTCGTCGAGTCGATGGCGAGCGCCGCGTCGAACTCCGCGCGGGCCAGCGAATCCTGCTTGTCCGCGGCGTAGAACGTCGCCAGCACGGCGTGCGGGCGCGCCTCGTAGGGCGTCGCCTCGACTTCGGCCCGCGCCTCCTCGATGGCCCGGGCGGTCTGGCCCGTGGAGACCAGCAGACGCCGCTTCATGTCGCTCAGATAGGGGATGCGGCCCAGACGCAGCTCGGCCGAATCGAGTGTGATGATCGCCTGCACCGGAAAGTCGGTCTGCTCATAGAGCGCCGCCACGAGGCGGTAGTAGTCCGGATCCCGCGGGTAGTCGATCTGCAGGCGGCGGAAGAGGCGCAGCGCCTCGTTGTAGCGCCCGGCGTAGATGAGCGTCTGTCCGTAGAGCTGGCGGTACCACTTGTTCGTCGAGTCGAGGCGGCAGGCCTGGCCGGCCATCCGGGCCGCCTCGTCGGCCGTGCGGCAGAGGTTGTTGGCCGCCAGTTCGTAGTAGGCCGGGGCGTAGGTCGAGTCGCGGCGGATCGCCTCCAGGAAGAGCTCCCGGGCCTGCGCCGTGTCGCGGTGGATCGTCTGCTGCTTGATCCCTTCGGTATAGAACCAGACGCTCTGCAGCGTGTCGGGGTATTGCGGAGGCTGCTCCGCAGTGCCCCGCCCCGCCACGAAGGCCGTGGTGAAGAGCGCGCAGAGAAGCGTCGTTGCCCCGGAGATCCAGTTCATGCGGCGGCGGTTTTGGGGTTTAGAGGGCCGTGTCGAACTGGTGCAGGAAGCGCACGTCGTTCTCGAAGTAGAGGCGCAGGTCCTTGACGCCGTATTTGAGCATCGCGATGCGCTCGATACCCATGCCGAAGGCGAATCCCGAATACTTCTCGGGGTCTATGTCGTTTGCTTTCAGTACGTTGGGATCGACCATGCCGCAGCCCATGATCTCCAGCCACCCCGTGCCCTTGCAGACCGGGCAGCCCTTGCCGCCGCAGAGGTTGCACGAGACGTCCACCTCGGCCGACGGCTCCGTGAAGGGGAAGTACGACGGGCGCATGCGGATGACGGCCTGCTCGCCGAACATCTCCTTGGCGAAGTAGAGCAGCGACTGCTTCAGGTCGGCGAACGAAACCCCCTCGTCGATGTAGAGACCCTCGACCTGGTGGAAGATGCAGTGCGCACGGTAGGAGATCGCCTCGTTGCGGAAGACCCGCCCGGGGCAGATCACGCGGATCGGAGGCCGCTGGCGCTCCATCGTGCGGACCTGGATCGACGAGGTGTGCGTGCGCAGCAGGATGTCGGGGTTCTTCTCGATGAAGAAGGTGTCCTGCATGTCGCGCGCCGGGTGCTCGGGCGGGAAGTTGAGCGCCGAGAAGACGTGCCAGTCGTCCTCGATCTCGGGGCCCTCGGCCACCGTGTAGCCCAGGCGCGAGAAGATCTCGACGATCTGGTTCTTCACGAGCGAAATGGGATGCCGCGAGCCCAGCTCCTCGGCCGAACCCGGGCGCGTCAGGTCGCCCGACGTGCCCGCCTCGCCCGCGGCGGATTGCTGCAGCTCCTCGCGCAGGGCGTTGATGCGCTGCGTGGCCTCCGTCTTGAGGCGGTTGAGCTGCTGCCCCACCTCGCGCTTGAGCTCCGGTGCCACACTCTTGAACTCCTCCATCAGGGCGTTCAGCTCGCCCTTCTTGCCGAGAACCTGGATGCGGAAGGCCTCGATCTCGGCCGCTGCCTTGGGTTTGAACTCTTCGACGCGTCGCAGAAGTTCGTTGATTTTGTCGATCATATTTTGCCGGTTTTTCTTTTTTGCCTACTTTTGGACAGTGTCTTTAACATGCAAAGTTACAAAAAAATTGGATATGATGCGTAAAATGCTCGCTTTTGTCCTGCTGCTGCTTGCCCCGGTGCTTCCTGCGGCGGGACAGCGCGTGGGTGTGGTGATGAGCGGCGGCGGCGCAAAGGGGCTCTACCATATCGGCGTGCTCGAAGCCCTCGAGGCGTGCGGCGTGCCCATCGACTACGTCGCCGGAACCTCCATGGGGTCGATCATCGCCGCCATGTACGCCGCGGGATACTCCCCCTCGGAGATGCGCGAGATCGTCAGCTCGGGCGTGGTCAGGGAGTGGGTATCGGGACGCATCGACCCCAACAAATACCTCGACTACTACCGCCAGATCGGCAGCAACCCCTCGTTCCTGAGCCTGCGCATCGACGTCGCGGAGGTCTCCGGAAAACGCATCCAGGTCCCCACGAACCTCATCTCCTCGACGCAGATCGACCTGGCCCTCACCGAGCTCTTCGCCCCTGCCACGGCGGCCTGCGACGGCGACTTCGACCGCCTGATGGTCCCCTTCCTCTGCGTGGCGAGCGACATGAACCACCGCGGGGCGGTGGTCATACGCCGCGGCGAGTTGAGCGAGGCGATCCGCTCGTCGATGTCCATTCCGCTGGTATTCAAGCCCGTGAAGAAGGATTCGATGCTCCTCTACGACGGAGGCATCTACGACAACTTCCCCTGGAAACCCCTCGACGAGACCTTCCGTCCCGACCTGATCGTGGGGTCGATCTGCACGGCGGGCAACACCCCGCCCACCGACGAGAGCAGCCTCCTGGACCAGGCCTTCATGCTCGCCATGCAGCAGACCGACTACGAGCTGCCCGCCGGCCGCGGCATCACGATCCGCCGCGCGGTGAAGGCCGGCATGCTCGACTTCGACCACGCCGAGCAGATTATGGATGCCGGGTACGAGGACGCCATGGCCGCCATGCCGGAGATCCTCCGCAGAATCGGCGGCCGGCAGGGCACGGTCGACTACGCCGCACGCCGCGCCGCCTTCCGCAGCAACTGCCCGCCGCTGGTTTTCAACGACTATCGCCTCGAAGGCCTCAACCGCAAGCAGCGCGCCTACATCCGCGAATTCGTGCAGGTGGACCGCCGCACCCCCGGACGGCAGCGCCCCATGGCCTTCGACGAACTGCGCGACAACCTCTTCGAGGTGCTCGCGCGCGGCGAGTTCTCGATGGAGTTCCCCCATGTGCGCTACGACTCCGTTGAGCGGCGATACTCCTTCCGCGCCCGCTTCAACGCGCGTCCCAACTTCAAGATCACCCTCGGCGGAAACATCTCCTCGACGGCCTTCAACCAGGCCTACATCGGCATCAACCGCCAGTGGGTGGGCCGCGTCGGGCAGCAGCTCATGACGGAGCTCTACCTCGGGCCCATCTACACTTGGGGAACCGTCGGAGGTCGTACGGATTTCCACTTCGTGAATCCCCTTTTCCTCGACTACTCCTACAACTTCTCGGTGCACAGCCTGCGCCACGGCTCCTTCGGCAACCTCACGCGCATCGACAACACGCGCCAGGTCAAGGAGAGCGAGAGCTTCTTCTCCATCGGGGCGGGCATGCCCCTCACGCACCGCAGCGTGCTGACGCTCCGCACGAACCTCGGGCATGTCAATTACCGCTACGATTCGGACAACCCCTTTGCCGAGGATACGGACCTCTCGCGCTTCCTCTTCGTGGGCGTGAAGGCCGAGGTGGCCCGCAATACGCTCGACAAGTTCCTCTACCCGCGGCACGGTTCCGACCTGCGCCTCTCGGCCATCTGGATCGGGGGCCGCGACCGCTACCGTCCCTATGACGCCGACGGATTCCTCACCCGCCTGCGCCGCAGCTGGGCCGGCGGACGCTTCACCTGGAACAAGTATTTCGACATCCCCACGAGCAGCTGGTTCTCC
The DNA here is from genome assembly GCA_019119615.1 of Candidatus Alistipes stercoravium. Classification (GTDB taxonomy): domain Bacteria; phylum Bacteroidota; class Bacteroidia; order Bacteroidales; family Rikenellaceae; genus Alistipes; species Alistipes stercoravium. Next base: position 14,803 of record DWWQ01000050.1, on the reverse strand, counting down.
TTCGGCTTCAACATCGACGGCGTCTATACGAACCATCCCGACTTCCATACGCCCGAGGCCACGCTCATGTCGATGCCCTCCTACACCCCGGTGCAGCATGCGCAGATGATCTACATGCCCGACTTCCACGCCCCGTGGTTCGTCGGCGGCGGTGTGATGCCGACCTTCGACCTGATGCCCAACTTCTTCCTGCGCACGGGATTCTACGCCATGTACCGCGGCGAGCGCGCCCCGCTCAATGCCGCCGCAGGCCCCGACCGCCCCTGGCACTACCTCTGCGAGGCCTCGCTCGTCTATCACACGCCGATCGGCCCCGTGAGCCTCTCGCTGACGAAGTACGACCTGCGCGACTGGCACAACATGTACCTGACCTTCAACTTCGGCTACGCCATCTTCGCTCCGAAGGGAACCTTCTATTGAGTGGTCGGGCCGCGCCGGAGCGTCGTTTTCCACCCCGCGGTGCCGCTTTTTCCGCAAGAATGCCTATCTTTGCGCTGCGATCCGGGCCCGGGGCCCGGATGCCGTGCGGGATCCTCCCGGCGGCGGCAAGATGCGGCGGCAGGGTTTCTCCGCCTCCCTTCCGAATTCTTCGGGACGGCGGGGAAAGTTGCGACCTGCCGCCGCTTTTTTTTGCCTTTTCCCGCCGTTTTTTTGCCGTTTTCCGGCCGTTTTTTCCGGTCCGGACGCCGGGGTTGCGCCCCGGGCAGGGGAAAGGCCCCCGGGCAGGAACAAGACCTCCGGACAGGAAAAAGGCCGGAACCCCGTAAGGTTCCGGCCTTTTTTGCCGTTGCGGCTGTCGGAGTGCGGCAGGCGGGGAGAAGCCCCGCCCCCGGCGTCCGCCCTACCAGATGATCACGCGCTCCTCGACGGGCAGGAACATCTCGCCGTCGGTGATGCCGAAGGCGTCGTAGAAGTCCTGCAGGTTGCGCAGCGTGGCGTTCACGCGCCACTTGCCCAGTGAGTGCACGTCGAGCTTCGTCAGACGCGCGATCTCCTCGTCGCGGATGTTCTGTGCCCAGAGCGTCGCGTAGGCCAGGTAGAAGCGCTGTGCGTCGGTGAAGCCGTCGATCGGCGCCGGAGCCTCCTTGCCTTCGAGCGAGTTGTGGTAGGCCGTCCATGCCACGCGCAGGCCGCCCTGGTCGGCGATGTTCTCTCCCAGCGAGAGCGAGCCGTTGGCGTGCAGCGCCGGCTCCCCGTCCCTGGCCGGGAGCACCTCGATGGCGTCGAACTGCTTGACCAGGATGTCCGTGCGCTCCTTGAAGGCGGCGGCATCCTCCTCGGTCCACCAGTTGTTCATGTTGCCGTCCTTGTCGAACTGGCGGCCCTGGTCGTCGAATCCGTGGGTCATCTCATGGCCGATCACCACGCCGATGGCGCCGTAGTTCACCGCGTCGTCGGCATCCGGGTTGTAGAAGGGCGGCTGCAGGATGGCGGCCGGGAAGCAGATCTCGTTGGTCGTCGGGTTGTAGTAGGCGTTGACCGTCTGCGGGGTCATGTGCCACTCGGCCTTGTCGACCGGCTTGCCCAGCTCCGAGATGTTGTCCTCGGTGTACCAGATGTTGGCATTGACGATATTCTCCCAGTAGCTCTTCGCGGGGTCGATCTCGAGCGTCGAGTAGTCCTTCCACTTGTCGGGATAGCCGATCTTCACCGTGAAGGTCGCCAGCTTCTCGCGCGCCCTGGCCTTCGTGGCGTCGGACATCCACGTCAGCGAGTCGATATGCTCGCCGAGGGCCGTCTGCAGGTTCTTCACCAGCACGGTCATGCGCTGCTTGTCCTTCTCGGGGAAGTACTTCGCCACGTACATCTCGCCGACGGCCTCACCCAGCGTGCCGTTGGGCACCGCCATGGCGCGCTTCCAGCGCGGGCGCTGCTCCTGCTGGCCCGACATCGTGCGGCCGAAGAACTCGAACGACGCCGTCTGGAACGCATCGCTCAGGTAGGGCGCCGCAGCGTTGAGGTACTGCGCGGCGAGGTAGTAGCGCAGCTCCTCGAGCGGCGCCGTCTTCAGCAGTTCGTTGGCCCGGGCGATCGCCGTGGGGGTCGTTACGATGATCGTCCCGAAGTCGCCGATGCCCATCGCGCGGTAGTAGGCCGCCCAGTCGATGGCGTCGTACGTCTTCTCGAAGTCGGCCTTCGGCGTGGGGTTGTACTGTGCGGCGATGTTGCGCAGCTCGACGTTCGACCACGCCTTCTCGGCCAGCGACGTCTCGATGTGCATCACGCCCTCGACGGCCTGCGGGATCTGCTCCTCGGCGAGGCCCGCCAGACGGAAGAGCGTCGAGAGATACTCCCTGTAGGCCGTGCGGATCGACTCGTTCTCGGCGTCGAGGTAGTAGTCGCGGTTGCCCATGCCCAGTCCGCCCTGCGAGATGTAGAGGGCGTTCACGTCGCTGTTCATCAGGTCGGCCTCGACGCCCACGCCGAAGAAGGGGTTGGCCACCGAGTGGTGGAGGCGTGCGACGGCCTCCGTGAGTCCGGCGCGCTCCCCGATGCCGAGCAGCGCGGCTACCTCGGCCTGCACGGGTGCGGCGCCCTCGGCATTGAGCCGTGCCGAATCGAGCCCCATCTTGTAGAGGTCCGAGATCTTCTGCTCGATGCTCCCCGGAGCGGTCTCCAGACGGGTCATCTCCTGGAAGAGCTCGTTGATGCGCTTCTCGTTGTTCTCACGCAGCACGTCGAACGAGCCGTAGCGCGAGAACTCCGGCTTGAGCGGGTTCTTCGCCTGCCAGCCGCCCGTGGCGTACTGGTAGAAGTCGGCGTTCGGGGCTACCGAGAGGTCGAAATTCGTCGGGTCGATGGCCGGAACGCCGGCCGTCTTGTTCTGATTCTGACAGGCTGCCATACATGCCATGGTTGCAGCAAAAAGGATGATTCGTTTCATCGTTCGTTTCGTATCGGGTTTTTTGTCGTGAAAAGCGGGAAGCCCGGATTCCGGCGCTCCCCGCTTTCGGTGGTTTGTTGTCGTCGGAATCCTTCCTATTCGCGGATGGCCTCCACGCCGGGAAGCGTGCCGAACTCGATGTACTCGAGCAGCGCGCCGCCGCCCGTCGAGATGTAGGATACCTGGTCGGCCAGGCCGAACTTGTTGATGCAGGCTACCGAGTCGCCGCCGCCGATGAGCGAGTAGGCGCCCTTCTTCGTAGCCTCGGCGATGGCCAGGGCCACCTCCTTCGAGCCGGTGGCGAACTTGTCGATCTCGAAGACGCCCACCGGTCCGTTCCAGAGGATCGTCTTGCAGCCGAGGATGTGCTCGCGGAAGCGCTTCTTGCCCTCGTCGGCGATATCGACACCCTCCCAGCCGTCGGGAATGGCGTTCGCCGGGGCAACGTCCGTGTTGGCGTCGGCCGAGAAGGCGTCGGCGATCAGTGCGTCGGGCGACATGACGAGCTCCACGCCCTTCTGCTTGGCCAGCTCGAGAATCTCCAGCGCCACGGGGAACATGTCGGGCTCGCAGATCGAATTGCCGACCTTGCCGCCCTGGGCTGCGGCGAACGTGTAGGTCATGCCGCCGCCGATGATGATCGAATCGACCTTCTCGATGAGGGCCTTGATCACGCCGATCTTCGACGAAACCTTCGAGCCGCCGATGATCGCGCAGAACGGATGGGCCGGGTTCTCCATGACGGCCGAGATGGCCCGAACCTCCTTCTCCATCAGGTAGCCGAACATCTTGTCGTTGGGGAAGTACTTGGCGATCAGGTAGGTCGAAGCGTGCTTGCGGTGTGCCGTGCCGAAGGCGTCATTGACGTAGCAGTCGGCATACGAGGCGAGCTTCTTGACGAACTCCTTCTGCGGACCCTCCTTGAGGGCCTTCTTGGCGGCGTCCTTCTCCTCCTTGGTGGCATCCTCCGCAAGGCCGCGGGGCTTGCCCTCCTCCTCGGCGTAGAAACGCAGGTTTTCCAGCAGCATCACCTCGCCCGGCTTGAGCGCCTTGGCCATTTCGGCGGCCTTCTCGCCCATGCAGTCGCCGGCGAAGGCGACCTTCACGCCGAGGTTCTTCTCGATGGCCGGGATGATCTGCTCGAGCGAATACTTCGGATCGGGATTCTTCTTCGGGCGTCCCATGTGCGACATGAGGATCACCGCTCCGCCCTTCTCGAGCACCTTCTTGACGGTGGGCATGGCGGCGCGGATGCGCGTATCGTCGGTTACCTCGCCCTTCTCGTTGAGGGGCACGTTGAAGTCCACGCGGATGATCGCGCGCTTGCCGTTGAAATCGTAGTTGTCGATCGAATTCATAACGCTGTGTTTTTAAGTATTTGTTGTATGTCTTTGATCCGTCGGGGGATTCTGCCGCAAAGTTAGGAAAATATTTTCATTTCTGTTATTCCCCTAACACGAAAAAGAGGCTCCGCAAAAAACACGCCGCACGGGACCTGCGGTCTCCGGCGGCGCATGGCGGCGTATCAGGACTTGTAGCGCACCCAGCGGAGCAGCTCGCGCAGGGTGGGTTTCTTGCCGTACATGAAGATACCCACGCGATAGATCTTCGCCGCGAACCACACCATGCCCACAAACGAGGCGTAGAGCACCGCGAGCGAGAGTGCGATCTCCCACAGCGGGATGTCGTAGGGGATGCGGGCCATCATCACCACGGGCGATGTGAAGGGGATGATCGAGAACCAGAAGGCCATCGACGAGTTGGGGTCCTTGATGACGGCGAGCATCATCAGCAGCGCGAGGATGATCGGCAGCGTGATGGGCATCTGCAGCTGCGAGGCGTCCTGGACGTTGTCCACGGCCGAGCCCACGGCGGCGAACATCGCCGAGTAGAGGAGGTATCCGCCGAAGACGAAGAGCAGCAGGCAGACGAAGATCTTGACCACATAGCCCAGGTCCGTTACGGCGGCCAGCACCTGCAGCATCTCGCTGTCCATGCCGCTCGCTGCCGCGGCGTCGGGCATGCCCTGCTGCACGGCCTCCACGCCGGCCATCGCCTCCGCGGGCATGAGCTGCGGGAGGACGAAGCTCCCCACGCCGACGATCAGCACGCCCCAGATGACCACCTGCACGACGGCGACGGCCGCCACGCCGAGGATCTTGCCCATCATCAGGTCGAAGGGCCGCACCGACGAGACCATCACCTCGAGCACGCGGTTGTTCTTCTCCTCGATGACCGACTGCATGACCATCGAGCCGTAGATCAGCAGGAACATGTAAAGCACGAAGCCCAGGATGTAGCCCGTGGCCGTGGCGACGACCGACGACTGCGCCTGCGACTCGCCCTCCTGCGACTTGTCGTTGCGGAAGGTCTGCAGCGTGACGGTGGTCTTCACCGCGTCGAGGATCTGCTGCAGGTTGTCGATCTCGTAGGCCTTGAGCTTCTCGGTTTCGAGGATCTGCTCGATCTGTCCCGTGATGGCGCTCTCGACCGAGAGCGACGACGACGAGTTGGCGTAGAGCTTCACGGCCGAGGGGTTTTCCAGAATGTCGGCGCCGATCCACAGCACCCCGAAGCGGTCGGTGAGCTGCCGGCGCGCCGTGTCGAGCTCCAGATCGACAGGCTCGAAAACGACCTCCGCGTTGCTCTCGAGCCGCGGGGCGACAAGACCGCTGCGGTCGATGACGGCGATGTGCCGTGTCTCGCTGCCCGAATACTCCATGATGAGCGCCGGGGCGACCATCAGGGCGATCACCAGCACAGGCATGAGGATCGTGGTGATGATGAAGGACTTTTTCCGTACGCGTTCGTTGAATTCGCGCTGGATGATGAGGCTTATGTTGGACATGGTGTTGTGGGTTTTATCGGTTTTTGTTCGCGGCCGTTCTCCGGGAGGCCGTTTTCCGGATGCGGAGCATCAGCAGGATGCCGCAGCACAGCGTGATGGCCGAAAGCGCGAGCCGCAGCGTCTCGGCCTCTGTCCGCAGGCCGTGGACGAGGTCGTACATGCCGAGGCCCAGGCACACGCCCGAAAGCAGCGCTGTGGCGGTGCCTCCCCTTCGGCGGGAGGCCTGTTTTTCGCGGTTTTCCATGGGGTCAGAGCAGTCCGTTTACGGCGCGGATGAAGATGTCGTTCATCGAGGGGATGATTTCGCGGAACGAGCGCAGCTCGACCGCCTCGTTGGCTGCGGCGACCACCCGCCGCACCGCCCCGTCGTCGGGGATGTGGATGCGCAGCGTGCGGTAGGCCGTGGCCTCGTCGGCCGGGCGTTCGAGGATCTCGCAGCGTCCCTCCAGGGCGCGCCGCAAGGTCTCCTCGTCGCCGCGGTAGTCCACCTCGAAGAGGTTGGCGCCGTGGCGCCGGCGGATTTCGTCCACGCGTCCCGAGAGGATGTTCCGCGACTTGTTGATGAGCGTGATGTGGTCGCAGATCTCCTCGACCGACGACATGTTGTGCGTCGAGAAGATCACCGTGGCGCCCCGGTCGCGCAGCGCCAGGATCTCCTCCTTGAGCAGGTTGGCGTTGATCGGGTCGAAGCCCGAGAAGGGTTCGTCGAAGATCAGCAGCTCGGGTTCGTGCAGCACCGTGACGATGAACTGCACCTTCTGGGCCATGCCCTTCGAGAGCTCCTCCACCTTTTTGTCCCACCAGCTTGTGATGCCGAACTTCTCGAACCACAGCCGCAGCCGCTGCGTGGCGTCGCGCCGCGAAAGCCCCTTCAGGCGGGCGAAGAAGAGCGCCTGCTCGCCCACCTTCATCTTCTTGTAGAGACCGCGCTCCTCGGGCAGGTAGCCGATGCGGTAGATATCTTCGGGGGCGATCTCGTGCCCGTCGAAGAGGACGCGCCCGCTGTCGGGCGCCGTGATGCGGTTGATGATGCGGATCAGCGTCGTCTTGCCCGCACCGTTGGGTCCGAGCAGTCCGTAGACCGATCCGCGGGGAATGGAAACCGAGACGTCGTCGAGCGCCGTGTGCGCCGCGTAGCGTTTGGTAACGTGTTCAGCCGTAAGTAGGTCCATAAGCGTCAGAATGGATGTTTTCGGAATTTACGCCAGCAAATATAGCGAATGAATTTCGAAAATCAAAAAATTTTTATCGTTTTTCGATATTAATTTTGCACTCCGGTTTGCACTCCGGCCGCCGGGGCGTTGCTGCGGCGGGCTACGGAACCTCGGGTTCCGGAGCGGCGGACGGCAGGATGTCGGCCGCTGTGGCGGCGGGTTCCGAGGAGACGATGCTGTCCACGATGAACTTCGTGAAGCCGCGCCAGGGCAGGGCCCCGAAGTACTCCTTGTAGTGCAGCTCGACGGTGCGGCCGCCCTGCAGCATCAGCCGGCGGGCCAGCTCCGCGTCGCGCACCGAGAATTCGAACTCGTAGGACTGCACCGTGCCGGCCGTGCGCGAACGCAGCCCCGACTGGATGAGCTTGCCTTCGTAGGTCTTGAAGATCACGCCCTTGTGGACGACGTAGTTCAGTTCGCCGCTCTTCACGCCCTCGCCGAAGACGAACCAGAAACGGAAATAGAGAAAAAGAGCGAGGCCGACGGCAAGCACGGCAAGCAGGATGTAACCGAATTTTTTCATGGACGGTGTGTGTTATGGAACCTTTCGGCTTCAAAGATAGCGATTCCGCGCGGATCCGTGCGCTGCCCGCGCGGATTTTTCGCGCACGGCCCCGCTTTGCCGCCCGACACACCGAAACGCACGATTTTTTCGTTATCTTTGACGTCGTGAAAGAGTCCAAGAGGTCGTGAAAGAGTCCCGATTCGTCAAAACGAAGATCGCCGCGGGTTATCTGATCCTCATCGCGGTCTGCATCCTTTCGGTGGGCTATGTCTACCGGACGGTGGTGCGCTACTCCGCGCCCGACGGCAGCTATGCGCTGCTGCAGAGCAAGCGCCGCGCCGTGAACGAGGTGCTCTACCACCTCTACCAGGCCGAGAGCTACGGTCAGCTCATGATCGCCGGCTACCAGTCCTGCGAGGCGCTCTACCGCCGTGAGCTGCGCGCCGTGCGCGGGTGCATCGACTCGCTGCGCCGTTTCGACGGCAGCATCGACTCGCTGCAGACGATGCGTCTGGACAGCATCGTGCGGCTGCTCGCCGACAAGGAGCGGCGGACGATGAGCCTGCGCCGCTCGATCCGCTCGGGCGGCACGGCCAGCCTGCTCGAAAAGAATATCCGCGCCCTGATCGGAGAGTCCGCGGAGGAGGCCCCGGAGCCGGACGGCACGGCCGATTCGCTGCTCCGGGGCGATACGCTGCGGCCCGGCGACACGCTGCGACGGGCCGTCCTGCGGCATCCGGCGCCCTCCGACTCGCTGCCCCGCACCGATTCGCTGCGGCGCGTGCTTCCCGCTGCGGCGCGCCCCGATCCGGGGGTTGCGCGGCCCGCGGCCCTGCGCCGCGACACGCTGCCGCAGCCCCGCCTCGTGCAGGCCGACACGGTGGCCGTGCCGCGACCCAAGCGGCGCTTCTTCCGCCGCCTGGCCGACCTGTTCAGCCCCCCGAAGGGCGACTCCAGCGTGGTCATCTCGCGCCGCGAGATCCTCGTCGATACTCTTCCGGCCCCCGGAGGCCCCGATCCCGGGGCGATCCGCGACACGATCGCCCTGGTGCTGCAGGCCCTGCAGGACAGCGTTACGAGCGAGCGCCTGGGCATCTACGACACGGCCTGGCGCGAGGGGCTGCGCCTGCGTTACAGCAATGACCTGGTCAATGCCAAGATCTACCGCCTGATCCTCGACTTCGAGGAGGAGGAGACGCAGTTCCTCATGGCCCGCATCGACGCCCGCGAGGCGCTGCGCAGCCGCTCGTCGCACCTGCTGGGCGGCGTGGCCGCGGGGGCCGTGGCGCTCATGCTGCTTTTCGTGGGCATCTCGTGGCGCGACATCAACCGCAGCAACCGCTACCGCCGGGCCCTCGAACAGGCCAACCGCGACAACGAGGCACTGCTCGCCGCCCGCGAACAGCTCATGCTGGCCATCACGCACGACATCAAGGCCCCGCTCGGCTCCGTGATGGGATACATCGACCTGCTCTCGCGTCTGACCGGCGACAAGCGCCAGGAGCTCTACCTCGCGAACATGAAATCCTCGGCCGAGCACTTGCTGGCACTCGTGAACAGCCTGCTCGACTTCTACCGTCTCGACGCCCACAAGATGGAGGTCGAACCCGTGGTCTTCAACCCCGCGCAGCTTTTCGACACGATCCGCACGGGATTTGCCGCGGCCGCCGCCGCCAAGGGGCTCGACCTGCGTCTCGAAGTGGCCCCCGGCGCGGACCGCGAGGTCGAGGGCGACGCCTTCCGCATCCGGCAGATCGCCGACAACCTGCTGTCGAACGCCCTGAAATTCACCGACGAGGGCTTCGTTACGCTGCGCGTGGGCCTCTCCGACGGACTGCTCACCTTCTCGGTGCGCGACACCGGCCGCGGCATCGCCCCCGAGGAGCGCGAACGGATCTTCGCCGAGTTCGTGCGTTTGCGTTCGGCCCGGGGCGTCGATGGTTTCGGTCTCGGCCTCTCGATCGTGGACCGGCTCGTCAAGCTCCTCGGCGGCTCGCTTTCGCTGGACAGCACTCCCGGCCGCGGCAGCCGCTTCCTCGTAACGATCCCCGTGGGCCGCGTCTCTGGGAAATCTCGCACCGTGGCGCCGCCATCCGGCGAAACGGCCCCCGCAGCCCCCGCAACTTCCGCAGCTCCCGCGCCGCTGCCCGCATACCGCGTTCTGCTGGTGGACGACGACCCGCTGCAGCTGGAGATGGTTGCCGCGATGTGCCGCCGCGCGGGGCTCGTCGCCGAATGCTGCCAATATCCCGAATATGCCGGGCGGCTCGTGGCCGAAAACCGCTTCGATGCGGTCGTTACCGATATACAGATGCCCTCCTGCGACGGATTCCGCGTCCTGGAGGAGGTGCACCGCGCGGCGCCCGGACTCCCCGTCGTGGCCGTCTCGGCCCGCGGCGACCTCGGCGCCGGGGAGTTTGCCGCCCGGGGCTTCGCGGCCTGCCTGCGCAAGCCCTTCACCTACGGCGAGCTGGTCGAGGCGCTCCGCACGGCCGCAGGGGCCGTTGCGGATGCCGATGCCGAAGCGGCCCTGGCCCCCGAAACCCCCGCCGCGGAGGAGACGGGCGCGGCGACCGGCGGATGGAACCTGGCGGCCCTCACGGCCTTCGCGGGCGACGATCATGAGGCGGCCCGCTCGATCCTCGACTCCTTCGTCGAGCAGACCACGGCCAACCGCGAGGCGCTCTGCGTGGCTCTCGACGCGGGCGACGACGCGGCGGCAAAGGCCCAGGCGCACAAGATGCTGCCGCTGCTGACGATGCTCGGGGACGACGGGGTGGCCACGGTGCTGCGGCAGGCCGAGACGGCGCCCGGGGCCTTCGACGCCCCGCTCCGCGAAGCGCTCCGCGGGGCTGCCGCAGACATTGCCCGGGGCCTTGCCCGCATTGCAACCGGCCCGGCAGCGGATCCCACTGCGGACCCGGCGGCGAATCCCACTGCGGACCCGGCGGCGAATCCCACTGCGGACTCCACTGCGGACCCGGCGGCGGAAAAAGCGGCTGAAAATGGGGCCCGAACGGAATAATTCGCTATCTTTGTACGAGTATGGAACGGATTTTAATCGTAGACGACGACCTGACCTTTGCGCTGATGCTCCGCACCTGGCTGGCCAAACAGGGCTTCGAGGTAGAGACGGCGGCATCGGTGGCGGCGGCCCGCGCGGCCCTCGCAAAAGGTTCGTTTTCACTGGTATTGAGTGATATGCGCCTTCCCGACGAGGACGGCATCGCCCTGCTGCAGTGGATGGCGGGCGAAGGGGTCGAGGCCCCGGTGATCGTGATGACGAGCTATGCGGAGATCCAGAACGCCGTGCGGAGCATGAAGCTCGGCGCCTCGGACTATGTGGCCAAGCCGGTGAATCCCGACGAGCTGCTGAAGAAGATCCGCGAGGCGCTCAAGTCCGCTGCGGAGAGCCCTGCCGCGGCCGTCCCGGAGACGGATGCGGAGTCGGCGGGCCATACCTCCGGGCGCGGTGGCCGCAGCCGCGGAGCCTCTCCCGCACTGCCCAACTACATCGAGGGGCGCAGCGACCTTTCGCGCCAGCTCTACGAATATGTGCGGCTGGTGGCCCCGACCGACATGTCGGTGCTCATCAACGGCGCCAGCGGCACGGGCAAGGAGCACATTGCACAGCTCATCCACCGCGAAAGCCGCCGCGCCGCGAAACCCTTCGTGGCGGTCGATTGCGGCGCCATCCCGCGCGACCTGGCGGCTTCGGAGTTCTTCGGGCATGTCAAGGGGTCGTTCACCGGGGCGCTCTCCGACAAGGCCGGGGCCTTCGAGGCGGCCAACGGCGGCACGCTCTTCCTCGACGAGGTGGGGAACCTCACCTACGAGACGCAGGTGCAGCTGCTGCGCGCCCTCCAGGAGCGGCGTATCCGCCGCGTGGGCAGCACACGCGAGATCCCCGTGGATATCCGCCTCGTGGCCGCAACGAACGAGAACCTCGAGGCGGCGATCGCCCGCGGCACGTTCCGTACGGACCTCTACCACCGCATCAACGAATTTACGCTCCGCATGCCCGAGCTGCGGCAGATGGAGGGCGACATCCCGCTCTTCGCCGACTTCTTCCTCGACCAGGCCAACCGCGAGCTGGGCAAGCATATCGTGGGCTTCGACCCGGCCGCCGCCGCGGCGCTGGCCCGCTACGCCTGGCCGGGCAACCTGCGCCAGCTGAAGAATACCGTGCGGTCGGCGACGCTGCTCGCCGCGGGCGACTACATCACCTGCCGCGAGCTTCCCGCCGAGATCGTCGGAACCCCCGGCGCCTCCGTTCCGAACTACGCCCTGCGCGACCCCGCCTCCGAGGAGGAGCAGATCCGCCGCGCCCTGGCCGCCGCCGCAGGCAACAAGTCGCAGGCCGCCAAGCTGCTGGGCATCGACCGCAAGACCCTCTACAACAAACTCCACCTCTACGGCATCGAATAATCCCGGGCACCGGGTCGGGCTGCCGGGGGGCTCTGAAAAGACATGGGCGCCGGACTGCCGGGGAGGGGCTCCGAAGGACCGGTTGTCGTGCCGCCGGGTAGCCGGACACCGGACTGCCGGGCCATCGTGCCGCCGGATTGTTGTGCGGCCATTTTTCCCGAAGCCTCCTTTCCCCGGAATGTGTGGAATTTTTCCACACTCCCCGCCGGCGATTCCACATCCGTTCCACAGACCATGCTGTCCGAAAAACACCTCCGGAGGCGTCTGCAGGGCGTTTTTAGCCCCTTGTCGGGATTTTGGTACGATGCTTGGGCCTCTCCGGATCAAAGCCGGTTGTGCGATTCCGGCTCCCCAACGGGAAAAAGATGTCGAACCTTAAAGAACACTGCATGAGAAAGGAGTTTGCGTGAGCGGCCGCATACTGACCCGCGCCGGTCGCAGCCCGCAGGCGGAACCTCCGGATACGCTCCGGACCGCTGCGCAGGAGGGCGCCGGCAAAAGCAGGATGTCGTCGTGTTTAGTTTAACAATTGTTTGCCTGGTACTCCGCCTTGTGCGGAGTTTTTTTGTGCGGAGCCGGAAGGTAGAGGGGTGCGGCCGGCGGGTTACTTGCCCTGCAGGGCCCGGGTGCTCAACAGGCCGCAGGCGGCCTGGATGTCCTCGCCGCGCGAGGCCCGGATCGTCGTCTGGATCCCCCGTGCGGTCAGCTCGTCGCGGAAGCGCAGCATCGCCTCGTCGTCGGGCGAGAAGTAGGGCGAGTCGGGAATGCGGTGGAAGCGGATCAGGTTGATGCGGCAGCGGATGCCGTTGAGCAGCCGCAGCAGCCCGCGGATATGGCGCGGGGTGTCGTTCAGGCCGCTCATGACGATGTATTCGAACGAGACCCTCCGCTGGTGCGTGAAGTCGTATTCGCGCAGCGTCTCCACCACCTCGGCAACGGGCCACGCCCGCTCGACGGGCATGATCTGCATGCGCTCCTCGTGGAAGGGGTTGTGGAGGCTCACGGCCAGGTGGACCTTCGAGGCGTCGAGCAGGCGCCGCAGCTGCGGCACGACGCCCGCCGTGGAGAGCGTGATGCGCGTGGGCGACCAGCCGAAGCCCCATTCGGCGGTGAGGATCTCGAGCGCCTGCAGCACGTTGTCCACGTTGTCGAGCGGTTCGCCCATGCCCATGAAGACGAGGTTCGTGAGTCGGTCGCGCTCGGGCAGCGAGACGATCTGGTTGAGGATCTCCGCCGCGGGCAGCGACTCCTGCAGCCCCTGGCGGCCCGTGGCGCAGAAGCGGCATCCCATGCGGCAGCCCGCCTGCGACGAGACGCAGAGCGTCGCCCGCTCGCCGTCGGGGATGTAGGCCGACTCGATGTAGTGGCCCGCGAGGGTGCGGAAAAGGTACTTCTTCGTGCCGTCGTGCGAGGTGGCCACCCGCTCGGGGGCGTGCAGCGCCGGCGCGAAGCGCGCGGAGAGCAGCTCGCGGGCCCCCTTCGGCAGGTCGGTCATCCGCAGCGGGTCCTCCGTGTGGCGCACATAGAGCCAGCGGGCGATCTGCCGCGCGGCAAAACGCGGCAGCCCCAGCTCGCCGCAGAGCGCCGCAAGCTGTTCGGGATTTCGGCCGTACAGAAGCTCTTTTTCCGTCATGATACCCTCGTTCGAACCCTTTTGCAGGGCAAAAGTAGGGAAATTTTGAAGATTTTTGCACCGGGACGCTCATTTTTGGAATTTTATCCCTATATTTGTGGTGCATAGCGTGCATATGCACTCTTTCCATGCCGCAAACAATTAAAGTTTAGTATAGATGGAAATCAAGAAATCACCCAAAGCGGACCTTCAGAACAAGCGGGGTCTTCTGCTTGAGATCGGGCTTATCATATCGCTCGGTCTGGTTATTCTGGCCTTCTGGTACACCCCGAAGGAGCGTACGATCGAGAAATTCGACCAGGAGGTCGTAGTCATTGAGGAGGATCTCACCGAGATCACCCGTCAGGACCAGAAACCGCCCGAGCCTCCCAAGAAGGTGGAGGTCAAGGTGATCGCCGACCTGCTCGAGGTCGTTACCAACGACACGAAGATCACCACCGAGGTGAGCTTCACCGAGTTCGACGAGAACACCGAGGTGATCCAGCAGGTGGAGGTTGTCGAGGAGGAGATCGAGGACGACCAGCCGTTCCTCGTGGCCGAGACGATGCCTTCGTTCCTGGGCGGAGACCTCAACACCTTCCGCAACTGGGTGCAGCAGAACGTGCGCTTCCCGCAGATCGCCCTCGAAAACGGCATCCAGGGCCGCGTGGTCGTAACCTTCGTGATCGAGAAGGACGGTCGTCTGACCAACATCGAGGTGCTCCAGACTCCCGACCGCTCGCTCTCCGACGAGGCCATCCGCGTGCTCAGCAAGTCGCCGAAGTGGAGCCCGGGCAAGCAGCGCAACCAGCCCGTGCGTGTGAAGTATACGCTTCCGGTCGATTTCCGTGTACAGCAGTAATCATTCCGGCTGCTGATTTTGAGGGTATCCTGCTTTCGGGCGGATACCCTTATTTGTAGTCCGGCATTTGTATCCGGGAGCCCTCTCCCCCGGGGCGGATTGCCGCCGGAAGGGAGGTACGGGTGCCCGGTGGTTTCACCAAAAACAGCGAATTTGAAAGAACAAGCATCCAAAAATACGGCGCCGGAGAACCCCGCCGTGGAGGATCCCCGCGAGCGCGCCGTGCTGGTGGCCGTCGTCCGCGACGACCAGGAGCCGCGCCAGGCCGAGGAGTTCCTCAACGAGCTGGAGTTTCTGGCCGAGACGGCCGACATCCGCGCCGTCAAGCGCTTCACGCAGCGGCTCCCGCAGCCCTCGGCGCGCATCTACGTCGGTCCGGGCAAGCTGCAGGAGATCGCCGACTACTGCCGCGAGGAGGCCATCGACGTGGTGATCTTCGACGACGAGCTC